>NZ_CP107811.1:2700000-3023750 GCF_036346105.1 Streptomyces sp. NBC_00539
TGTCCCTCGACTCCCTCAAGGCCGCCGTCCCGGACTTCGCCAAGGACCTGAGGCTGAACCTCGGTTCGGTCATCGGCAACAGCGACCTGCCGCAGCAGCAGCTGTGGGGCACGGTCCTGGCCTGCGCGATCGCCGCCCGCTCCGCGCGCGTCCTGCGTGAGCTGGAGCCGGAGGCGAAGGCGGCCCTGTCGCCGGAGGCGTACACCGCCGCCAAGTCCGCGGCCGCGGTCATGGCGATGAACAACGTCTTCTACCGGACCCGGCACCTGCTGTCCGACCCGGAGTACGGCACCCTGCGCGCGGGCCTGCGGATGAACATCATCGGCAACCCGGGTGTGGAGAAGGTCGACTTCGAGCTGTGGTCGCTCGCGGTCTCCGCGATCAACGGCTGCGGCCAGTGCCTCGACTCGCACGAGCAGGTGCTGCGCAAGGCCGGTGTCGGCCGCGAGACGGTCCAGGAGGCCTTCAAGATCGCCTCGGTGATCCAGGCCGTCGCCGTCACCCTCGACGCCGAGGACGCCCTCGCCGCCGAGTAGGCACCCCTCGTACGCGTACGACCACCAAGGCCCCCGCCGCCGTCCACCGGCAGCGGGGGCCTTGTCGGTTCCGCGGACCCGAGGAGCCCGCCCCGACGGGGACTACGCGTGCGCGCCCTGGTCCCGCTCGGCCTGCGGCAGGGCCGTGGCGCCGTGCGGGCCCGGGCCCGTCGCGGCGGCCGCCGCGCGCTGCTGGTCGCGCGAGTACGCCCGCAGGTACACCACGACGGTGTTGGTGACGGCCACCAGCGGCACGGCGACCACCGCACCGCCGATGCCGGCGACCATCCCGCCGGCCGCCACCGCCAGCACCACCGCGAGCGGGTGCACCCGTACGGCGCGGCCCAGGATGAACGGCTGGAGCACGTGCCCCTCCAGCTGCTGCACCGCCAGCACCACCGCGAGGACCATCAGGGCGATGAACGGCCCCTGGGTCACCAGGGCCACCACCACGGCCAGGGCGCCGGAGACGACCGCGCCGACGAGCGGGATGAAGGCGAACAGGAAGATGAAGACGGCGAGCGGTACCGCCATCGTGACGTCGAGGAAGTACAGCCCGAGGCCGATGAAGACGGCGTCGATGAGGGCGACGAGCACGGTGCCCCGGACGTATGCGGTCAGCGTGCGCCAGGCACGCGGGCCGGCGCCGGCGACCCCGGGGCGGGCCGCGCGCGGGACCAGGCCGAGCACCCAGGTCCAGATGCGCTTGCCGTCGTAGAGCAGGAAGAGCGTCGAGAACATCGAGAGCAGGATGCCCGTGAGTACCTCGACGAGCACCGTCACGCCCTGCAGGCCGGCGGAGGTGATCTGCTCGGTGTTGGTGCCGATGGTGTCGGTGAGGCTCTTCGCGATGTCGTTGATCTGCTTCTCGGTGACGTGGAACGGGCTGTCCAGCAACCAGAGTTTGAGTTCGTCGATGCCCTCGCGCACCCGGGCGGAGAGGGTGTCGAGGTTCTCCATGACCTGCCAGACCACGAACCAGCCGACCAGGCCGATCACGACGAAACCGAGGATCGCGGTCACGGCCGTGGCGAGCCCGCGCGGCAGCCCGAGCCTGCGCAGTCGTACGACGAAGGGCTGGAGCAGGGCGGTGACGAGCAGGGCGGCGGAGAAGGCGAGCACCACGAGGCGGACCTCGCTGATCACCTTCATCAGCACCCAGAGCATCCCGGCCAGGAGCAGCAGCCGCCAACTGGCCTCGGCGGCCACCCGCATGCCCCACGGGATGACCGTCACCGGGTCGGGCCGCTCCCGCCAGCCGGAGGCGCCACCGGGGGCCACCACGGTCGCGGGCACCGGTCCGTCCATGGGGAGCGGGACGGGGACGGGCACGTCGACGGCGGTCTCCGCCTCGACCTCGGCCCGCCGTTCGTCCAGCCGCGCGCCGATCTGGCTGAGCCCTCTGCCGATCCGGCCGAGCCAGCCTGCCCTCTTCGTCATGTCTTTCCCTTTCCCCCCGACCGCGGACGCACTCGCCCGACCGTACACGCGCGGGAGCCCCGCACCGTAGGACGGTGCGGGGCTCCCCGAGGTTGTTCGCCGCAGCCGGGTTCCCGAGGCGGCTCGCAGACTCAGTACCAGCCGTTGCTCTGGTGGAAGCTCCAGGCGCTGCACGGGCTGCCGTACCGGTCGTTCATGTAGCCCAGGCCCCACTGGATCTGCGTGGCCGGGTTGGTGCGCCAGTCGGCGCCCGCCGAGGCCATCTTGGAGCCGGGCAGGGCCTGGACCAGGCCGTAGGCGCCCGAGGAGGAGTTCACGGCCTGGTAGTTCCAGGTCGATTCCTCGTTGATGATGTTGGAGAAGCACTGGAACTGGCCGGCCGGCACGATCTGGCGGGCGATTTCCTTGACCTGGGCGACCGTGTAGGAGCCCTGGACGGCGAAGTCTCCGGCGCTGCGCGTCGCGGAGCGGCTGGCGACCTGCTCCTCGTCGCGCTTCTTCGCTTCCGCTTCGGCCTGCTTCTTCTTCTCCGCGGCCTCGGCGTCCGTCTTCTTCGCCTTGGCGTCCTGCGCGGCCTGGACGCGTGCCGCTTCCTCGGCCGAGCGCTTGGCGTCGGCGTCGGCGGCGTGGGCGATGGCGTCGGCCTGCTGCGTCAGGGACGCGCTCTGGACCTGCGCCTGGTCGCCGACCGGGATGTCAGTGAGGAGAGTCGTTCCGGCGGCGGTCGTTTCGATGTCGTTCGGGGTGGCGTCGCCCGCTGCAACGCCTACGACTGCGCCGACGGTGGTGACCGCGGTGGCCGAAGCCACTGCGAACCCCCGGACCGAGATCCGGCTCACACGGTGTCCTTCCAGCAGCGTCCGCAGTGACCGCGCGGGCGCAATAGTGCCCCTCGACACTGGCCTCCATGAATCTGCGGTCACTGGAGGCGCGGACCCGGGGCAACTCCCTCGCGGGAGCTGCCGTCTAGCTCGGGCGGCATACGGCGACCGGCTCTGGAGTTGTTGGTGTGCGCGTACCTCGCGAGAGGTACAGAAGTGCCGTATGCGGGGCCTGACGGAAAGCAGACTCTGCCGGACCGCGACGCCGCAGGGCAATTCCACGTTGCGTGGGAAAGGTCACACCTGCCCGAACGCCCCCGATTGCGGCGAAGACCTGTGCAGCACGACGCCGCCCGGCTAGGCTGCTGGACCTTTGTCGGGCGGCGCCAACTCATCGTGCACCTATGGGGTTTCTGCCCCTTTTCGCCGTCAGGGCCGACGGGCGGCCCCCGTCACAGCGCCTCCAGCATCTCGGTGACGAGCGCGGCGATCGGGGAGCGCTCGGAACGCGTCAGCGTGACGTGCGCGAACAGCGGGTGCCCCTTGAGCTTCTCAACGACCGCGACCACCCCGTCGTACCGGCCGACCCTCAAGTTGTCCCGCTGGGCCACGTCGTGGGTCAGGACGACCCGCGAGTTGGCACCGATCCGGGACAGCACGGTCAGCAGGACGTTGCGCTCCAGCGACTGGGCCTCGTCCACGATCACGAAGGCGTCGTGCAGCGAACGGCCCCGGATGTGCGTGAGGGGCAGGACCTCCAGCATCCCGCGGTTCAGCACCTCCTCGATGACCTCCCGCCCGGCGACGGAGGAGAGGGTGTCGAAGACCGCCTGCGCCCAGGGGCTCATCTTCTCGGCGGCGTCGCCCGGCAGGTAGCCGAGGTCCTGCCCGCCCACCGCGTACAGCGGCCGGAAGACCATCACCTTCTGGTGCTGCCTGCGCTCCAGGACCGCCTCCAGGCCCGCGCACAGCGCCAGCGCCGACTTTCCGGTGCCGGCCCGGCCGCCCATGGAGAGGATCCCGATCTCGGGATCGAGCAGCAGGTCCAGGGCGATGCGCTGCTCGGCGCTGCGGCCGTGCAGCCCGAAGGCCTCGCGGTCGCCGCGCACGAGGCGGACGTTGCCGTCCGCCGTGACCCGGCCGAGCGCCTTGCCCCGCTCGGACTGGAGGACGAGCCCGGTGTGGACCGGCAGTTCGGCGGCCTCCGGCACGTAGAGCCGCTCCTCCGAGAAGAGCAGGTCGACCTGTTCCCCGGAGAGCGCGAGCTCGCTCATGCCGGTCCAGCCGCTGTCGGTGATCGCGAGCTCGGCCCGGTACTCCTCGGCGAGCAGCCCCACCGAGGAGGCCTTGATGCGCAGCGGCAGGTCCTTCGAGACCACCGTGACGTCGTAGCCCTCGGCCTGGAGGTTGCGGGCGACGGCCAGGATGCGGGAGTCGTTGTCCCCCAGCCGGAAGCCCGCCGGCAGGACGCCGGGGTCGGAGTGGTTGAGTTCGACGCGCAGGGTGCCGCCCAGATCGCCCAGCGGGATGGGGGCGTCGAGGCGACCGTAGCGGACCCGGAAGTCGTCGAGCAGGCGCAGGGCCTGGCGCGCGAAGTAGCCGAGTTCGGGATGGTGCCTCTTGGCCTCCAGCTCGGTGATCACCACGATCGGGAGCACGACCTCGTGCTCCTCGAAGCGGGATACCGCGTTGGGGTCTGCCAGCAGGACGCTGGTGTCGAGGACGTAGGTCCGCCTGTCGGGCAGGCGGCGCTTTGTGCTGGTCACCACGGAAGGACGTACCCCCTCGGAAGAGGTCGGGCCATGAAGACCGGACCGGTCATCGGCACCCATGCGCGGGCCGAATTCCGGCCCTCCACTACGTCCGTGCGAACCGCACGCGCGTCCTGGTGCAAAGGGCCTCCCGGGCGGACGGCCCCATGCCGTCCGCTGAGACTCGACACCCGTGGATCGGGCGTCGACCTGCTAGGGGTATGCCCTCGAACCGGTGCGCCCATGCCATGGCATATGACGGACGCTCGGTGAACCGCTGGTGAAGGCTTCGCGACGGGAGGGGGAGGCACCCGGACGGCCCCGAGGGGGCGTCAGGTCCCGCGGCTCAGGTGCCGTACCGGCGGTGGCGCGCGGCGTAGTCGCGCAGGGCCCGCAGGAAGTCGACCTTGCGGAAGGCCGGCCAGAAGACCTCGCAGAAGTAGTACTCCGAATGGGCGCTCTGCCACAGCATGAAACCGGACAACCGCTGCTCGCCGCTGGTGCGGATCACCAGGTCGGGGTCGGGCTGGCCGCGCGTGTAGAGGTGCTCGGCGATGTGGTCGATGTCCAGGACCTCGGCGAGCTCCTCGAACGAGGTGCCCTTCTCGGCGTGCTCCAGCAGCAGCGAGCGGACCGCGTCCGCGATCTCCTGCCGGCCGCCGTAGCCCACCGCGACGTTGACGAGTATCCCCTCGACGTCGTGCGTGGCCTGCTCGGCCTCCTTGAGCACCGTCTGGGTTCCGGCCGGGAGGATGTCCAGGTTGCCGACGTGGTGGACCCGCCAGCGGCCGTCCGCGGCGAGGCCCCGCACGGTGTTCTCGATGATGTTGAGCAGCGGACGGAGCTCGACTTCCGGCCGGTCCAGGTTGTCGGTGGAGAGCATCCACAAGGTGACGACCTCGACGTCCGTCTCGGTGCACCAGCCCAGCATTTCGGAGATCTTGTCGGCCCCGGCCTGGTGGCCCTGTTCCGTCGTGCCTCCGGACGCCTTCGCCCAGCGCCTGTTCCCGTCCAGGATCACGCCGATGTGCTTGGGCGACGCGTCGTGGTCGAGGCGGCCTTCCACCCGGCGTGCGTAGAGCCTGTACACCAGGTCGCGCAGCTTCACGATCTTCCAGCCCCTCCGTGCGTCCCCCGTGCGGATTGCGGTCCCTACCCCCGAGCCGCCACATTACTGCGCGCCGGGATCGGGTACCCAACTCGGCCGGTCACAGGTCCGTGATAGGGAGGACAACGTGACTGATACCAATCCCTATCGGGCAGAGCCCTCGCGCTACGACTCCATGGAGTACCGCCGCACCGGCCGCAGCGGCCTCAAACTCCCCGCCGTCTCCCTCGGCCTGTGGCACAACTTCGGCGACGACAAGTCGCTCGAGTCGCAGCGTTCCATCCTGCGCCGCGCCTTCGACCTCGGCGTCACCCACTTCGACCTCGCCAACAACTACGGCCCGCCGCCCGGTTCGGCCGAGCTGAACTTCGGCAAGATCTTCGCGCAGGACTTCGCGTCCCACCGCGAGGAACTGGTGCTCTCCACCAAGGCCGGCTACCTGATGCACCCGGGCCCGTACGGCGAATGGGGCAGCCGCAAGTACCTGCTCGGTTCGCTCGACGCCTCGCTCGAGCGGATGGGCGTCGACTACGTCGACATCTTCTACTCGCACCGCTTCGACCCCGAGACCCCGCTGGAGGAGACCATGGGCGCCCTGGCGTCCGCGGTGCAGCAGGGCAAGGCGCTGTACGTCGGCGTCTCCTCCTACACGGCCGAGCAGACGGCCGAGGCGGCGCGGATCCTCACGGAGATGGGCGTACGTCCCCTCATCCACCAGCCCTCCTACTCCATGATCAACCGCTGGACGGAGGAGGACGGGCTGCTGGACGTCCTGGAGGACGCCGGCATGGGCTGCATCTCCTTCGTGCCGCTCGCGCAGGGGCTGCTGACGGGCAAGTACCTCAAGGGCATCCCCGAGGGCTCGCGGGCCGCCCAGGGCAAGTCGCTGGACCCGGGCCTGCTCTCGGACGACGTCGTGCGCAGGCTCAACGGCCTGAACGACATCGCCGGCCGGCGCGGGCAGTCGCTGGCGCAGCTGGCGCTGAACTGGGTCCTCCGGGACGGCCGGATGACCTCGGCCCTCATCGGCGCGTCGAGCGTGGCGCAGCTGGAGGAGAACGTGGCCGCGCTGGCCGGTCCGCCGCTGAGCCCACAGGAACTGGAGGAGATCGACTCCTACGCGGTCTCGACTCCGGGCACCAACATCTGGGCCCAGCGGGGCTGAGGTCTCCCCGCGGCACTGACCTGCGATTTCGCGGCGGTGCCCGCAGGGGCGGCGAAAAACGAAAAACGGGCCGGTCCGTGGGGGGGATACGGACCGGCCCGAGGGGGGGGTTCCACCATAACCCTTCGTAAAGCATCCTGCGTGCATCGGCGCGAAACGATTACGCTCCGAATCCGCCCAGCAGCATTCCGGTGAGAGCGCCGGCGGCCATGAAGGGTCCGAAGGGGAAGGCCGCCCCGGGTCCCCCGCGGCCGCGCAGCACAAGGGCGAGGCCGTATGCGGCGCCGTAGAGGAAGCCGAGGAACGCCCCCGCGATCCATACCCCCCACCCGTACCACCCAAGAGCGACCCCGAGCGAGAGCGCCAGTTTGACGTCGCCGAAGCCCATCCCGGCGGGGTTGATCAGGAACAGCACGAGGTACGAGGCCCCGAGCGCCGCCCCGCCGAGCAGGGCGAGCCGCCACGACCCGGCGGCGCCGGGCAAGAGGGCCGCGCCGCCGAGCAGTGCGGCGGTGAGCGCGGCGAGCGGCAGGGTCAGCGGGTCGGGCAGCCGGTGCACGGCGAGGTCCACGAGGGCGAGCAGGACCAGGGCGGGCGCGAGCACCACGAAGGCGGCCACCTCGGGGCGCGGGCCCCCGGCCGCGGCGAGGGCGGCGCAGACCGCGCCGGTCAGCGCGGCGGTGCGGGCCCAGGAGGGCCCGTACGGGTGCGGCCGCGCGGGTGACGAGCCCCCCGGGCAGCGGGCGAGGCCGAGCCAGCCGGGCAGCGGGTGGCCCTCGGGGCAGCGGTCCCGCCAGGGCCGGTCCGGCTCCACGGACAGCCGGTAGGCGGCGCGGGGCAGCAGCAGCCCGCCGGTCACGCCGTAGACGGCGGCGAGGATGATCACGGCCAGGCCCATCCGCCGACCGTAGGCCCCGGCGGGCGGCGGGGACATGGGCCCGGGGGCCCATCGGCCGGGACGCGTCGGCGCCTACCCTGACGGACATGGCGATCAGGCGGCACTGGACGGACGGCGAAGCCACCCTCAGGGTCTGCGCACCGCCCGGAGCCGGGGAGTCGGGGGCGGCGGGGTCCCTCGTGGAGGTCCCGCTGGAGATCGCGGCCTCGTACCGGGCCCGCACCCGCGGCCTGCTCGGCCGGGACGGGGTCACCGGGGCCCTGCTGCTGACCCCCGCGGGCAGCGTCCACACCTTCCGGATGCGCTTCGCCATCGACGTGGCGTACCTCGACCGGAACCTCACCGTGATCGCCGTGACCACGATGCCCCCCGGCCGCCTCGGCCTGCCCCGCCCCCGCTCCCGCCACGTCCTGGAAGCCGCGGCCGGCGCCATGGCGGAGTGGCACCTGCGCCCCGGATGCCGGGTGGAAGTGGTGACCGCCGAGCGGGACCGCCTAGGCGACGCGACGCCCCGGGGGTAGGTTGAGGCGGTTGAGCTGGGGTGGCAGGGGAGCGGCATGACGGAGAACGTTGCGGTCAAGGCGCTGGAGCAGATCATGCCCGCGACGCACGGCGCCGACGAGGACATCGACTGGCCCGCCGCGGAGGCGGCCTGGGGGACCCGGTTCCCGGCCGATTTCATCGCGTTCATGGGCCGTTTCGGCTCCGGCTCCATCAACGGCGAGGCCGGCATCCTGCTGCCGCTCCCCAAGCCCGGACTCCAGTGGGCCCCCGCCGAGATGGCGGAGGAGACCGAGAACGCCCGGCAGGTGTGGGAGGCGGAGGGCGGCCGGGCCGCCTTCGACGTGGACCCCGAGTCGATCATCGCCTGGGGCGTCACCGGCGGCTCCGACATCCTGTGCTGGCTGACCGTCGACCCCGACCCGGACCGGTGGCCCGTCCTCGTCATCGGACGGCACAACGCGGACCCGTTCGCCCTCTACCCGTACGGCATGGCCGAATTCCTCTACCGGCTCTGCTCCGACGAGTTCGACGTCAGCCCCGTCAGCATCACGTTCTGGGACGGCGGGCACCTCAGCTTCGTGCACTGGCGCAAGGCCCAGCGCCGCTGGCAGGAGGGCCGCAACCCCGAGACGGGCGAGCCCGACCCGTACGCGGGCGACTTCGCCGACTGAGCGGCGCCGCCGCCGCGGACCCCGGCGGCCCTGACCGACCATCGACCCGTTTCCCAGGCCGGAAACGGGCGTTTCGCCATGTCTACGCGCGTCGGATTTGTTGATCAGATATCGGAAAACACCATAGGGAATAACGCCAGTTGGAGCATTGCCCACAACTGCCGCCCCAATGGGACCAACCGCCCTGCCGTCAGGAGAGAATTCCGGCCAACGGGCCATGAAGGGGACACCTCGGCCCGGAGTAACTCATAAGTAACACCGGGAATCAGAAGAAACTCAGGGGAATCCACCCGTGCGACGAAGAATGTTCGGCCCAACCGCCGGTGCGGCCGTAATCGGCCTATTGATACCTCTCGCAGGCTGTGGCAGCTCCGACGACGGCGCAGGTGACAGCGGCACGCTGCGCCTGGTCGCCGCGGAATACGGCGACAGTCCGGCCACCAGTTCCAAGGTGTACTGGGACAAGGTGACGCAGGACTTCACCGCCGCCAATCCCGGCATCAAAGTCGAGGTGCAGCTGCTTCCCTGGGCCGACATCGACCGCGAGGTCTCCCGCATGGTCAAGGCCGGCCACGCGCCGGACATGGCACTCATGGGCTCGTACTCCGACTTCGCGGCGCAGGGCAAGCTCTATACCGCCGATGACCTCCTCGCCATCACCGCCGAGGCGAACTTCCTCCAGCCCCTCGCCGAGGCCGGTTCGATCGGCAACACCCTCTACGGCCTGCCCTTCGTGGCGAGCAGCCGTCTGCTCTTCTACAACGAGGGCCTGTTCAAGCAGGCCGGAATCCCGGCCCCCAAGACGTGGAACGACCTCAAGGCCGACGCCAAGGCCCTCAAGGAGAAGGGCGTGAAGGTTCCGTACGCCCTTCCCCTGGGCCCTGAGGAGGCGCACGCGGAGGCGCTCATCTGGGAGCTGAGCAACGGCGGCGGCTACGCCGACAGCAGCGGCAACTACAGCCTCGCGTCGGAGCAGAACATAGAGACCTTCGAGTGGGTCAAGGACAACCTGGTCACCCCCGGTCTGACCGGACCCGTCGCTCCGTCGCAGCTCAACCGCGCCGACGCCTTCACCGCGTTCCTGCGCGGCGAGGTCGGCATGGTCAACGGCTACCCGTCGCTCGCCTACGAGGCCCGCGCCAAGGGCATCAGCGTCGGCACCGTCCCCATGCCGGTCTCGAACACGCTCGGGTCGGGCGAGACCCCGCCGACCGTCGGCGTGGCGGACTGGATGATGGCGTTCAAGCAGAACGGCAAGGGGCCGGAGATCGGCAAGTTCCTGGACTTCGTCTACCAGGACAAGAACCTGTCGGACTTCGCCAACCGCTACCACCTGCTGCCCGCGACCGTCACCGCCTCGCGCACCCCGGCGGGCGGCGGCCTCGACAGGAACGACGAGCAGTTCCTGACCGCGCTGCGCGGCGCCCAGCTGTACCCGGTGAACGACCCGTCCTGGGTGACGGTCAGCGACACCATCAAGCGCAACATCGGCCGTGCGGTGGAACCGTCGGGCGACGCCAAGAGCGTCCTGGAGGACATCTCCGCCAAGGCCGCCGCGGCCCGCAAGAAGCACTGAGCGCGATACGCGCTCCTCACCGCACGCCGCCCCCACCCCATGCGGCATCATGACTTCCACGGCCCTTGATCCGAGGCCGCGGCCCCAGCCGCCCTGCGACCACCCACAAGGTGCGCGGGCGGCCGGCCTTCCGAACTCGGCCCGCCCCGGCCCGTTCTACTTGATGTGCCCGTTGTCGTCCGAGAACGCCGTACGGTACTGCTCGCAGCCGGAGTCCCAGGGCAGGGTTCCCCGGAGCGTCCCGTAGCCGGAGCGGGTGAGCGACCACTCCACCGTGTACCGACCGGTGTCGCAGGCGATCCGCTTCCCGCCCGGGACCTTGACCCGGCCCGTGGCCGGCCGGCCGGTCAGCTCCTGGTCCACCTCCGCCGCCTTCGCCCGGCCGGGGGTGAGCAGCACGGCGTGCAGGACGATCGGGTGCTTGCCGTCCTTCGTCGTCACCGCCTTCTTGACGAGCTGGGAGTCGGCGACCGACCACGCGAACTCGTACGAGGGCATCCAGGCGAGCGTCTTGGGGTCGGGGACGTCCCGCTCCCACTGCTGGCCGCCCTTGGATTCGGTCCGCTTGACGGTCTTGTACTGGATGGTCGGGTAGAGGCGGAACTGGGCTTCCACCTTGTGCATGTCGTCCTTCGTCCACATCGACTTCATCGCCTTCTCGCCGCCTGCCGGGTCCTGCAGGTAGGTGCCCTGGGCGGCGGTGGCGGCGGACTGGGCGAGGGCCGGGGCGAGGGCCGCCAGGGCGGCGGAGAGGGCGAGGGCGGCGGTGCGGGTGCGGTTCATGCCCGGACCAACGGGGGCTCGGGGCGGGCCGGAACGACGCCGCGGGCGCGTTCACCCGTAAGGGAGCCGGGGCCGGAGGCGGAGGTGACGGATTCGCGCAGACCCAGGAATACCAGCTGATGAGCGCCAGTTGGGCCGTGCATTCGATACGTACGGGTACCACAGGGGGATTACATGAGCGTGCAGGTGAACGGCACCGTGGCGGCGGGCTGGGAGACGGTCCGGGCCGAGTTCGAGGCCGTGGTGGCGGCCGAGCGGCACTCGCCGGAGGCACAGCTGGCCGTACGCCACCACGGGCGCACGGTCGTCGACCTGTGGGCGGGCGAGGACACCGACGGCGAGACCCTCACCGGCGTCTTCTCGATCAGCAAGGGCGCGGCTCACCTGGTGGTGGCGCTGCTCGTCCAGGACGGCGTGCTGGAACTGGACCGGCCGGTCGTCTCGTACTGGCCGGAGTTCACCGGCGACGGCAAGGAGCGGCTGACGGTGCGGGAGCTGGTCTCGCACCGGGCCGGCCTGGTCAACACCCCCGAGGGCTTCACCATCGAGGAGCTGGCCGACGACGCGCTGGTCGCGGCCCGGCTGGCGGCCACGAAGCCGTACTGGGAGCCGGGGACGGCGTACGGGTACCACGCACTCGTCATCGCCGCGCTGACCGGTGAGGTCGTACGGCGGGTCACCGGCCGCTCGGTCCAGGAGGTCTACGAGGAGCGCGTGCGCGCGCCGTACGGGCTGGACCTGTACCTGGGGTTGCCGGCGGAGGCGGAGTCCCGCTGGAAGCCGGTCCTGGAGGCGCTGCCGACGCCCGCGCAGCTGGAGATCGCGGCGGCGGCGCCGCGGCCCGAGCTGATGCCGATCGCGTTCAACTGGCACACCGATCCGCCGCTGGACCTCGTCGCGTACGCCAACCACCCCCTGGTGAAGGCGCAGGGTCCGGCGTCGGCGGGCGGTGTCGGCACGGCGGCCGCGATCGCGGGCATGTACGCGGCGGCGATCAGCGGGGTCGACGGCCGGCCGGCGCTGCTGCTGCCGCAGACGGTCGCCGAGATCGCGAAGCCGCACACCCCGGGCGAGGACCGGGTGACCTCGGAGGCGGACCACTTCGCGCTGGGCTTCGAACGGCAGCCGGCGGTGGGTCCGGAGGCGTTCGGGCACTGCGGCGCGGCGGGCGCGAACGGCTTCGCGGACCCCGTCACGGGCATCGCGTACGGGTACACGCGCCGCCGCTTCGGCTTCCCGGGCGGTACGGCCCCGGAGAACCTCCCCCTGACCGCGGCGGTGCTGAAGGTGGCCCGGGCGGCCTCCTGACGGCCGGGGCGCGGGTCAGGGCGCGGTGCGGGGCGCGGTGCGGGGCGCAGGCCGCGGCGCGGTGCGGGGCGCAGGCCGGGGCGCGGGTCAGGGCGCGGTGCGGACCGGGAAGCCGGTCGGCCGGCCCTGGCCGGCGAGCCGGTCGAGCACCAGGTCGAGGGCCTGGACGGTCTGGGAGCGGTTGCCCCCGCCGTCGTGGAAGAGCAGGGTCGGCCCGTTCTTCATCTCCCGCTCGACGGTGGCGACGATCGCCGCGACGCCCGGCTTGGCGAAGTCCTTGCTGTCGACGTTCCAGCCGAGCGGGCGCATGCCGTTCTCGGCGGCGAGGCGACGGCTCTGCGGGGTGAAGGCGCCGCCGGGCGCCCGGTAGTACGCGACCTCGGCGGCGCCGCCCGCCGCCCGCTCTATCTGCCGCTTCGCGGCCAGGATCTGCTCCTGCTGGTAGGCGGTGGGCTTCTTGTCCATCGCCGTGTCGTGCGAGGTGGTGTGGTCACAGAGCCGGTGGCCCCCCGCGACGACCTGCTCGACGAGGTCGGGGCGGGCCTCGGCCTGGGGCCCGATCATGCAGAAGGTGGCCTTCACGTCGTGCCGCTTGAGCACGTCGAGGACCTGCGGGGTCCAGCGGGGGTCGGGCCCGTCGTCGATGGTGATGTTGACGGCCCGCGCTCCGCCTTCGGAGGCGTGGGCTATGCCCTCGGGTATGCGCCGGGACGTGTCGTGGGGAGCGGTGGCCCCTGGCGCCGCGGAGGGCCCCCCACCCGCCCGGGGGCTGTCCTGGACCGGTCCGGTGAGGGTCGTCGCTCCCCACACCGTCGCCGCGGCGGCCGCCGCCACTGCCGCTGTCGCGATGGCCGGCCGGGCCGTCGTCGTTCCCCGTCGCCGTCCGCCTGCCGTGAACTTCATGAGCCGTTTCAACTCCCCGCATCGCGTCCGCTTTGTGTGATCCGTCCATAGATCATGACGTCCGCCGCCGGTGAGGAGTTCCGCCCGAAAGGGCGTCAAGTGCCGTGTCGGAGATTTGTCGGTGATCGTCCTTGCGGTGGCGGGGAGTTGGACGCGCGAAAAAAGCCCGGCCCCGGGGGATCGGCGGATCCCCGGGGCCGGGCCTTCATGAGGCACGACTCAGTGGGCGAGGGACTCCTGCGGAGCCTGGGCGGGCTTGCCGCCCTCACCGGCGCCGGCCGCGGCCGGGCCCGCGCCCCGCAGCGGGACCTCCTTGACGAACCAGGCCGCCAGGAAGCCCAGTACGGCGATGGCCGCGCCGAGCAGGAAGGCCGAGTGCGTACCGGCGGCGACCGCGTGCTGGTAGGCCTCGCGCATCACCGCGGGCAGCTTGGCCAGGCTCGCCGCGTCGAGCTGCGCCGAACCCGCCTTGGCGGCGGCGGCCGGCCCGAGCCGGTCGGTCATGGTGTCGGTGACCTGCGAGGTGAACAGCGAACCCATCAGGGCCACGCCGAAGGAACCGCCGAGCGTACGGAAGAGGGTGGCGGAGGACGAGGCGACGCCCATGTCCTTCATGTCCACGCTGTTCTGCGCGACCAGCATCGTGATCTGCATCAGGAAGCCGAGGCCGGCGCCGAGCACCGCCATGTACAGGCCGGAGACCAGTCGGGTGGTGCCGGTGTCCATCGTCGCGAGCAGGAAGAGCCCGACGACCATGAGCGCGCCACCGGCGATCGGGAAGACCTTGTACTTGCCGGTGTTGGTGGTGACCCGGCCCGCGATCAGCGAGACGACCATCATCGAGAGGAGCATCGGCAGGAGCAGCAGGCCCGAGTTGGTGGCGGAGGCGCCCTGCACGGCCTGCTGGAACAGCGGCAGGTAGAGCACGCCGCCGAACATCGCGAAGCCGACGAGGAAGCCGATCACCGACATGAGGGTGAAGTTGCGGCTGCGGAAGATGTGCAGCGGCATGACGGGCTCGGCGGCCTTGGTCTCGGCGTAGAGGAACGCGGCGATCGCGACGACGCCGACGACGATCAGGCCGATGATCTCACCGGAACCCCACGCGTACTCGGTCCCGCCCCAGGTGGTGACCAGCACGGTGGAGGTGATCGCGAGGGTCAGCAGGGCGGCACCCAAGTAGTCGATCTTGCCTTGCGCCTTCTTCTTGGGCAGGTGCAGGACCGCGCTCACCATCGCCAGCGCCACGGCGCCGAGCGGGAGGTTGATGTAGAAGGACCAGCGCCAGCCCATGTGGTCGGTGATGGTGCCGCCGACCAGCGGGCCGCCGATCATGGCCAGGGCCATGACGCCGGCCATCATGCCCTGGTACTTGCCGCGTTCGCGGGGCGGGATCAGGTCGCCGATGATCGCCATGACGCCGACCATCAGACCGCCGGCGCCCAGACCCTGGATCGCGCGGAAACCGATCAGCTGGCCCATGTCCTGGGCCATGCCGCTGAGGGCGGAACCGATCAGGAAGATCACGATGGAGGTGAGGAACGAGCCCTTGCGGCCGTACATGTCGCCGACCTTGCCCCAGATGGGCGTGGAGGCCGCGGTGGCCAGCGTGTACGCCGTGACCACCCAGGACAGGTGCTCCAGCCCGCCGAGCTCGCCGACGATCGTCGGCATCGCCGTACCGATGATCATGTTGTCGAGCATGGCCAGCAACATCGCGATCATGAGGGCCATGAGTACGACGCGGACACTGCGGGGCTTCACCTCCCCGGAGGTCTCCGTATTTTTCGTCATCTCCACCATGTCGTCCACTCCCCTGGCACTTTCCGCACCCGGCCACTTACTTGCCGCCCGGCTAGTTCACTACACTGGTGAAGGTAGACGCGTCACTAGCCGGGCGTCAAGTAAGTTTCTTGGGAGAGTCATGTCCAGCAGCAGTCCGCACCAGCGGCGCGGGAACACGCGCCAGCGCATCCAGGACGTCGCGCTGGAGCTCTTCGCCGAGCAGGGGTACGAGAAGACGTCGCTGCGCGAGATCGCGGAGCGGCTCGATGTCACGAAGGCGGCGCTGTACTACCACTTCAAGACCAAGGAAGACATCATCATCAGCGTCTTCGAGGACCTGACCCAGCCCATCGACGACTTGATCGGCTGGGCCGAGGGCGAGCCGCGCACCCTGGAGACCAAGCGGGAGGTGCTGCGCCGCTACAGCGAGGCGATGGCGGCGGGAACCTCGCTCTACCGGTTCATGCAGGAGAACCAGGCGACGGTGCGGGAGCTCAGCATCGGCGACACCATGAAGAAGCGGCTCTTCGCCCTGGTGGAACTCCTCAGGGCGCCGGACGCACCCCTGGCCGACCAAGTCCGCTGCATCAGCGCGCTGTTCACCCTGCATGCCGGAATGATGTTCCTCCAGCACGTGGAGGGCGACCCCGAGGAGACCCGTAAAGCTGCCCTGGAGGTCGCCACGGACCTCATCGTCCAGGCCCACCACCAGCAGCCGTAACCCCTGGGGGCCGGTCAGGCGGCAAGGTAGCCGACCGCGCCCGTCGCGGGCAGGGCCGCCCACGTGCGCGTACCGCCACCGGGCTCACGCGATCCCTCGATCCCCCAGGCCCCGCCGCACTCCCGGACGACCGCCGCCATCAGCCGCAGCGCGGAGCGCCGGCGCGCCTCGCAGTGCGCGGCGAGGCGGGGGTGCGCGTGGGGGGCGTGGCCGTCGTAGACGGTGAGCCGGAGCGCGCCCTCGCGGTGCCGGACGGACAGGTACAGACTTCGCGCGGGGTCCAAGTACCAGGTCGCCCCGACCAGTTCGCCGGTGACCTGCACGGCGGCCGGCGCGAGCGGGTCGAGCCCGTGGGCGTGCAGGGCGGCGCGTACGGCGCTGCGGGCGATCTGCGCGCTGTGCGGCTCGCCGGGGAGGGTGAGGCTGCACGAGAGGTCGTCGGGGACCGGAGGTCCGGTGGGGGCGGTGGGCACGACCGGGCAGGCGGTGAACCCGCCGGTGGGGGTGGCGGCCGGGTCGAAGGGGCTGGGCATCGGTGACTCCCTGGTGCGACGTTGCTGTTCGGCTGACGTGACTTCGGTGAGTTCGACGCGCACGGGTGGCTGACGCGGGCGGGGAGCGTGGCTCGTCGCCGAGGCCCGAGGCATGCTGCGGCGGTGCACTTCAACTCCCCTGCGTGAGCGGTGCGTTACCCAATGTAGTGCCTGGGTGGACTATTGACCACCTCCTTGCGATGATTCGTTCACTTCTGGAGGCGAAGGTCCCGACACGGCAGACTGCACCCATGCCGCCGAGGATTGCGCCCACCGAACGACAGAAGCGACTGGGCGCCGAGCTGCGCAGGATGAGGCTGGCGGCGGACGTGTCCGCCGAATCCGCCGCAGGGCTGCTCGGCGTCGACCGCTCCAAGGTGTCGGCCATCGAGCAGGGCATCCGGACCATCAGTGAGGAACGGCTCCGGACGCTGGCCTGCCACTGCGACTGCGCGGACGAGGAGTACATCGATGCGCTCGTGGCCATGGCCCAGCCGCGGAAGCGAGGTTGGTGGGAGCGCTACCGGGGCACCCTGTCCGCCGCCATGCTCGACATCGCCGAGACGGAGGCGCACGCCACCCGCATGCGGTGCGCACACTCGGTGCACGTTCCGGGGCTGCTCCAGACCAGCGACCACGCACTCGCCCTCTTCCGGTTCGTCGTACCGACCCTCCCGGAACAAGAGATCGCCCTGCGCTTGGCCCATCGTCTGGAGCGACAGCAGGTGTTGGAGGGTGACTCGGCACCCGAGTACGTCGCGGTCGTCCACGAGGCGGCTCTGCGGATGCGCTTCGGCGGCCGGAAGGTGGCGCGGGCCCAGCTGGAGCACCTGCTGACCGCGTCGGACAGGCCCAACGTGGTCCTGCGCGTCCTCCCCTTCGAGGCGGAAGGGTTCCCCGGCGCGGGCCAGACGGTCAACTACCTGGAGGGCCCGGTCCCGCGGCTGGACACGGTCCAGGTCGACAGCACGCACGGCGCGGACTTCCTGCACACCGAGGCGCAACTGGCGCAGTACCGTTGCCAATTGGACTGGACGGAACGGCTCAGCCTGCCACCCGGCCCGTCCCGGGACTTCATCCACCACCTGGCTCGCGAACTCTGAGGGGACACCGATGGCAGACATCACCTGGGAAGACGCCTTCTGCGGCGAGGGCGCGAGCTGCTACCGGATCGGGGTGGACGGGGACGGCAACAGCTACATCGCCCTCTCCGGCCAAGAGGACACGTACCTCACCGACACCACGGACGCCCTGCGCCAGCTCATCCGGGACATCAAGGCCGGCAAGGCCGACCACCTCCTATGACCGCAGGAACCCCGTGAGGGTGTCGACGTAGGCGTCCGGGTGGGTGACGTGGGGGACGTGACCGGCGCCCTCCAGGGTGACGACCCGCGCCCCCCGCAGCGCCTTGCCGAGCTTGGCGACGATTCCCGGGAACCAGGGCATGCCCTCGCTGCCCGTGGTCAGCAGGGCGGGGCCGGTGTAGCCGGCGGCGAGGCGCGGCAGGTCGATCATGGCCCAAGACGGGTCCGACTGCTCGTCGAGGAAGGTGGGGGCGTTGGCGATGAACGTCTCGCGGATCGGCTCAGGCACCCTGCCCCACTCGCCCGGCCCGGAGACCACCTCTTCCACGAAGCGCCGGGCCGCGGCCGCGTGGTCACCGCCGCGGATGTCCGCGAAGACCGCGTCCAGGCGCAGGCGGGCGGCTTGCGCTTCCTCATCGCCCTCGACGAGACCCAGCAGCGGGGGCTCGTGGGCGGCGAGGGTGCGGAACAGCTCGGGGCGGCGGGCGGCGAGCCCGAGGGCGGTGGACCCGCCGAAGGAACTCCCCGCGACGTGGGCCGGGGCGAGGTCCAGGGTCTCGATGAGCGCCGCGAGGTCGTCCTCGTCTTCCCTGCGGGTCCCCTGGCCGGGCGGGCGCTCGCTGCCGCTGTGACCGCGGCGGTCGTAGACCACCACCCGGTACGACCCGGCCAGGCGCGGGGCGACCAGGCGCCAGGAGTGGTGGTCGACCCAGGACCCGTGGACCAGTACGAGGGGATCACCCTCGCCCGTGACCTCGTAGAACAGTTCCACGCCGTTCACCCGGGTCCGTGGCATGCCGAGTCTCCTCCTCCGCCGGTAGGTCCGCCGGGACACATACCTCGGACGGCGCCCCCTCACACGCGGCGTTAGCCCGGGTGGCGGTGCGCGTGCGGGGGCGAGCGGGCGGCCTACTTCTCGCTGCGGGGGAAGGTGATCTCGACGCGGCGGTTCTTCTTGCGGCCCTCTTCAGTGCCGTTGTCGGCGATCGGGTAGTCCTCGCTGTAACCCCGGACGTCGAAGATGACCCCGGGGCTGGTCACCGTCTTGGCGAGTTCCGCCTGTACGGCGTCGGCGCGCTGCTTGGACAGTTCCTTGCCGTGCTCGTAGCTGCCCTGGTCGTCGGTGAACCCGAAGACCCGGACGCGGGTCGCCTTCTGCTGGTTGATCTCCTGTGCGATGGCCTGGATGCGGGCGGCGGCCTGGGCGTTGAAGACGGCGCTGTCCTCGGGGAAGAGCACCTCGGCCTGCAGGGCCATCATGACGGTCTGGTTGGTCTCCTGCCGCCGCTGCTCCCCGCCGAGGTCCTCGACGACCTCGGCGATGTCGAGCACCTTGATGGGGGCCAGCGTTCCGCCCTGCGGGATCTTGAGGCCGGGCGCGTTGGAGTCGATGGCCACGGGCGCGGCGGCGGAGGGCTCGGTCCCGGGCGGCACGGAAGGCTTGACGTCGTCGGCGTACGCGGTGGTCGCGCCGAGGATGTGGGCGCCGGCGATGACGAGGCCGGCGACGGCGGTCGCGGCGGAGACGCGGTGGCGTTTGGTCATGGGGTCACCCGGAGATTTTGACGGTGGCCGTGGCGAAGGTGGGGAGGCTGAAGTCCACCTCGGTGGTGGCGGCGGGGGGTGCGGGGAACTGGGCGAAGAACGGGATCGATTCCCCGGGGCCGACACTGGAGACGCCCGTTGTGCAGAGGCAGCGGGACTCCGTGTCCCGAAGTACGTAGTAGCGCTTCTTGCCCGCCTTATCGACCAGAGTCGCCCCCGCAACTGACTCTCCGGTGCCGTTGAGCTCGACACCACGCCAGGTCGCCGTGTCGTTGTAGGACTGGGACCCCGTGTTCTTGATCTGACCGTTGACAGTGAGGAAGCCACCTTGGTCACGCCGCACTGAGTTGAGTTCCAACACCATCCCGCTGGCCCCCTTGGCGGTCGCCAAGATCTCAGTCGGTGCTGAGCTCTGGCCGTTGCTCGGTGCGGCGGACTGCTTCCCCGCCCCCGGAGATTGCGGAGAGGGTGGATTCTTCGACTTGCCCTCCCCGCCGTCGTCACCGCCGCATCCGGCCAACGCGAGGGCCAGGACCGCCGCAATCGCGACGACCGTTCCCCTGCGAACCTTCGCCTTCTGCCGCATGCTCATTTGTGCTGCTTCCTTGTCGATTCGTTGTGGGTCAGTCGGTCAGGCGCACGTCGAAGAGCTTTCTTGCCAGCACATGCCAGGGGTCGGGCTTGGACGGCTCAAAGCTGAGCTCCACCCCACCCTTGCACTCGATCTTTACGGGGCCCGAGTTCAGCACCCCACTATCGACAGGACTCTGTGGTGCGCCGGGCGCCGCCGACGCCCCCAGGTGGCAGCGTGGTGTGATCAAAGCAGTGGCGTGGGCCGTGCCGTGCATGGATTCAGTACCGGGGATGACCGAGGTCCCCACCGTGCCGTTGGTCTGTACCTTGACGGTGAAGCTGAGCCCGGACGATGTGCAGGTCGCACTTGCGTCGTTCCGCGTGGCGAAGCTCGTGGCCTCCCCGCATGCGCCCGCTGGGTCGAATAGGTTGCCGAGAACGAGCTTCTCCCAGTCCTTGGGCTGGAGATCAGTTAGGACCACACCTGGAACCAACGTGTCCCTGGCCTTTTGAGCCGCTGCCAATGCCGCGGCATCAGCCGCTCCTTGTGCATCACTGCGGGTGACTCCGGCTTGGCCGATGACAAAAAACGCGAGCGCGGCGAAGAGCAGTCCCGCCACCATCACCACATATATGGGAAAGGCCTGCCCGCGGTCGCGGTCACGCACCCGGCGTGCGGCCACTAGCCGGCTTTGATGCTCGTCACCGCGTCCTTGATGCGCTTGGTGATCTCCGAACCGATACCCGAGCCGACGATCGCGCCGATGATGACCACCACGACCAGGATGATCCCCAGGTACTCGAAGGCCGTTTGGCCGCGGTCCAGGCCCGCGTATCGCTTGCGGAGGCTCGCCACCGCCGTGTCCGTCCACCCACTTACCCGGACCTTCGTCTGAACGGTGGCCTTGAGCAGGGTGTTGTGTGACATGGGGGTTTCCTCCCGGGCCGGTGCCGCTGTCGATGGGCGGACAATACGGGGAGTTAGCGGTGGTGACCAAGGGTCCCGGGGCCCAAATACGGACCCACTGCGTCAGGCGTCTACCCATGGCCGGTCACTCCTGGACGGGCCGTTCCGAGCCAGCGGGCTATCGCTTCGCTGCGGGTGGTGGTCTGGAGCTTCGCGAAGATGCGGTTGATGTGGTTCTTGACCGTCTTCTCGCTGATGAAGCAGGCCGCCGCGATCTGTTGGTTGTTCATCCCGGATGCGATCAGGTCCATGACCTCCTCCTCCCGGGAACTCAGGCCGTAGGCCATCTGGTTGACGAGTTGCTGAGAAGACTGTGCCACAACTGGTTGCGTTTGCGAAGAGGCGCGGAGTTCCGCGAGCAGGGCGTTCGCCGCCGTCGGGGTGAGGTGGGCGCGGCCGGCGTGGGTGTCGTGGATGGCCCGGATCAGGTGGTCCGGGGTGAATTCGCCGTGGACCAGGTAGCCGCCCGCGCCCAGGAGCAGGGCCTCCCGGACGACCTCCGCCTCCTGGCTGTACGTCAGCATCAGGACCGGCGCCAGCCGGACGAGGTGCGGGAGGGCCGAGATGCCGTCGACGCCCGGCATGCGGACGTCGAGTAGGACGACGTCGGGCCGGTGGAGGCGGGTCAGGTTCAGCGCCTCGCGGCCGTCCGCCGCCTGGGCGGTGACCTCCAGGCCCTCGGCGGTCGCCAGCAGGGCGGCCAGGCCCGCCCGGACGACGGGGTTGTCGTCGGCGATCAGGATCCGCAGCGGGGGCATCACGGGCTCCCCAAGGGGAGGTCGACCCGGACCAGGGTGCCGGGGCCGCCGTCCGGGCGGCCGCCGATGCGCAGGCCGGCCCCGATCGTCGCCGCGCGCTCCGTCATACCGAGCAGGCCGTAGTGGCCGGCGTCCGCCAGGGCGGTGACGTCGATCCCGGCGGGAGGCAGGCCCCGGCCGTCGTCCTCGACGGTCAGGGTCAGGGACGGGCCGGACACCGCCGCTTCCACCACGACCCGGGACGCGCACGCGTGGCGCCGGGCGTTCTCCAGGGCCTCGGAGGCCACCGCCAGGAGGTGCCCGGCGACGTCCGGGGGGAGCAGCGGCAGCGGCCCGGTGATACGGAGCTCCGCGCCCCCGCGCGCCAGCGCCCGCAGCTCCGCCGCGAGCGGGACGCCCGGGGCGTCCAGGTCCCGGCGCAGGTCCCGGCGCAGGTCCCGGCGCAGGTCCCGGCGCAGGTCCGTCAGCAGCTCCCGGGACTCCGCCGCCGCCCGGCGGGCCGCCTCCGCGACCGCCCGGGCCCGGCGGCGGGTGGCCTCCGGGTCGTCGGCGGTGCGGGAGAGGGCGTCGGCGGACAGGGCCAGGCCGTGCAGGGTCTTCGCCACCGAGTCGTGCATCTCGCGGGCCAGGCGCTCCCGTTCGGCCCGTACCGCTTCGGCCGCCGCCAGCCGCGCCCGGGTCTCCGTCAGGGCCTGGCTCGCCGCCCCGAAGCGGAAGAGGAGGTCCCGCAGCGAGGCCCCCGCCGCGCCCGCCAGCAGGCACAGCGCGGCAAGCGTGAACCCGCCGGTGACGGCCGCCACCCACGCCACCCACGCCACCAACGCCGCCTGCGCGGCCGCGTAGAGCGCCGAGCCGCGCCACCCGTAGACCAGCCCGGCCAGCAGCGGTGTGCAGAGCGAGAGCAGGCCGAGCGGGGAGGAGGGGGTGGCGGTGATCAGGAGCAGCGCGCTGAACGCCGTGTCCACGGCCAGCAGCCAGGGGTGGCGCAGCAGCAGCGGCCCGAAGCGCTCCCAGTCGCGGAACAGGACGTAGGACAGCATGAAGGTGAGCAGGACCGCGCCGCCCACCAGGTACACGGGGGCGCCGGGCGCGGTGCGGCCGAGGGCCACGGGCGCGCCCAGGCCGAGCATCACCATCCGGAACGCGAAGACCCGACGGCACAGTGCCTGCAACGCGTTCACCTGGAGGGCGAGCGGAGGGGCCGGCCGCGCCGCGGCACCACGCGCGGCCGTAACCGGGGCCGAGACCGGGGCCGGGGCGGTGGACGTGGCCGGGGCCGAGGCGGTGGACGTGGCCGGGGCCGAGGCGGTGGACGTGGCCGGGGCCGGGGCCGGGGCCCCGAAATCGATCGTGGCGGCCATGGCTCACCCGCTCCCGAACAGGGCGCCGAAGTCGATGTCCGCCCCGTAGACGAACCCGCACACGAGCAGGATCAGCGTGCCCGGCAGCATGAACATGGTGACGGTGAAGGTGGCCTTGGGGACCGCCCGCGCAGCCCGGCGGCGGGCGTTCTGCGCGTCCGTGCGGCGCATGTCCTCCGCGATCGCGATCAGCGTCTCCACGATCGGGGAGCCCAGCTCCTCGCCCTGCTGGAGGGCGGTGACGAACTGCGCCACCTGCTCGGAGTCGTTGCGCCGGCGCAGCTCGTCGAAGGCCTGGCGGCGGCTGACGCCCATGTCCATCTGCTGGAGGGTGATACGGATCTCGTCCGACCAGGGCCCCTCGTACTTGCCCGCGACCCGGTCCAGCGCCTGCCGGAAACCGAGCCCGGCGCTGACGACGACCGCCAGCACGTCCAGGAAGTCCGGCAGCGTCCGCTCGATGTGGTCCCGGCGCACCCGGATCGCCGACCACAGGCCCGCCTCGATCCAGAACAGGCCGAAGGCGACCATGAGCAGGGCGGCCACCAACTGCCCGTTGACCAGCATCGCGAAGGCGCCGAGCGCGCCGAGGAACCCGTAGACGGCGCGCCGGGCCGCGTACCGGTCGATGGTCAGGCCGGCCGGGTTGCCCGCCATGTCGATCTGACGGCGCTTGCGGGCCACCCGGTCCGGGCCCATCAGCCGCAGCACCAGGGGGGCCCAGCGGATGCCCGTGCGGTCGACGAGCGAGCCGACGGCCGTGGTGCGGGTCGCGCCGACTTCGAGGGCGAGGGCGAGGTCGCTGGGCAGTTTGACGTCGGCGCGGTAGAGGCGGACCCCGTACAGGGCCCCGAAGACCGACAGCCCGAGGGCCGCGGCGAGCAGCAGTGCGGTCACGTCGTCCCCCTCACACGTCGATCTTCGACAGCCGGCGGATGAGGACGAACCCCAGGGTGAACAGGCCGAGGGCGATGATGACCGCCGTCTGCCCGATGAACGCACCCGTCATGCGGTCCAGGGCGCCCGGCATCATCATGTCCACGAGCAGCAGCGACCCGAGCCCGATGGCCGGGACCAGGTACGCCGTCACCGTCACCTGCGAGAGCTGCGTACGGATCTCCCTGCGCGTCTCCTTGCGCTGCTCCAGCGTCACCGTGAGGTTGCGCAGGCTCCCCACGAGGGCGCCGCCCGCGCGCGCGGACAGGACCAGGGTGGAGACGAGCACGACGAGTTCGCGCGAGGGCAGGCGTTCGGTCAGTTCGCCCAGGGACTCCTCGATGGAGTGGCCGACGGCGAGGCGGTCGGCGACGCGGCCGAGCTCCTCGCCGGCCGGTGCCTCCAGTTCCTCCGCCGCCATGCCGATGGCGGTACGCAGCGCCAGGCCGGCCTGGGTGGCGTTGGCCAGGATGCGGGCGAGTTCGGGGAGCTGGTTGATGAACCGCTCCGTGCGGCGCGTGCGCTGCCAGTTGAGGAAGGCGTTGCCCGCCCACAGCCCGATCAGGCCCGCCACCGGGCCGAAGAACGGGGCCAGCAGGGACGCCGAGACGAGCCAGACCCCGGTCACGGACATCAGCATGTAGACGAGGAACTCGCCGGGGGTGAGGTCCAGGCCCGTGGTCGCCAGCTTCACCTCGATCCGGCGGCCCAGCCGGGTGCGGCGCAGCCGGCGGTCGACCCCGCGGAAGCGGCGCCGGCGGCCGAGCGGCTCCGGGGTTCCGCTCGCGGAGAGGCGTTCGACGAGGGCGGCGCGCTGGGCGCGGCCGGCGGCGTAGGCGTGTACGCCGAGGACCACGAGCAGGCAGGCGAGCAGCGTGGCGCCGAGGGTGAGGAGGATCAAAGGGTTCACAGGACGGTCCGGGTGGTCCGAGCGGTACGGGCGGCGAGCTGGTCGTCGGACATGGCGACCCCGAAGGCCTGCGGGATCGGCTGGTTGTTCATGTAGAGGCGGTCGGCGATCGTGCGCGGCAGCGGGTAGTACGCGAAGTGGCCGTGCACGCGCCCGTCCGCGGCCATCGGGCGGGCGGCGAACCGGCACACGGTGATGATCCGGAAGGGTTCGCGGCCGTGCGAGTCGAGGATGGAGATCTCGGTGATGCGGCGCGAGCCGTCGCCGAAGCGGGTGAGCTGGACGACGACGTTCACCGCGCTGTTGATCTGGTCCTGGAGCGCCTCGAACGGGATCTCCACCTCGGACATGGACGCCAGGGTCTGCAGGCGCATCAGGGCGTCCTCGGCGCTGTTGGCGTGGACGGTGGCCAGGGAGCCGTCGTGTCCGGTCGACATGGCCTGGAGCATGTCGAGGGTCTCGCCGCCGCGGACCTCGCCGACGATGATGCGGTCTGGGCGCATGCGCAGGGAGTTGCGCACGAGGTCGCGGATGGTGATCCGGCCGCTGCCCTCGACGTTGGCGGGGCGCGATTCGAGGCGGATGACGTGCGCCTGCTGGAGCTGGAGTTCGGCCGAGTCCTCGATGGTGATGATCCGCTCGCCCTCCGGGATCAGGCCGGAGAGGGCGTTGAGGAGGGTGGTCTTGCCGGTGCCGGTGGCCCCGGAGACGATCACGTTCATCTTCGCCTGCACCAGGCCGGACAACAGGAGCAGCATCTGCTCGTCCAGCGAACCGAGGCTGATCATCTCGTGCAGGGTGAACGCGCGCGGGAAGCGGCGGATGGTGAGCGTGGCGCCGGTGAGGGAGAGCGGGGGGATGATCACGTTGACGCGCTCACCGCTGGGCAGGCGGGCGTCGACCATCGGATTGGCCTCGTCCACGCGGCGGTTGACGGTGGAGACGATGCGCTCGATGGTCTGCATGAGCTGCTCGTGCGAGGCGAAGCGCAGCGGCAGCTGTTCGACGCGTCCGGCGCGCTCCACGAAGATCTGGTCGGGGCCGTTGACCATGATCTCGGAGATCGACGGGTCTTCGAGGAGCGGTTCCAGGACGCCGAGGCCGAGCGCCTCGTCGACGACGCGCCGGATGAGCTGGGCGCGTTCGACGGTGGACAGAACGGGGCCCTCGCGGCTGATGATGTGGCCCAGTACGCGTTCCAGCCGGGCCCGGCGCTCGGCGGGCGCGAGCGCCGACATCTCGGCGAGGTCGATCTCCTCCAGCAGCTTGGCGCGGTAGGAGGAGACCAGCCGGCCGTCCTCGCGCGGGTTGTGGCGGTCGTCGGGGGTGTTGACCCGGGAACGCAGGCTCATCGTCAGGGTCCCTTCGGGTCGTCGTTGGGCATGACGGCGGTGGCGGTGGCGGGGTCGAGCGCGAGCCCGGGGATGATCGAGGTGACCGGGATGGAGACGTTGGCGGTGACCGCGTCCCCGCCGCCGGACACCGTGATGGTGGCCGCGAGCCCCGAACGGATCGCCGCGTGGCCGGCCGCCTCCCCCGACCCCGGTTTGCGGGCTTCCACCCGGGCCGCCGTGCGCGCCGCCGTCTCGGCCTGCTGGTGGACGTAGCCGACCCAGCCGAGTTGGATGCCGCACAGCGCGACGAAGAGCAGGATGGGGATGAAGCCGATGTACTCCAGGGCCACTTGACCCCGGTCCCGAAAGGCGCGCCGGGTCCCTGTCATCTCACTCCCCTCCCCTCTCCTGCTCCTGTGGCGAGCCGCCCTCGCCCGTGATGGGAACGCCGATGTCCAGCCCGGGGAACAGCACGGGGACGTGGAGCCTGACGGTCGCCTTGTAGATGTCCCCCGCGTTCCCGCAGTCCACCTCCACGGCCCAGGCGCCCCCGATGTGCCTGCGGGCCGCCGTCCCGCACGCGGCGTCGCCGTGCACGGCCCCGGCCCGCGCCGCCTCGTCGGCCGCATTGCCCGCCAGCGAGAACGCGTACCCGATCAGGACGCACTCCCACACCGCCGCGACGAGCAGCAGGATCAGCGGCACCATGCCGACGAACTCGACGGCCACCTGTCCACGGTCCCGGCTCCGCGCGGCCACGGCCTCACCCCTCCCGGCCCCGGCGGAGCCGGGCCAGTGGTCCGGCCGCCGCCCGTACGGCCAGTTCGGCGGAGGGGGGTTCGGCGGTGGTGGTGGCCGGGGCGGACAGCAGGCCGAGTTCCCCCGCCAGCTTCCACAGAGCCTGCTTGACCGTCGAGCGGTTGTCGAGGTCCTGGACGCGGCCCGCGTCCACCACCGCCTGGAGCTCCTTGAAGGCGGCGGGGACCGGGGTGCGGGTGACCCGGGTCCCGGTGATCTTCTCGATGAGGGCGGGCTGGATCTCGGTGTGCCTGCTCCAGCGGTTGACGACCATCACGGTGTCCTCGGCCTTGCGGACCTGGAGCCGCTCCCACATCCGCACCAGCCGTTTGGCGGCCCGTACCGCGACCACGTCGGGGGTGGTGACCAGGACCGCGACCTCGGCCAGCTCCACGGCGGCCGCGTTCGCCCCGGTGACCTGGGTCCCGCAGTCGATGACGACCAGCTCGTAGCGGGCGCGCAGGGCGGCGATGACGAGCCGGGCGGCCCGTTCGTCGACCTCCTCGCCCCGTTCGCCGTCGCCCGGGGCCAGCAGCAGCGCGAGCCCGGTGCGGTCGTCGTACACGGCGTCCTGGAGGACGCGGGGGGAGATGTCCTGGATCCCGGCGAGGTCGGCGACCGAGCGGCGGAACTGCACGTCGAGGTAAGAACCGACGTCCCCGGCCTGGAGGTCCAGGTCCATCAGGGCCGTACGGCGCCCGGAGGCGGCCGCGGCGAGGGCGAACTGCACCGCCGTGAAGGTGGTCCCGACGCCGCCCTTGGCTCCGGCGACGGTCACCACCCGGCCGCCGGGACCGGACGGCTGCTGCTGGCCACCGCCCAGGTGGCGGCGTACGCCCGCGGACCACTGGGCGGCGGCCTGGACGCGGGCGGCCAGTTCCTCGTAGGTGACGGGCAGTCCGATCAGGCCCCGCGCCCCGGAGTCCATGGCGGCGGAGAACAGGGCGGGCCCGGCGTCGGACGACAGCAGGACCACGCCCACCGCCGGGAAGCGCAGGGCGACCTCCCGGACGAGTTCCAGGGCGGGCAGCGGGCCGATCCGCTCGTGGACGAGGACCACCTCGGGCAGTGCGTCGACGGACTCGGCGGCGAGCCGTGCCAGCGTGTCGAGCAGGGCCGTCGAGTCGGTGACGGGCCCGGCCGGTTCGGCGTCGGGGAGCCGGCCCAGGAGGGTGGCGATGAGGCGGGCGGCGTCCGGGTCGCCGGCCGCGGGGAGGATTCGGGTGCTCATCCGGGCCTCACTTGTCCCCGTCGAGGGTGTACGTGCGGTCGCCCGGGCCGGGGGCCGACTCGGTGCCGGGGGCCACCAGGGCCAGCCGTACGTGCTCCGCGAACGACTCGGCGTACGCGACGCGCTGGGTGTCCTTGGTGTTCAGGGCGAAGGTGATCGGGACCGCCTCGGCGGGGCCCTTCTTGTCGCTGTCCTTGTCCAGGGGGGTGAGCTTGCCGACGTTCAGGACGCGGGCGTTGGCGACGATGATCACCGAGCGGGAGGGATCGGTGTCCTTCGCGCCCTTGAAGGTGGCGATGATGTTGACCTTGGCACCGGAGGTGATCTTGCCGGCCACCCCGGTCGCGGCGTCGATCATGATCGCGATCTCCTGCTCGCCCGGCTGGAGCTGGGGCTTGTCGACGAACATGTCCTCCTGGAGGAGGGAGCCCTTCTTGAGCGTGGTGAGGGCGATCTTGCCCTTGAGCGCGCCGAGGTCGGTGACGGCGGTCTCGGACAGCCATCGCTTGGGGACCTTGACCTCCTCGAACTGGCCCGCGCCGAGGGGGCTGTACGGGGCGATGTCCCCCTTCACGCGGTACGCGACGACCTCGGACCCGACCTTGGAGTTGACGTCGCCGATCACCACGAGGACCCCGGCGAACGCCGCGAGCGCGCACAGGACGGACAGCAGCAGCAGGATGACGCCGCGGCGCTGGCGTGAGTTCATGAGCCGTACTACCTCGCCGTTCTTCGTTCGTTCGGGCCGGTCAGAGTCGGGATCTGGACGGTGCTGCGCTCTGCCCGCCGGCGGGCGGCGGCGCCGGTGGCGGCGCGGTCAGCGGGGCCGAGCAGAAGCCGCAGCGGTCGCCGATGAGTTCCATGCCGCACCAGCGGCACTCCTCGCGGCGGACCGAGGCGACGAGCTGGTAGAGCACGGACGGGTCCGGGATGGCGGCGGCGAACTCGACGAGCTTCGGGGTCGCCCACCAGGCGGCCGAGTCGGCGGGCAGCGGGTTCTCCATGACGCCGGCGACCTGCCAGGCGGGCGCCAGTTCGGCCGCCACCCAGTCGGAGGCGAGCTGGCCGCGGGCGAAGGTGAGGTGCGTGACGAAACCGGGGCCGGGCGGCAGTACGGCGGCGCCGCCCGCGTGCGCACCCGAGGAGGCCGAGGGCGCCAGCCTGGCGAGGTGGGGCGTGGGGTGCGCGAGTACGGCGAACTGGGCACCCGGTGACCAGGAGCGGGCGTGGGCCTTGAGCCCGACCGGCACCCGGTCCAGTTTGGCGACGCTGCCCAGCAGGGCGCCCGCGTAGATGTAGTGGGACAGCAGCCTGGCCGCCGAGGCGAGGACCCCGGGGCTGAACTCGCAGACGCTGAGCTGGCGCAGCTGACGGACCAGCAGGGCGGTGCCCAGCGGGGGCAGGTCGGCCTCGACCAGCGCCATGCGGTCGGTTTCCAGGATGGCCCGTACGGTGTGCAGCCGCCGCACGGTGGCGGCGGGCAGCCAGGACGGTACGACCACCACGAGGTGGCCGTGCGCCTCCAGCAGGGCGGTGGTCTCGGCGAGCGCCCCTTCGAGGTCGAGCTGTCCGGGCGGGCGCAGCACGGCGGCGCCCGGGGTGTGCCGGTCGGGGGCGGGCAGCACCAGGTCGGCGCTGGTGACAGCAATGGCGGTCGGCACGCGAATCCCCCCGTTCACCCCGTACACCGCGGTCTTCGCCCGTCCGTCACGCGGCCTTCACCTGCGCTGCACGGACGGCGCGACCGCACACGACCAGCGCCTTCCCCCCTGCGTCAGCACCATATCCGCGTCGTCCGCGGTGGGGCAGGGCCTTGGTGATTCCCGTGCCGCGAGCACATGTCACAGGTGACCGGAAACCGGGACAACGGGGACCGGACGACAAGGGGAACTGCGCTGATTTCAGGCCAGATTGACAAGAGCCTTGACACCGCGATTGGTCTGGACCAACTTGGCTCCCGGGGGTCCCCCACACGCCCCCGTCACCCCGTTCACATCCCCCTCTCCCCCCACCGGAGCCTTCGTGAACCGCATACGCTCCCTCGCCCTGCCCCTCGCCGCCACGCTCGCCGCCGGCGCCCTGACCGCCGCCGGCGCCGGTACGGCACAAGCCGCCGACGTCAACGTCGCCCGTAACGGAGGCTTCGAGTCCGGCCTGGCCGACTGGTCCTGTTCGGGCGGCAGCGGCGCCGCCGTCACCTCCCCCGTCTTCTCGGGCAGCGGCGCCCTCAGGGCCACCCCGGCCGGCCAGGACGAGGCCCGGTGTTCCCAGACCGTCACGGTCAAGCCGAATTCCACGTACACGCTCAGCGCGCAGGTGCAGGGCTCGTACGTGTACCTCGGCGCGACCGGGACCGGCACCCAGGACGTGTCCACCTGGACCCCGGGGTCCGGCGGCGGCTGGCAGAAGCTGTCCACCACCTTCTCCACCGGGCCGAACACCACCAAGGTCACCGTCTGGACGCACGGCTGGTACGGCCAGCCGGCCTACGTGGCGGACGAGTTCAGCGTCTTCGGCCCGGACGGGGGCGGCGGCACCGACCCCGGTCCGAGCGTCCCGGGGGCGCCCTCGGCGCCCGCCGTTTCCGGTCAGAGCGCGAGCGCCCTCACCCTTTCGTGGAACGCGGTCGGCGGCGCGAGCGGCTACCACGTGTATCAGGACGGCGTCCGCGTCCGGACCGTCACCGCCTCCCCCGTCCAGCTCACCGGGCTCGCCGCCGCCACCTCGTACTCGTTCCAGGTGAGCGCGTACAACGCGGCGGGCGAGGGCCCGAGGTCGGCGGCGGTGACCGGGACCACCACCGGCGGCGGCAACCCGAACCCCAACCCGGCGGTACCCAAGCACGCCCTGACGGGCTACTGGCAGAACTTCAACAACGGTGCGACCGTCCAGAAGATCTCGGACGTCTCCGCCCAGTACGACATCATCGCCGTCTCCTTCGCCGACGCCACGACCACGCCGGGTGCCATCTCCTTCACCCTGGACTCGGCCGGCCTGGGCGGGTACACGCCGGCGCAGTTCAAGGCGGACGTCGCGGCGAAGAAGGCGGCCGGGAAGTCCGTCGTCCTCTCGATCGGCGGCGAGAAGGGCACCATCTCGGTGGGCGACTCCGCCTCCGCGAACAACCTGGCGAACTCGGCGTACGCACTGATGCAGGAGTACGGGTTCAGCGGCATCGACATCGACCTGGAGAACGGCCTCAACCCGACCTACATGACGCAGGCGCTGCGCTCGCTGTCCGCCAAGGCCGGATCGTCGTTCGTGCTGACGATGGCGCCGCAGACGATCGACATGCAGTCGACCGCGGGCGGCTATTTCAAGACGGCCCTGAACGTCAAGGACATCCTGACCGTCGTCAACATGCAGTACTACAACAGCGGCTCGATGAACGGCTGTGACGGCAAGGTCTACTCCCAGGGGACGGTGGACTTCCTGACCGCCCTCGCCTGCATCCAGCTGGAGGGCGGCCTCGACCCCTCGCAGGTGGGACTCGGCGTCCCCGCCTCGCCCAGCGGCGCGGGCAGCGGCTACGTCTCGCCGACCACGGTGAACAACGCCCTGGACTGCCTCGCGCGGGGCACGAACTGCGGGTCCTTCAAGCCGTCGAAGACCTACCCCGGGCTGCGCGGCGCAATGACCTGGTCGACCAACTGGGACGCCAAGGCGGGTAGCGCTTGGTCCGACACGGTGGGTCCGAAGGTCCACGCGCTCCCTTAGGCGGTACGTGTGGGGGTGACCGGTGACCGACCGGCCCGACCGCATTCTGGCCGGTTTCGGATTCTTGACCCGGACATGCCACGAGAGCACGCTGTGCGCGTCCGCACGGCTACCCCCACACTCCCACCCAGGAGAACGCATGCGGCTCCACAACCGTCGGAGGGCCGCCGTCACGGCGGCCCTCCTGGCCCTGGCGCTCGGCGCACCCGCCTACGGGATGAGCGCGACGGCCGCCCCGCCACCCACCCCCTCCACCGCCACCCAGGACGAGTCCGTCGCCCAGTACGAGGTCCGGGGCCCGGCAACGGCGGCCGAACGCACCGCCCTGCTGCGCACCGGCGTCTCGATCGACGAGGTGGACGCCCGCTCCGTCGTCGTCAGCGCGGACCCCGCCCAGGCCAAGCACCTCCGTGCGCTCGGCTACGAGATCACCCCGCTGCCCGGGCCGCCCGACCGCTCGCTGAGCGGCGTGGCCACGGGAGTGAACGACTTCCCGTCCGCCGACTCGAATTACCACAACTACGCCGAGGCGACGGCGGAGATCAACCAGCGCATCGCCCAGTACCCGTCGATCATGAGCAAGCAGGTCATCGGGAAGTCGTACCAGGGCCGGGACATCATCGCGATCAAGATCAGCGACAACGTCGGGACCGACGAGGCCGAGCCCGAAGTGCTCTTCACGCACCACCAGCACGCCCGTGAGCACCTGACCGTGGAAATGGCCCTGTACCTGCTCAAGGAGTTCGGCTCCAAGTACGGCTCCGACGCCCGGGTCACCAACATGGTCAACAGCCGCGAGATCTGGATCGTCCCGGACCTCAACCCCGACGGCGGCGAGTACGACATCGCCTCCGGCTCCTACCGCTCGTGGCGCAAGAACCGGCAGCCCAACTCCGGCTCCTCCTACGTCGGCACGGACCTGAACCGGAACTGGGACTACAAGTGGGGCTGCTGCGGCGGCTCCAGCGGCAGCAAGAGCTCCGAGACCTACCGCGGCACGGCCGGCGAGTCGGCCCCCGAGGTGAAGGTCGTCGCGGACTTCGTCCGCAGCCGCGTGGTCGGCGGCAAGCAGCAGATCAAGGCCGCCATCGACTTCCACACCTACAGCGAGCTCGTGCTGTGGCCGTTCGGGTGGACGTACAACGACACGGCGCCCGGCATGACCGCCGACGACCTCGCCGCGTACAAGAAGATCGGCACCAGCATGGCCACCAGCAACGGCTACACGCCGGAGCAGTCCAGCGACCTGTACATCACCGACGGCACGATCGACGACTGGCTGTGGGGCAACCAGAAGGTCTTCGCCTACACCTTCGAGATGTACCCGAGCGACACGGGCGGCGGGGGCGGCTTCTACCCGCCCGACGAGGTGATCGACCGCGAGACGGCGCGCAACCGGGACGCCGTGCTCCAACTGCTGGAGAACGCGGACTGCATGTACCGCTCGATCGGCAAGGAGGCGCAGTACTGCGCCTAGCCGGCGCGTGACCGGCCGGGCCGGGGCGCCCCACCGCCAGGGGGGCGCCCTTCGCGCGGGAGCTAACCGAGGACCGCCAGCGCGTCGATCTCGACCAGCATCCCGGCGGGCAGACCCACGTAGACCGTGGTCCGGGCGGCCGGGGCCTGCTTGATGCCCTGCTCCTCGAAGTACGCGTCGTAGATCTCGTTCATCTCGGCGAAGTGCCCGGTGTCGGTGAGGTACACGCGGATCATCACCGCGTCCTCCCAGCTCGCGCCGCCCGCCTCCAGCACGGAGCGGACGTTCTCCAGCGTCCGCAGCGTCTGCTCGCGCAGCGACGGGCCCGCGAGGGCGGCCGGCTGCCCCTCCACATGCGGCAGGTAGCCGACCTGGCCCGCGACCTGGAGGATGTTCCCCTTGCGCACGCCGTGCGAGAACCTCGCGGGCGGGGCGTTGTGGGTCTCGGGCGTGACGGCGGTCTTCTCGGTCATGGGGTGCCTTCCTGTAGGGCTCGTACGGTCCCGTACGGCTCGCCGCCGCTGGCGGCGTCGGGAACCGGCCCCCGTTGCCCCGTCGTCAACGGGGATGTTAGACAGCAACAGGCACCACCTGCAACGAACGTCGCGCCCAGCGCGACGCGAGAGGATTCCGCATGGGCAGCGACGCAGTCCGACGGCTCGCCGACGAACCGGTGGACCACCGCTTCAAGGGCCTCCCCCCGGACGCGGAGCGCTCCGCCCTGACCGTGGGCCGGCTCGCGGCCGAGCGCCGCGACCTGTTCACGGGCGGCTTCACCACACCCGTCCTCACCCTCGACGCGGACGCGCTCGCCCACAACCTGGCCGCACTGGAGACGTACGCCCAGCGCCACGGGCTGTCCTTCGCCCCGCACGGCAAGACCTGCATGGCCCCGCAGCTGTTCCGGCGCCAGCTGGAGCACGGCGCCTGGGGCATCACGGCCGCCGTCCCGCACCAGGCCCGCGTCTACCGCGCGTTCGGCATCCAGCGGATCTTCCTCGCCAACGAGCTCGTCGACGCCGCCGCCCTGCACTGGGTCGCCGCGGAACTCGCCGCCGACCCCTCGTTCCGCTTCGTCTGCTACGTCGACTCCGTGCGCGGCGTCCGCCTGATGGACCGGGCCCTCGCGGGCCGGGGCGCCACCGTCGACGTCGTCGTGGAACTCGGCGCCGGGGAGGGTGCCCGCACGGGCGCCCGCACCGAGGACGACTGCCGCGCCGTCGCCGACGCCGTCGCACAGAGCGACACCCTGCGCCTGGTCGGCGTCGCCGGGTACGAGGCGGAGGTGCCCGGGGCCGATCCGGACTCCGTGCACGCCTACCTGCGCCGGCTCACCGGTCTCGCCGTCGAGTTCGACAAGGCGGGCCGCTTCTCGGGGGACACGGAGGAGATCGTCGTCAGCGCGGGCGGCTCGGCCTGGTTCGACGCCGTCGCCGACGTGTTCGCGGAGCTGCCGCAGCTGTCGCGGCCGACGCTGCGGCTCCTGCGCTCGGGCGCGTACGTCTCCCACGACCACGGCTGGTACACCCGCCTAACGCCCTTCAACCGTCACCCCGACGAGGGCGGGCTGCGCCCCGCGTTCCGGCTGTGGACGCAGGTCGTCTCGCGCCCCTCCCCCACCCAGGCCTTCGTCAACGCCGGCAAGCGGGACATCGCCTACGACCTCGGGCTGCCCGGGGCGGAGCTGGTGCGGGACCCGCTCGACGGCACCGAGCGGCCCGCCACCGGGATCCGGGTGGTCAAACTCTCCGACCAGCACGCCTGGCTGGAGACCGACTCGGCCGACGACCTCCAGGTGGGCGACTGGGTGGCGCTGGGCATGTCCCACCCCTGCACCATCTTCGAGAAGTGGCCGCTGATCCCCTTGGTGGAGGCGGACGGCACCGTCACCGACTACGTCCGCACCTTCTTCTAGGCCCGGGGCCCGGCGTGGACCTGGTGGTCCGGGGGGCCCGTGTCGTGGACGGCACGGGCGGCCCCTCGTACACCGCGGACGTCGCCGTCCACGAGGGCCGGATCGAGGCGGTCGGCCGGATCCGGGCGGGCGGCCGGCGCACCCTCGACGCGCACGGCCTGGTGCTGGCCCCCGGCTTCGTGGACATGCACGCCCACAGCGACCTGGCCCTGCTGCGCGATCCGGACCACAGCGCGAAGGCCGCCCAGGGCGTGACCCTGGAGGTCCTCGGCCAGGACGGCATGTCCTACGCGCCCGCCGACGACCGCACCCTGGCCGGGGTCCGGGCGGCGATCGCGGGCTGGAACGGTCCCGGGGACGACGCCGACTTCGGCTGGCGCACCGTCGGCGGGTACCTGGACCGGCTCGACTCCACCGGCATCGCCGTCAACGCCGCCTACCTCGTGCCGCAGGGCACCGTGCGCGCGTACGCGGTCGGCTGGGACGACCGCCCCGCCACCCCCGCCGAGCTCGACCGGATGCGCACGCTCGTCGCCGAGGGCCTTGCCGAGGGCGCCGTCGGCATGTCCTCCGGGCTCACCTACACGCCCGGCATGTACGCCGACGGCGCCGAACTGACCGAGCTGTGCCGGGTGGTGGCCCGGTACGGCGGTTACTACTGCCCGCACCACCGCTCGTACGGGCGCGGCGCCCTGGCGGCCTACGCCGAGATGATCGCCCTGGCCCGCGGAGCGGGCTGCGCCCTGCACCTCGCGCACGCCACCATGAACTTCGCGGAGAACCGGGGCCGGGCGGGGGAACTCCTCGCCCTCCTCGACCGGGCGCTGGCCGAGGGCGCCGACCTCACCCTCGACAGCTACCCGTACACCCCCGGCTGCACCACCCTCGTCGCCCTGCTGCCGAGCTGGGCGGGCGCGGGCGGCCCCGAAGCCGTGCTCGCCCGGCTCCGGGACGACGCCGAGGCCGGGCGGATCCGGCACGCGCTGGAGGTCACCGGCTCCGACGGCTGCCACGGGGTACCGGTGGACTGGGCGGCGGTCGAGGTGTCCGGGGTCGTGGACCCCGCCTTCGGCGCGCACGTCGGCACCCGCCTGCGCGACTGGGAGCAGGCGCGGCGGCTGCTCCTCGGGGACCGGCTGCGGCCCACCGTCCTGCAGCACGTGGGCCACGAGGAGAACGTCCGGGCGATCATGCGCCACCCCGCGCACACCGGCGGTTCCGACGGCATCCTCCAGGGCGCCAAGCCCCACCCGAGGGCGTACGGCACGTTCCCGCACTACCTCGGCCGCTACGTGCGCGAACTGGGCGTGCTGTCGCTGGAGGAGTGCGTGGCGCACCTCGCGGGGCGCCCGGCGGCCCGGCTGCGCCTGCCCGACCGGGGGCAGGTCCGCCCCGGCTACCGCGCCGACCTGGTGCTCTTCGACGGGGACACGGTGGCCGCGGGGTCGACGTACGAGAACCCGCGGGCGCTGCCGACGGGTATCCCGCACGTCCTGATCGACGGCCGCTTCGTGATGCGCGACGGCCGCAGGACGGACGTGCTGGCCGGGCGAGCGGTCCGCAGGACGCCGCCGCGGGGCTGATGGCCCCTCGCCCTGGGGCCGTTCACGGGCGGCGCCTACGATGACCGGCATGATCGCTTTTGCCCCGGCCGCAGCGCTGTTCGTCTTCCTCTGTCTGAGCGTGCGCGAGGACCGGCGGCGCTTTCGCAACGCCGTCCTGCTGGGGCTCACCTTCATCAGCCTGGCGCTGGGGCTGCTCTCGCGGATCTCGCAGCTGCCGCAGGCCCTCGCGGCGCCCCTGGTGGCCGCCGTGTTCCTGCTGCCGGCGCTCGGGGTGGTGGCGCTCGCCTGCTTCCTCGTCGCCAACGGCGTGACGATGGTGCGCAAGGAGGGCCGGAGCCTCGGCAACCTGCTGTCGCTGCTGGCCGGCCTCGGGATCTTCGGGGTGCTCGGGCTGGCCCTGGTCACCGTGCTGAGCGGCTCGGGGAAGCTGGCCGGGATGACCGCGATGGTGGTCATGACCGCCGCCTACGTCTCGTTCCTCTTCCTCTGCTTCCTCGCGTACGCCTACCTCTACGGCCGGATCAAGGTGCGCGGCGACGTCGACTACGTGGTCATGCTGGGCTCCGGCCTGGTGTGCGGCGACCAGGTGCCGCCCCTGCTGGCCTCCCGGCTGCGCAAGGGCAAGCAGATCTACGAGGCCCAGCGCGCCCGGGGCGGCCGGACGCCGGTGCTGCTGCCGTCGGGCGGCAAGGGCTCGGACGAGAAGGTCGCCGAGGCGCGCGCCATGGCGGACTGGCTGATCGCGGAGGGCGTCCCCGAGGAGCACGTGCGCCTGGAGGACCGCTCCCGCACGACGGAGGAGAACCTGTCCCTCAGCGCGGCCATCATGGCCGGGACCACCCCGGGGTACAGGTGCGTGGTGGTGACCAACAACTTCCACGCCTTCCGGGCGGCGATGATGGCCCGCAAGGCCGGGGTCAACGGACAGGTGCTGGGTTCGCCGACGGCCGCGTACTTCTGGCCGAGCGCGACGATCCGCGAGTTCGCGGCGGTGTTCATGGAGCACAAGGGGGTCAACCTGGCCGTGTGCGGGTCGCTGCTCGCGCTGGGTGTGGTGCTGACGCTGGTGGTGCACTGAGGGCGGTTCTGTACCCTTTCCTAATGATTTGTCGGTCGACGTGCGTTCATGGCGTGCGCGCCGGAGGATGATGGGAAACGGGGACCCCCCGAGGAGGTACGCGATGGAACGTGAATCGGACCAGCAGCCCCAGAACGCGGACCGCCCGTCCAAGCTGTGGACCGGCGGCGAGCGGCCCTACGACCCCGAGGACCTCGTCATGGCGACGGGCGCCGACCTGACTCCGGAGCGGGTCGAGAAGGCCCGGAAGATGATCGAGCGCGAGGGGCCGTCGGTCATCGAACGCTACCTGCCGTAGCTACGGGGCAGGTCCACGACGCCGCTCCCGGTCCGCGCCCGCCGGCCGGACCCGGGGCGGCGCTCTTGTGCGGCGCACCGCGCGAAACCAGGTGGCGCCCGGCGTCGTTAGGCCGCAGGGGGACCCCGGGGGGCCGAAGCCGGAGGACGCCGTGTTGCAGACCGCCACCCTGTCGCAGACCGCCAGCATCGACTGGGACCACCCCGTCGACCCACGGGCGGGCCGCGCCCTGGACCACGTACGGGCCTACGTCGGTTCGGGGGGCCTCGACGGCCATCTCTGGCACGGGGTCCCGACCCTGCTGCTCACCACGGTCGACCGCGAGCGGCACCGTACCGTGCGCACCCCGCTGCTCTACGCCCGTGACGGCGCCCGCCACCTCGTCGTGGCCGCGGGCCCGGCCCCGGGCTCGCCTGCCCCGCAGTGGTACGCGCACCTCACCGCCCACCCCGAGGTGCGGCTCCAGGTCGGCGCCCTCTCCTTCCAGGCGGTGGCCCGCACCGCGGACGCGGTGGAGCGGGAGACGTACTGGGAGGCGCTGACCGCGCTGTGGCCCGCGTACGAGGACCACCAGGCGGCCGCGGCGCCCCGCGAGGTCCCGCTCGTGCTCCTGGACCGGCTCGCGGGGTGATCCGCGCAACACCTGGGCGGGAAATCGGGTTCGGCGCCGGGCGTTCCGCAGGGTGGAGCGGGGGGTGGGCCACGGTTTCCAAGGAGGGTGCGCGGCCTGGCCTCCGCATCCCGCGAAACGGGGCAAAGCGACCGTGCATCCGGTGCCGGAATGAAGCGGCGCGTGCGGCGCGGGGCCCGTAAGCTCCCGTCATGCAGGTGATCCAGTCAACGAAACTCGCCAATGTCTGCTACGAGATCCGCGGCCCCGTCCTCGAAGAGGCGATGCGGCTCGAAGCGGCAGGTCATCGCATCCTCAAGCTGAACACCGGCAACCCCGCGGCCTTCGGCTTCGAGTGCCCGCCGGAGATCCTCGAGGACATGCTCCGCAACCTGGGCACCGCCCACGGATACGGGGACGCGAAGGGGCTGCTCTCCGCGCGCCGCGCGGTCATGCAGCACTACCAGACCAAGGGCATCGAGCTGGACGTCGAGGACGTCTACCTCGGCAACGGCGTCTCCGAGCTGATCCAGATGTCGATGCAGGCACTGCTGGACGACGGGGACGAGGTGCTGGTCCCGGCGCCGGACTACCCGCTGTGGACGGCCTCGGTCAGCCTCGCGGGCGGCACGGCCGTGCACTACCGGTGCGACGAGCAGTCCGACTGGATGCCGGACCTCGCGGACATCGAGCGCAAGATCACCGACCGCACCCGCGCCCTCGTGATCATCAACCCGAACAACCCGACCGGCGCCGTCTACGACGACGAGATGCTGCGCGGCCTCACCGACATCGCGCGCCGCCACGACCTGGTCGTCTGCTCGGACGAGATCTACGACCGGATCCTGTTCGACGGGGCCACCCACACCAACACCGCCGCGATCGCGCCGGACGTGCTGACCCTCACCTTCAACGGGCTCTCCAAGAACTACCGCGTCGCCGGCTACCGGGCCGGCTGGATGGCGGTCTGCGGCCCCAAGAAGCACGCCTCGTCGTACATCGAGGGTCTGACGATCCTGGCGAACATGCGGCTGTGCGCCAACATGCCCTCCCAGCACGCCGTCGCCACCGCCCTCGGCGGCCGGCAGTCGATCAACGACCTCGTACTGCCCGGCGGACGGCTGCGCGAGCAGCGCGACACGGCCTACGACCTGCTGACGCAGATCCCCGGCATCAGCTGCGTGAAGCCCAAGGGCGCGCTGTACCTGTTCCCGAAGCTGGACCCGGCGGTCTACAAGATCAAGGACGACCGGCAGATGGTCCTCGACCTGCTGCGGGCCGAGAAGATCATGGTCGTGCACGGTACGGGCTTCAACTGGCCGGAACCCGACCACTTCCGGATCGTCACGCTGCCGAACGCCAAGGACCTGGCGGACGCGGTCACCCGGATCGGCAACTTCCTGGACGGGTACGGGCAGCTCTGACCCCCGCGCGGCCCTGCTCCTGACTCGCCGGAGACTCGAGTCTCGCCAGATCGAGCACAACTTTAGAACGGATCCAATGTAGGATGGTCTCCTGACCCCGCAGGAGGCCTCCTCATGTACGAGCCGATCCGCACCAAGTCGGTCGTCCACCGCATGGCCGGCGGCCGCACCGACTACCCGCACCGCAGCCGCGGCGAAGCCCTGGACATCCAGCTCGCCGGGCACCTCGCGGCGCTGCTGGCCGTCACCGACGAGCTCGGGCTCGGCGACGCCGCCGCCCGCATCGCCGACCAGGTCACGCGGCTGCGCGGGGCCCGCCCCGCGCGGGCGGCCCACGGGAAGCCGTCGGACACCGCGGACCTGCACCGGCGGGCCCACGACCTCGCCGGCCGGGCGCTGCTCGTCGCCGCGTCCCGGGCCGACACCACCGTCGCGATCCTCGCCGCCGAGCGCATGGACGCCCACGCCGCCGCCCTGGAGTCCCAGGACCGGGCCGGCGCCCACTGACGGCCCCGGTCCGGGGCCGCCAAGGCTCCGGACCGGGCGCCATGCACGCCTTCCCGCAACAGCGGCCGACGCCACCGGCGTCCGGCTGATCAGCGGGAAGGGCGCAGGTTCCAGGTGGTGAGTTCGCCTTCGATCAGGCCGTACGAGCCCTCGTCGTAGCGGGTCCCGGTGACCTTCAGGACACCGATCGGCGACTTCTCGTTGACCAGGCACACGCTGTCGCCCTCGGCGACCGTCACCGCGGAGCGCGACTGGGTCGCCAGCAGGTCCCTGCAGCCCTGGGCGGTGGGGGCCTCGGCGTTCGTCCACAGTGCGACGGTGCCCTTGACCTCCATCGAGGTTTCGCCGCTGCGCCCGGCCGCCGGGCGGATGCCGAAGCCGGACGTGCCGCTGTGCGGCGGGATCGAGTTGAGGTCGATGCCTTCCAGCCCGAGGACCACCTTGCCGGTCCACCGGACCGAACCGGCCGCCGACCCGGCGGCAGACGGGGCGGCCGACGGGGCGGTGCCACCGGCCGGGGGCTGGCCCGCCACGGTCACCGACGAAGCGGGCGGTACCGCCGAAGGCGTGGGCGGGGGCGAGCCGTTGGAGAAGGCGGCGATGGCGCTCGCCACACCCGCGATGGCACTGACCACGGCGGCCCCGGCCGCCCACAGCTTCGCGTGGGAGCGGCCCGTGGACACCGGTACCGACGCGGCCGACGGCAAGTACGGCGGCGGCGCCGGATGTTGCGACGGATGTTGCGACGGATCCTGCACGTTTCCCCCTGAGCGATCGACCTCCGTGACGATAGCAATTCCACCACGCGGATCCGAGCACCGTTCGGCGATCAGGTGCGCCCGGAGCGGCCTTGCGACGGGCCCGCCGGAACCCGGCTCACAGAGCCCGCCCCTCACCCCGGCCCGACCCCCGCCACCCCGCACCACGGCCGGGTCGAGGGGGGCCAGACCGGGCCGATGGCTTCCGTGCGGGAGGGGGTGTCGGGGGTGAGGCCCGGGAGGGCGGCGAGGGCACGGGCGGTGCGGGCGTCGGCGGCGGGCGGCGGACCGTCGCGGAACTCGACCGTGACCACGTACGAGCCCTCACCCCGGCCCTCGACCACCGCCACCACCCGCCGGCTCGGCGGGTCGACGCGGCACTCGGTGATCCGGACGTCCGGCGGCGCCACAGCCGCACGGGCCCCGTCGCCGCCGCTCGCCCACACGTACAGCCCCAGCGGGGCGAACACCAGGAGCCCGGCCAGCACCACCAGGCCGACCAGCCAGCCCTGCCACTTCAACGCGCTCACGCCCATGGCCCGATCCTCCCCGGAGCCCGCCCGCCCCACCAGCACCCACGGGCCCACACAGCATTTCGAAGTGGGTCCGTCCGCCCCGCTCGACGAGTCGGAACGCGCGACGGCGGGCCTCCGGGAAACGGAGGCCCGCCGTCGGCAGACGCATACGAGGTACCTGGAGGACCGGGGCGGGCCCTGATCAGGCGGTGCTCCCCCGGGAGTTCAGGGGATCACCGGGGGCAGGGGCATCAGCCCAGGCGCTCGACCAGCGCGTGGTACTGGTCCCACAGCTCCTTCGGCGTGTGGTCGCCGTAGGTGTTCAGGTGCTCGGGGACCAGGGCGGCCTCGTCGCGCCAGACCTCCTTGTCGACCGTCAGCAGGAACTCCAGGTCCTCGGCCGGCAGGTCGAGGCCCTCGGTGTCGAGGGAGTCCACGGTCGGCAGGATGCCGATGGGGGTCTCGACGCCGTCGGCCTTGCCGTCGAGGCGCTCGACGACCCACTTGAGGACGCGGCTGTTCTCGCCGAAGCCCGGCCACACGAACTTGCCCGCGTCGTTCTTGCGGAACCAGTTCACGTAGTAGATCTTCGGGAGCTTCGCCGGGTCCGCGGAGGCGCCGACCTTGATCCAGTGGCCCATGTAGTCGCCCATGTTGTAGCCGCAGAACGGCAGCATGGCGAACGGGTCGCGGCGCAGCTCACCGACCTTGCCCTCGGCGGCGGCGGTCTTCTCGGAGGCGATGTTCGAGCCGATGAAGACGCCGTGGTTCCAGTCGAAGGACTCGGTCACCAGCGGCACGGCGGAGGCGCGGCGACCGCCGAAGAGGATCGCGGAGATCGGGACGCCCTTGGGGTCCTCCCACTCGGGGGCGATCGTCGGGCACTGCGAGGCCGGGACGGCGAAACGGGCGTTGGGGTGGGCGGCCGGGGTCTCGGACGCCGGGGTCCAGGGGTTGCCCTTCCAGTCGATGAGCTCGGCCGGGGGCTCCTCGGTCATGCCCTCCCACCAGACGTCGGAGCCGTCCGGGGTGAGCGCGACGTTGGTGAAGACGGTGTTCGCGTACATCGTCTTCATGGCGTTGGCGTTGGTGTGCTCGCCGGTGCCGGGCGCGACGCCGAAGAAGCCGGCCTCGGGGTTGATCGCGTAGAGGCGGCCGTCCTCACCGAACCGCATCCAGGCGATGTCGTCGCCGATGGTCTCGACCGTCCAGCCGGGGATCGTGGGCTCCAGCATGGCGAGGTTGGTCTTGCCACAGGCGGAGGGGAACGCGGCGGCGACGTACTTCGCCTCACCCTGCGGCGGGGTGAGCTTGAGGATCAGCATGTGCTCGGCGAGCCAGCCCTCGTCGCGGGCCATGACGGAGGCGATGCGCAGCGCGTAGCACTTCTTGCCGAGCAGGGCGTTGCCGCCGTAGCCGGAGCCGTAGGACCAGATCTCGCGGGTCTCGGGGAAGTGCGAGATGTACTTGGTGGTGTTGCACGGCCACGGCACGTCGGCCTCGCCCTCGGCGAGCGGAGCGCCGAGGGTGTGCACGGCCTTGACGAAGAACCCGTCGGTGCCGAGCTCGTCGAGGACGGCCTTGCCCATGCGGGTCATGGTGCGCATGGCGACGGCGACGTAGGCGGAGTCGGTGATCTCGACGCCGATCGCGGAGAGCTCGGAGCCGAGGGGGCCCATGCAGAACGGCACGACGTACATCGTGCGGCCCTTCATGGAACCGCGGAAGATCCCCTTCTCCCCCGCGAACAGCTCCTTCATCTCGGAAGGGGCCTTCCAGTGGTTGGTCGGGCCCGCGTCCTCCTCCTTCTCGGAGCAGATGAAGGTCCGGTCCTCGACGCGCGCGACGTCGGACGGGTCGGAGGCGGCGTAGTACGAGTTCGGGCGCTTGGCCGGGTCGAGCTTCTTGAACGTGCCCTTGGAGACGAGCTCCTCGCACAGGCGCTCGTACTCGGCCTCGGAGCCGTCGCACCAGACGACCTGGTCCGGCTCGGTGAGGGCCGCGATCTCGTCGACCCAGGAAATGAGCTCCGTGTGGTTCGTCGGGAGGGAAGTGGTGGGAGCCGCGTTGTCGCGCGCCACGATTGCTCCTTGTTGAGGGGTTTGTTTGGTGTATGCCCCGTGGGGGCTGCGACCCGGACGCTTCGCGCTCCGCTCATCCGGTGCCGACCGCACTCATCTGATCATCCGGTGCGTATGCGCATATGTCCAGAGGGCTTCTCACGTGAGCATCGCCACTCGCGTCAATCTTCCGTAAAGAGCATTAGCGGAAACCTACGGACCCGTAGGTAGCATGTGCGGTATGACTTCTGATGCCGCCGCCGTGGCCGAAACAGCCCCCCGGGCTCCGGTGGTCCCAACGGAACTCAAGCCGCTCATGCGCGGCTGGTTGCACACAGGAATGTTCCCCGCCGTGGTGGTCGCCGGACTCGCGCTGATGGCCTTCACCGACTCCACCAGGGCCCGAGTGGCCTGCGGTGTCTACGTACTGACGGCCTGCCTGCTCTTCGGCGTGAGCGCCGTCTACCACCGCGGCACCTGGGGGCCGCGGGGCGAGGCCGTGCTGCGGCGGCTCGATCACGCCAACATTTTCCTGATCATCGCAGGCACCTATACCCCGCTGACGGTGCTCCTCCTCCCCGCCTCCACCGGACGGACGCTCCTGTGGGCGGTCTGGATCGCCGCGGCGGCCGGGATCGCCTTCCGCGTCTTCTGGGTCGGCGCACCGCGCTGGCTCTACACGCCCTGCTACATAGCGATGGGGTGGGCAGCGGTCTTCTTCCTGCCCGACTTCCTGCGGACCGGCGGCATCACGGTCCTCGTCCTCGTGATCGCCGGCGGCCTGCTCTACAGCGTCGGGGGCGTCATCTACGGGATGAAGCGCCCCAACCCCTCGCCCCGCTTCTTCGGCTTCCACGAGGTGTTCCACTCGCTGACCCTCGCCGCGTTCGTCGCGCACTACGTCGGCATCTCGATCGCCGCGTACCAGCACTGACGGCGGCCGTCGGGGCGTAGCCGTCGAGGTGCGGGTGCGCGGCCGTCAGTGCGGGGGTCGGGGCGCGGCCGTCAGTGCGGGGGTCGGGACCCAGGCCGTCAGGGCGCGGCCGGGCCCAACTGCTCCGCGAGCTCGGCCGGTTCCGTCGTGGGCCGCGAGCAGACGAAGTGCCGGCAGACGTACGCAGCCGGCCGGTCCCCGACCAGGCCCCGGCCGGCCAGCAGCGGGAACTCCCCGCTGCCGTCCGTCCCCTGCGGCGGCCCCACCGCCACCACCGCCCCCGGCGCCGTCCCCAGCAGCGCCGTCCGGTGCAGCGCGGCCGTCGCCGGATCGTCCGGGTGCCCCACCACGGCCACTTCGCGCGGCCCGTCCAGCAACGCCTCGGCGACCGCCAGCCCGTGCCCGATGAACCGCGGCACGCGCGGCCCGAGGGCGTGCACCACACCCAGCGCCCGCTCGGCCGCCGTACGGTGCGCCTCGGACCCGGTGTGCGCGGCGTACGACAGCAGCGCCCCGGCCGCAGCCGTCCAACCCGAGGGCGCGGCGGTGTCCGTGGGGTCCTGCGGGCGCCGGATCAGCTGCTCGGCGTCGTGCGCGGTGTCGTACAGGGAGCCGTCCTCGGCGGTGAACCCGTCCAGCACCAGGTCCAGGAGGAACCCGGCGAACTCCAGCCAGACCCCCTCACCGGTGACGGCCCCCAGCGCGAGGAAGCCCTCCGCGACATCGCCGTAGTCCTCCAGCACCCCCGCGTTGGCGCCCACCCGGCCGTCCCTGCTGGTCCGCGCCAGGCGGGCCCTGCCGTCCATGTGCACCCGCACCAGGAGGTCGGCGGCCTCGGTGGCCCGCTCGATCAGGTCGGGCCGCTCGAAGTACGCCCCGCACTCGGCGAGCGCCGCGATGGCCAGCCCGTTCCAGGCGGCGACCACCTTGTCGTCCCGGCCCGGCGCCGGACGCCGCGACCGCGCGGCGAGCAGCCGCTCCCTGATCCCGGCCGCCTTCGCCGCGTCCAGGACGGGCCCCTCCTGCGGCAGCCTCAGCACGGAAGTGCCGTGCTCGAAGTTCCCCTCGTCGGTGACCCCGAAGTACACGGCGGCCAGCGCCCCGTCGTCCTCCCCGAGCACCTCCGTCAGCTGCGCGGGGGTCCAGGCGTAGTAGGCCCCCTCGACGTGCTTGCCGGTGGCCGGGTCCTCACTGTCGGCGTCGAGCGCGGAGGCGAACCCGCCCTCGCGGGTGCGCAGCTCGCGGACCATGAAGTCGGCGGTCTCCAGCGCGACGCGCCGCGCGAGGCCGGACCCGGTGGTGCGCCACAGGTGGGCGTAGACCCGGCACAGGAGCGCGTTGTCGTAGAGCATCTTCTCGAAGTGCGGCACCACCCAGTCCCGGTCCACCGAGTACCGGGCGAACCCGCCGCCGAGCTGGTCGTAGATCCCGCCGCGCGCCATGGCCTCGCAGGTGTCGGCCGCCATCTGGAGGGCGCCTTCGGATCCGGTGCGGGCGTGGTGGCGCAGCAGGAACTCCAGCACCATGGACGGCGGGAACTTCGGCGCGCCGCCGAACCCGCCGCGGGTGGCGTCGTACTCCCGGGTCAGCGCGAGCAGCGCCTGCGCCAGCTCCTCGCCACCGGGTGCGCCGGCCTTCCCGTAGTCGAGCGTGCGCCCGGCGAGGTCCCGCACGACGCGCTGGGCGACGTCGGCCACCTCCTCGCGGCGATCACCCCAGGCGGCGGACACGCCCTGGAGGACTTGCGTGAAGGAGGGCATCCCGTGCCGCGGCTCGGGCGGGTAGTAGGTGCCGAAGTAGAACGGCTCGGCGTCGGGCGTCAGGAAGACGGTCATGGGCCACCCGCCCTGCCCGGTCGCGGCCTGCACCGCCTCCATGTAGACGGCGTCGACATCGGGCCGCTCCTCGCGGTCCACCTTGATGTTCACGAAGTGCTCGTTCATGTACGCGGCGGTCGGATCGTCCTCGAACGACTCTTGGGCCATGACATGGCACCAGTGGCAACTCGAATAGCCGACGCTCAGCAGCACCGGCACGTCCCGCTCCCGCGCCTGCGCGAACGCCTCCGGCGACCAGGGCCACCAGTCGACGGGGTTGTCGGCGTGCTGGAGGAGGTAGGGGGAGGTCTCGTGCGCGAGGCGGTTCGACATGAGACCAATCCTGCCTCACACCACGCGCCGCGGCCCGCGACGGGGCCATCAGGCCACCACGACAGGCGTCCGTAGACGATCAGCCCATTTCCATACGGGAACCACCCGCGCGTAGTCCCAGACATGGTTCCCTTTCCTTCCGGGCTTGATCACCAGGCAGTCGAAGACCGAGGCGACCACCCTCCGCTTCTCGTCGAACGCCATCTCGCCGTACAGCCACCGCAGCCGCATCGGGTCCGGAAGCCGGACCCCTCCCTGGCCGCCCTCGGTGAAGAGCAGTCGTTCGATGGCGTCGTCGACGAGAGGGCCGCTGATGGCACAGCGCCCGCAACCACGGCCCGCGGCCCCGTTGCAGACGTAGTTGTACGGGCTCTTGCGACTGCGCGTGGTGCTCCTGCCGCTCATCGGCCGGCCGCAGGTGCCGCCGGCGACCAGATCAGCGCCGCAGCGCAGGAACCCACTGGCGAGGTACTTGGGTCCGCCCTTCCGGTCGGTCGAACGGGGGCCGAGCGGGCCCCGGTGCAGTTGCACGGTGCCCGCGGAGAAGGTCGCGCGGACCGCAGTCACTGCTCGGGCGTCACGATCGCCTGCCAGGCTCCGACCAGCGGCTTCTTCGTGTGCGCATCCCTCATCAGCTCCCCCCTGTTGGCGCGGAAGCCGCACACGCGCGGGGCCGTGATGATCTGCGTGACGGTCTGCGGATTGGGGCGGCCCCCGCGGGTGCCGGTGACACCCAGCGCGGTCCACTCCCGCGCCACCTCTGCGACGGCCTTCCCTTCGATGCGGTCCTCGATCGCCTTGCGTACGAGCGCCGACTCCGACGGGTGCAGGGTGAGCCGGTCCTCCAGCCAGCCGAACGGCCTGGGCCCACTGTGTGGCTTTCCGTCCATGGCGCGCGACCAGTGCCAGTCCTGCACGCGGCGGCTACGCATCCGCCCCTCGACAACCGCTCCTCGGAGGGCTCCGGCCGCGGCCAGGATCCCTTCCTTGCTGTACGGATCCCGCAGCCCGTCCCGGTCGAAGTACACCCGCCCGGGGTTCGCGGTCAGCGCGGCCATGAAACGGATCAGGTCCTCGGCCCTGCGGTAGAGCCGGTCGTCGGCGACGGCGACGACACCCATCAGCGGACCGGCGGTGAAGGCGTGGCCGCGCTGGAGGTCCCCGAGCAGGCGGTCGAAGGCGGGGCGCTCCCGGTCGTCCTTGGTCGCGTTGCGTGCGTTGTCCGTGTACGTCGCGACGACGACGCAGCCGTGCTGCGTGGCGGTGCGTTCGTTGATGCGGTGCTGATCCCGCACCCCTCGCGCGTCGCGTTGGCGCGTGTCCTGCGAGGTGCGTGCGTACGAGGCGACCGGTATGGGACCCATGGCCCCCTTCCCCTTCGAGAGTTCGTCCGATGCTCGGCTCAACGCACGAATCGGTGATCGGGTTACGTGGACCGTGGGCCCCGGTCGCGCGCGGGCGGTGGGGTGGATATATGCGCTGTGGAGGGTGGGTGGGGGGGCAACTGGCTCTGAAATAGCTCAGATTGCTCGCGTGGGTGCAGGGTGCGCAGGAGACTTGGGGCTCGTTGCCGGAGCGCTGGGAGGGGGACGCCGATGCGGGATGGTCATCGTGGTGAGGCCGAACGGCTGTTGGAGCGGGCCGTGGAGGAGGAGGCGCGGCGGGGGCCGGTGGACAAGGCGGCGCTGCTCGCGCGGGGGCGGGAGGCGCTGGAGCAGATCGCGGTGGCCGCCGCCGAGGAGTACGAGGCGTACGTGCGGGCGCTGGACGAGGCGGCCGCCGGGGAGGAGTCCCTGGCCGAGGCGTTCCGGCGGGCGAACACCTCCACCGCCCTGCTGGTGACCGGAGTCGCCGCGGTGGCCGCCGCCGGGGCCGACCTGGCCTTCGGCGTGGCGGCCGGGAGCGCCCTCGGTGCCGGGCTGGCGGCGGGAGTTGCCGGGGCCGCGGCGACGGTGGCCAAGGTGACGGCCCTGCACCTGCCGGCCGCGAACCGGCGGGCCGGCGTCCTGGGCCGGCCGGGCGGCGCCGAGCAGCTGAGGCTGCATTGGCTGTCGGTGCTGGAGGTGCGCGGGATCCGTCCGTTCCTGGAGCAGCAGCGGCTGGTGGTGGCGGCGGTGCGCACCGGTCCGCGCGGCTCGGGCGGGGCGGGGGGCGGCGTGGTGGGCCTCGCGAAGCAGCCGGGCGGGAGCGGGCCCGCGCTGCGCGGTACGGACCGCAGTGCGCAGGCCCGTCGGCGCAGCGCGCTGGAGCAGTCGTTCGGGCAGCTCCCGCAGTCGGAAGCGGTGTTCGCGGGGCGGCGGGCGGAGCTGGCCCGGATCGTGCAGTGGGTGCAGGCGGCCCGGGCCGGTACGGAGACCCGGCCGGTGGTCGTGGTGCTGCACGGCGAGCCGGGTTCGGGCCGTACGGCCCTGGCGTTGCGGGCGGCGCACGCGCTGCGGGACCAGTTCCGGGGCGCGTGCGTGGTGGACCTGCGGGGCGGGGCGGCCGAGGCGGGTCAGGCCCCGCTGCCGACGCGGGAGGCGTTGCTGCACCTGCTGAACCGGCTCGGGGCCCCGCGGGAGCAGTTGCTGTTCCGGGAGGGGGCGTCGGCGGAGCAGCAGGTGCGGCGGCTCGGCGAGCTGTACCACCAGCACCTGCAGGGGCAGCCGGTGACGGTGGTGCTGGACGACGCGGTGGATCCGGCGCAGGTCCGCGCGCTGGTGCCGGAGCGGTCGGAGAGCCTGGTGCTGGTGACGGCGCCGGGGCCGCTGGAGCTGCCGGCGGACCTCGCGGCGTGGGTGCACCAGCTGCCCGTCACACGGCTGGCGCGGACGGAGGCGGCCGAGTTGGTCGGGGCCGCGGGCGGCGCCCCGTACGACGAGGAGGCGCAGGCGGTCCTGCTGGAGCTCGGAGCCGGGCTGCCGCTCGCGCTGCGCGTGCTGGCGCCGCTGGGTCCGGTGGGTCCGGTGGCGGAGCCCGGCCCGGCGGGATCCGGGCTCGAAGCGGCGCTGGCCCTGGCCTACGCGCGCATGCCCGAGGAGCGGCGCCGGCTGCTGCGGCGCCTGACCCTGGCGGGGCGCGCCTCGCTCGGCCCGTCGGCAGCGGCGGCGTTGATCGACGCCGACCCGGTGGAGGCCGGGCGGCTGCTGCGCGAACTGGCGGACGCCGGGCTGCTGGACCACGTACGCGGCGAGCGGTACCGGATGCACGACGCGGTGCGCGCGTACGCGGCGGCGCGGCTCGCTGCGGACGAGGACAGGGCGCATGCGGCGGCCGCGCACGAGCGGCTGATCCGCAATTACGCGCACCTCGCGGACTCGGTGATCCGGATGGTCGACGGGAAGATGTCGACGCGCGCGCACCACTTCGGCGGTCACGGCTTCGCTTCCCTCGACGCGGCGCTGCGCTGGCTGGACGACGAGTCGAGCTTCATCACGGCGGCGCTGCGGCACTCGCAGGACGTGGACCAGCAGGCGGTACTGGACCTGCTGGGCGCGCTCTGCGACTTCTGCCTGCTGCGCGGGGACCTGTACCGGCTCGGGGAGATCAACGAGCTGGCCCGGGCGGTGGAGGGCGGCCGGCCGGGCCCGGACGGGCGGCTGGCGCGTTCGGTGCAGTGGCGCACGGGGATCGCGGCGCGCCAGCTCGGCGACCTGGACAAGGCGCGCACGACGCTGACGTCGGTGGTCGACCAGTACATGGAGGCCAGGCAGGAGGCGGGCGCGGCGATGGCGCTGGTCTCGCTCGGCATCACGCTGCACCACCAGGGCAACCTGCCGGAGGCGGCGGCCCGGCTCCGTGAGGCGCTGGCCCTGCAGGAAGGGGACGACCTGGCGGGCGACCGCGCGTGGGGTCTGCACGCGCTCGCGGCGGTGGAGCGTGACCGGGGGCTGCTGGCGGAGGCACTGTCCCTGCTGGAGCGTTCGCTGGTGCTGCACCGGGAGAGCGAGAGCGTGCACGGCGAGGCGTGGGCGCACCTCCAACTCGGGCAGGTGCACCTGCGTCTGGGCGGGGTGGAACGGGCGGAGGAGGAGCTGCGCTCGGCCCTGGAGCTGTACGGGCGCACCCGTGACGACCGCGGTGAGGCGTGGGCGCGGACGCAGCTGGGGCGGGCCCGGGTCGTCGCGGGGGATCCGGATCCGGCGCTGGAGCGGCTGCGGGACGCGCTGGCCCGTCACCGGCTCGCGGAGGACGCGCGGGGTGAGGCGTGGACGCTGTACTACCTCGGGCAGGCGCTGGAGGAGGGGGGTGAGCGGGACGCGGCGGTGCGGGAGCTGGAGCGGGCCCGGGCGATGTTCTCGCGGATGCGGGACGTGTACGGGCTGGCGCACGCCCGGCACCATTCGGGCCGGGTGACCCGCGACCAGCGGGCGGCGCAGACGGGGAACCTGCGCAACTCCGGCTACGCCCGGCAGCTGCTGGTGGACGCGCGCGCGGACTTCCGGCGGATCGGGCTGGCGCACGGCGAGGCGTGGACGTGCCTGGAGCTGGCGGTGATCGACGCGGGCAACGCGCGGGTGCCGCAGGCCGTGGTGCTGTGCGAGGAGGCCGCGCGGCTGTTCGTTTCGTACGGGGACCTGCGGGGCGAGGACTGGGCCCGCTTCCTGCGCTGCACGCTGCTGCCGTACGCCGCCGAGGGCGATCCGCAGGAGGCGGCGGCGGAACTGGCACGGCTGTCGGCGGCCCCGCATCCGCTGCGGGACGGCCGGCTGGCGGACTGCCTGGACGCGTACGCGGTGATCGTGGACCGGGGCGTCGATCCGGCGGAGGGCTGGCAGGCGTGGCGCCTGGGCCTGGTGCCGAACCTCCACTCCCGGGAGGTCATGGGCGTGCGGGTGCCGTGACCCCGCCCGGGGGCGGGGTCACGGCACCCGTCCCGGCACCCGCGCGGGCGTCACGACGCCACGGCGCGGTCCGGGGCGGCGGACGCTACGGCTCGGCCGCTACGGCTTGCGGGTGTCGGGGGCGGAGGCGGCCGGCTCGGGCGCCTCCTGGAAGTCCACCCGGCCCATGTGCCGGCTCATGGACTTCATCAGGCCCCACACCCCGAGGGCGAGGGCGGCGAACACGATGAAGCCCAGGAGCCCGGGCGTCACCTTGTTCTTGTCGAAGGTGTCGGCGGCCAGCGGAAGGAGCTGGGTGACTGCTGCCTGCGTAGCGCTCATAGCTACGCATTCTCCCGGATGCCCGCGAAGAGGTCGGACTCGGGGAGGGAAGTGTCCACGAACGACTTCACGAGCTCGTACTCCTCGGTGGGCCAGACCTCCCGCTGGATGTCCATCGGGACGCGGAACCAGCCGCCGTCGGGGTCGATCTGCGTGGCGTGCGCGATGAGCGCCTTGTCACGGATCTCGAAGAAGTCGGCGCAGGGGACGTGGGTGGTCAGCGTCCGCTCCTTGCGCTCGAACTCCTTCCAGCGCTCCAGCCACTCTCCGTAGGGGGACTCCAGGCCGCGCGCGAGCAGCGCCTCGTGCAGGGCGATGGTGCGCGGCTTGTTGAAGCCCTGGTTGTAGTAGAGCTTCTGCGGCTGGTAGGCGGGGCCGAACTCGGCCTCGGGGAACTTCTCGGTGTCGGCCGCGCCGTCGAAGGCGACCATGGTGACCTTGTGGGTCATGATGTGGTCGGGGTGCGGGTACCCGCCGTTCTCGTCGTACGTGGTGATCACCTGCGGCCGGAAGGCGCGGATCTTCTTCACCAGGCGGCCGGCGGCCTCCTCGACGTCGGCGAGCGCGAAGCAGCCCTCGGGCAGCGGCGGCAGCGGGTCGCCCTCGGGAAGGCCGGAGTCGACGTAGCCGAGCCACTCCTGCTCGATGCCGAGGATCTCGCGCGCCTCGTCCATCTCCTTCGCGCGCACCTCGTGGATGTGCTCCTCGATGTACTTGTCACCCTGGAGCTTGGGGTTCAGGATCGAGCCGCGCTCGCCACCGGTGCAGGTCACGACGAGTACCGGCACCCCCTCGGACACGTACTTGGCCATGGTGGCCGCGCCCTTGCTCGACTCGTCGTCGGGGTGGGCATGGACGGCCATCAGTCGAAGCTGCTCGGTCAAGACAGGATCCTCTGTGATTCGTCAGGGCGGAGGCTTCTATAGTGACCGAATCGGGGGACGGAAAATTCCTGGGGTGGGATCCGGCGGCGGTGCCGCTCCCCGGCCCGCTGGGCCCTCTCGAAAGGATCGGTCGATGAGCACGGTGCGCGAGGGACTGCCCGAGGGCCGGTACGGCCGTTCGGCGGACGAGCGGGCGGACCGGAAGCTCAAGATCGTCGGCTCGGTGCTCGGGGTTGCGTTGCTGGGTGTCGTGGGCTGGATCGGCTGGGACTACGTCGCCGGTCAGAGCGTCACCGCCGAGGTGATCAAGTTCCGGATCGTGTCCGCGAACGAGGTGAAGGTGCACCTGGAGGTCCGCAAGGACGCCGGTGTGACCGGGGTGTGCACCCTCAGCTCCCAGGACAAGGACCACGGTGAGGTCGGCCGGGCCGATTTCACCTTCGCCGGGCGCGACACGCGCGTGGACGAGGTCGTCTCGCTCAAGACCACCGGGCGCGCGACGATGGTGGAGCTGGTGGGCTGCCAGGCGGCTCCGGCGGGCTGACCCTGCGGCCGCCGCAAGGCGACCCGGCCGGTGCGCGCGGGTTGCGTGACCGTTCGCGGCGGGGCCGCGTGAGCGGCCGCGCCGGGTTTCGTGACTGGCGATGACGCACTTCATACGGAAGGTGTCCTCCCCCTTTTCTTCCCGAATTGTTAGGCTCGTGGTTTCGTCCGCCGCTGGCGGCTTTGTAGTCCCCTGTACCGACGAGGAGCACCCGTGACCCAGACGAGCGAGAGCGTCACCTGGCTGACCCAGGCGGCGTACGACCAGCTGAAGGCGGAGCTGGACTACCTCTCTGGTCCTGCCCGCACGGAGATCGCGGCGAAGATCGCGGCCGCGCGCGAAGAGGGCGACCTCCGGGAGAACGGCGGCTACCACGCGGCCAAGGAGGAGCAGGGCAAGCAGGAGCTGCGCGTGCGCCAGCTGACGCAGCTGCTGGAGAACGCCAAGGTCGGCACCGCGCCCGCCTCCGACGGCGTGGTGGCCCCCGGCACCCTCGTCAAGATCGCCTTCGACGGCGACGAGGACGACACCATGGAGTTCCTGCTGGCCTCGCGCGAGTACGCGTCCTCGGACTTCGAGACGTACTCCCCGCAGTCGCCGCTGGGCATGGGCGTGATGGGCAAGACGATCGGCGAGAACGCCGAGTACGAGCTGCCGAACGGCAAGAAGGCGGCCGTCAAGATCCTCGACGTCAAGCCGTTCAGCGGCTGATCACCCCCTGCCTCCCTCCGGGACGTGTCGTTCCGGGACATGCGAACGCCCGGCCGGAATGTTCCGGCCGGGCGTTCGCATGTCCGGCGGGGAGCGCGCCTACGCACTCGCCGAGCGGTACTTGCGGACGGCGAGCGTGCGGAACACCCCGATGATCAGCACCGACCACAGGACGGATGCGAGGACGGCGTGCTGCATCGGCCAGGCCGCGGGCGCCAGGTAGCCGGGCGGCAGGTTGCCGAACAGTTCGCGGGCCGCCTGGACGGTGGCGCTGAACGGGTTCCACTCCGCGATGTGCTGCAGGAAGGGCGGCATGTTGTCGGAGGGCACGAAGGCGTTGGAGATGAACGTGAGCGGGAAGAGCCAGATCAGCCCGCCGGAGGTGGCCGCCTCGGGGGTCCGCACGGACAGGCCGATGAGCGCGCCGATCCAGGAGAAGGCGTAGCCGAGCAGGAGCAGCAGCCCGAAGCCGGCCAGGACCTTGCCGAGGCTCTCGTGGGTGCGCCAGCCGACGATCAGGGCGACCACGGCCAGGACGATCACCGTGAGCGTGGTCTGGACGAGGTCGGCGAGGGTGCGCCCGGTCAGGACGGCGCCGCGGGCCATCGGCAGGGAGCGGAACCGGTCGATGAGGCCCTTGTGCATGTCGTCGGCGATGCCCGCGCCGGCGCCGGCCGTGGCGAAGGTGACGGTCTGGGCGAAGATGCCGGCCATGAGGAACTCGCGGTAGGCGGCGGGCGAGGTGCTGCCGCCGAGACTGATCGATCCGCCGAAGACGTAGCTGAACAGCACGACGAACATGACCGGCTGGATCACGCCGAAGACGATCATCTCGGGGATGCGGGACATCCGGATCAGGTTCCGTTTGGCGATGACCAGGGAGTCGTTGACGCCCTGGACGATCCCGCCGCGCGGGCGGGGCGCCGCGAGCCGCGGGGCCGGGGAGGGGGTGGCGCTCACTTCACGGCCTCCTTGCGTGCCTTGCCCTTGCGGCCCTTCGCGTCGGCGGGGTCGGCGGCGGCCGGTTCCGCGTCGCTCGCCGCCGCGTCCGCCGAATGGGCCGCGTGGCCGGTGAGGGAGATGAAGACGTCGTCCAGGGTGGGGCGGCGCAGGCCGATGTCGTCGATCTCGATCCCGCGTCCGTCGAGTTCGCGGATGACCTCGGCGAGCAGCTTGGCGCCGCCGGTGACCGGGACGGTCAGCTTGCGGGTGTGCTCCTCGACGGTGGTCCCGCCCTTGCCGAAGCCGGCCAGGACGGCGCGGGCCTCGGTCATGTGGTCCCGTTCGTGGACCACGACCTCGACGCGTTCGCCGCCGGTCTGCGCCTTGAGCTGGTCGGAGGTGCCGCGGGCGATGACCTTGCCGTGGTCGACCACGCAGATGTCGTGCGCGAGGTGGTCGGCCTCCTCCAGGTACTGGGTGGTGAGCAGCAAGGTGGTGCCGCCGGCCACGAGTTCCTGGATGACGTCCCACAGTTGCTGGCGGTTGCGGGGGTCGAGGCCGGTGGTCGGCTCGTCCATGAACATCACGGGCGGCCGGACCACGAGTGCGGCGGCGAGGTCCAGGCGCCTGCGCATGCCGCCGGAGTAGGTCTTGGCCGTGCGGTCGGCGGCGTCGGCGAGGCGGAAGCGTTCGAGGAGTTCGGCGGCGCGGGCCTTGGCCGCCTTGGAGCTCATCTGGTAGAGCCGGCCGACCATCTGGAGGTTCTCGCGGCCCGTGAGGTACTCGTCGACGGCCGCGAACTGGCCTGAGAGGCCTATGGAGCGGCGGACTTCGTTGGGGTGCTCGAGCACGTCGATCCCGGCGACGAAGGCCTTGCCGCTGTCGGGCTGGAGCAGCGTGGTGAGGACGCGCACGGCCGTCGTCTTGCCCGCGCCGTTCGGACCGAGAAGGCCCAGGACGGTTCCTTCCGGGACGTCGAGGTCCACGCCGTCCAATGCCCGTACGTCGCCGAAGGTCTTCACCAGGCCTTCGGCGTAGATGGCGCCTGGCATGTGGGTCTCCCTGTGCGGATCAGGTGTTTCCTCGGCAAATCCTATGGTCGGGGCGGACTCGCCGCCCGGTCTTCCGCACAAGTGACGCCCCGGCTCAGCCGCCGATGACCGTGTAGCCCGCCCCGTGGAGCGACCGTGCGACCTCCGTGCAGTGCTCGGGCCCCTTGGTCTCCAGGTGCAGTTCGACCTCCACCTCCGTGAGGCCGAGGCGCGGGTCGGTCCGTACGTGGCTGACGTCCAGCACGTTCGCGTCCACCGTCGACAACACCCCCAGCAGCCCGGCCAGCGCCCCCGGCCGGTCCGCGACGCGCAGCCGCAAGGACAGGTAGCGGCCCGCCGCCGCCATGCCGTGGCGCAGGATCCGCTGGAGCAGCAGCGGGTCGATGTTGCCGCCCGACAGCACGGCGACGACCGGGCCCGTGCCGTACAGTTCGGGCTCGCTCAGCAGGGCCGCGACCGGGCTGCACCCGGCCGGCTCGACGACGAGCTTGGCCCGCTCCAGGCACAGCAGCAGGGCGCTGGAGAGCGCGTCCTCCGACACCGTGCGGACCTCGTCAAGCAGTTCGCCGATGATGCGGAAGGGGACGTCGCCGGGGCGGCCGACCTTGATGCCGTCGGCCATCGTGACCGGGTTGTCGACCGCCACCGGGTGGCCGGCCCTGAGCGAGGGCGGGTACGCGGCCGCGCCCGCCGCCTGGACACCGACGACCCGTACGTCCGGCCGCAGCGCCTTCACCGCGACCGCGATCCCGGCCGCCAGCCCGCCGCCGCCCACTCCGACCAGGATGGTCCGCACCTCCGGGCACTGCTCCAGGATCTCCAGGCCGACCGTGCCCTGGCCGGCGATGATGTCGCGGTGGTCGAAGGGGTGAATGAACTCCGCCCCGGTGCGGTCCGCGTACTCCTGGGCCGCGGCGAGGGTCTCGTCGACGACCTGGCCGTGCAGCCGTACCTCGGCCCCGTACTCCTGGGTCGCGGCGACCTTGGGCAGCGGCGCGCCGACGGGCATGAACACCGTCGAGCGGACCCCGAGCAGCGACGAGGCAAGGGCCACGCCCTGCGCGTGGTTGCCGGCACTGGCCGCGACGACCCCCGCCGCCCGCTGCTCGGGCCGCAGCCCCGCGATGCGCACGTACGCCCCGCGCAGCTTGAAGGAACCCGTCCGCTGGAGGTTCTCGCACTTGAAGTGCACCGGGGAGCCGGTGAGCGCGGACAGGTGGCGGCTGCCCTCCATCGGGGTCACCCGCGAGACGCCCGACAGCATCTTCTGGGCACCCCGCACGTCGTCGAGGATGACCTGCGGCACGGGCTGGGGAACGCGGTAGTTCATGCCGCCAGTCTCGCAGGACCCCGCCCGCCCGCCCTGCCGGAAACCCCGCCCTTCGCGCGGCCGGAAGCCCCGCCCTCCTGCCGGGCCGAAGTCGGCACGGACCGAGCCCGGAAGAAGGGTTCTCGAACGGGGCGTACGGGCCGCCGTGGGGCCGCGTACTCTGTCCCCCATCCTTGTCGGACCCACGCGAAGAGAGCTCACGGCCATGCCCTCCATCCCGGCCAGTTCCGACCTGTCCCCGGCGGCCGAAACGCCCGCCGAAGCCGGTCTCCTCGACGCGCTCCAGCACCAGGTGGCGGTCTTCGCCCGCCGGGCGGAGCAGACCCGCCTCGGTGGGGTGGGCCAGGCCCGCAACTCGATGGACCGCGCCGCCTACCTGCTGCTGAACCGGCTGGACCTGGAAGGGCCCATGGGCGTCAAGGCGCTCGCGGGCGGCATGGGCATCGACTCCTCCACCGTCACCCGGCAGGTCGCCCCCCTCGTCGACGCCGGCCTGGTCAAGCGCACCTCCCACCCCGAGGACGGCCGGGCCGTGGTCCTCGCGCTGTCCCCGCGCGGGCTGGCGCGGCTGGAGGAGGTGCGTTCCTCGCGGCGGGAGCTGATGGCGCGGGTGACGCAGGACTGGACCGAGAAGGAGCGCGAGGCGTTCACCGCGCTGCTGACCCGGTTCAACGTGTCGCTCTCGGAGCTGATGGCCTCCGTCGCGGAGGCGGGCCCCGCGTCCTGAACCCGCCGGGACGGGCGCCCGCGCATCCGGCCCCGTCGCACCCCTTGACCGGGGTGGTCCCCCCGGCCGCACTATGTGGGCCATGGGGGCTGTGGACCACCGGGCGGGAACCTTCACGGAGTTCGAGGCGTTCGTCGCGGGCGCGGCGGGCCGGCTCCTGCACGTCGCGGTCCTGCTGACGGGCGAGCCCGAAACCGATCCGCCCACCGCGCGCCGTCTCCTCGCGGGCGCGCTGGCCCGGACGTACGCGCAGTGGCGCCGGCTGCGCGCGGACGACCCGTACGAGTTCACGCGCCGACAGCTGTGCGCCGCGTACGCCCGCACCGCCTGGCGGCACCCCGCCGGCACCGGGATCCTGGCCCGGCTGAGTCCGCAGGAGCGGCTCGTGCTGGTGCTGCGGGTCTACGAGGGCGTCGCGGAGGAGGTCACGGCAGCGCAGCTGGGGCTGCCGGCCGAGCGGGTGCAGGCGCTGCGCGCAGGGGCCCTGGCCAAGCTCCGCACGGGGACGGCCGACGGGGGCGCCGCGGCGTGAGCCGGTTCCCCGATCCCAAGGAAGACCAGGTCAGGCAGCTGCTGGAGGGGCCGCACCCGCCGGTGCCGACCGGGCTGGCGGCGGCCGCGGCGGCTCGCGGGGCCCGGCTGCTGCGCCGCTACCGGGCGCTGCGGCGGTTGGGTTGGGCGGTGCTCTTCGCGGCGGCCGCGGCCTTCACCGTGTGGGCCGTCGTGACCCGGCCCTGGGTGACGCCGCCGAGCGGTGTCTCCCCGCCCCTGGAGGGCTGGTAGCACCGCCCGGCGCCGTCGGTGACCGCGCCGGGCGGCGACGCGGAGGTGCGGTGCCGGGCGGCGCGGGCCGGATCCGGAAGCGACTGCCTAGCCGAGGGCCTGCGTCAGGTCCGCGACGAGGTCGTCGCCGTTCTCGATGCCGACCGAGAGGCGGATCAGGTCCGACGGGACCTCCAGCGCCGATCCGACGACGGAAGCGTGGGTCATCCGGCCCGGGTGCTCGATGAGGGACTCGACGCCGCCCAGGGACTCGCCCAGCGTGAAGAGCTTCGCGCGGTTGCAGACGGCGACGGCCGCCTCCTCGCCGCCCTCGACCTGGAAGGAGATCATGCCGCCGAAGTTGCGCATCTGCTTGGCGGCGACCTCGTGGCCGGGGTGCTCGGGCAGGCCCGGGTAGAGGACCTTGGTGACCTTCGGGTGCCGCTTGAGCACCTCCACGATCTTCGCCGCGTTCTCGGCGTGCCGGTCCATGCGGACGGCGAGGGTCTTGATGCCGCGCAGCACGATCCAGGAGTCGAAGGGGCCGGCGACGGCGCCCATCGCGTTCTGGTGGTAGGCCAGTTCCTCGCCCAGCGCCGCGTCGGCGGTGACGAGCGCACCGCCGACGACGTCGGAGTGGCCGCCCATGTACTTCGTCAGGGAGTGCACGACCACGTCGGCGCCCAGGGCCAGCGGCTGCTGCAGGTAGGGCGAGGCGAAGGTGTTGTCGACGACCAGCTTGGCGCCGGCCGTGCGCGCGATGTCGGCCACCATGGCGATGTCGGTGATGCCGAGCAGCGGGTTCGAGGGGGTCTCGACCCAGATGACCTTGGTCTTCGGGGTCAGCGCCGCGCGGATGGAGTCCGCGTCGGAGGTGTCGGCCACCGACCACTCGACGCCCCAGCGGGAGACGACCTTCGCGAAGAGGCGGAAGGTGCCGCCGTAGGCGTCGTTCGGGATGACCACGTGGTCGCCCGGGGCCAGCAGCGTACGCAGCAGGCAGTCCTCGGCGGCGAGCCCGGACGCGAAGGCGAGGCCGCGCCGGCCGCCCTCCAGTGCCGCGAGGTTCTCCTCCAAGGCGGTGCGGGTCGGGTTGGCGCTGCGGCTGTACTCGTAGCCGCCGCGCAGGCCGCCGACGCCGTCCTGCTTGTAGGTGGACACCTGGTAGATCGGGGGCACGACCGCGCCGGTCAGCGGGTCCGCCGTGTTGCCCGCGTGGATCGCGCGGGTCTCGAAGCTCTGGTGCTCGTGGCTGTCGTCGCTCATGTGGCAGATGCTATGCCCCGCACCGCCCCCGGGTCCTGCCGGGCCGGGCGGCCCGGGGAGGGCATTCGCGCCGGTGCGGGTGCGTCTGGTTCGCTGGGGTCATGGAGATTCTGTGGTTCCTGATCGCGGTCGGGCTCGTCGTGGCCGCCCTCGGCCCGTACATCCGGCGCAGGCGGGGCGGTGTGCGGCTGGTTTCGCCCGCCAGCCCCGACGCCGCCGACCCGGCGGACTACGGATTCGACCGGCAGGAGGACCTCGACGTCCGGGTGCCCGGGCCCGACGAGGACCTGATGGACGCCTTGGAGAACGTGCGCCGCACCGGCGGCTGGCAGGCCGCCTCGCAGCTGCTGGCCGGCACCCCCGCGGCCGGGGAGCTGCGCTGGCAGCGCGTCCAGGCCTTCGGCGGCGCGGCCGCGTTGGAGCTCGCGGAGCGTCCGGGGCAGGGCGCACCGTGGCTCAAGGCGTGGCGGCTCGACGCCCCGAAGGACGCGGGTGGCGCGCAGGTGCACGCGGAGCTGCTGGTGCAGCAGGCGTGGCGCAACTCGGGCGGGGTCGGCTCGCGGGACCACCGGATCATCCTGGAGGAGGCCCGGGAGGCGTGCGGCCGGGCGGCGCTGCTGGCGCCCGGCGACCCGGTCCCGTACATCACGGAGCTGGCGGTGGGGCGGGCGCTCGGGTACTCCGAGGCGGAGTACGACGCGCTGTGGGCGAAGGTCATCGACGTGGCGCCGGCGCACATGGGCGCGCACCTGGCCGCGCTGAACTACTGGTGCGAGAAGTGGCACGGCTCGCGGGAGAAGGCCGACGCGTTCGCGCACGCGGCGGCGGCCCGCGCCCCGCAGGGCTCGCTGCTGGCGGCGCTGCCTCTGTTCGCGGTGTACGAGCACCTGCCGGAGGTGGTGCTCGTGTCGACGTTCTGGCGCAGCGCGGTGGTGACCCGGGCGGTGGAGGGGGCCATGTACGCGGTGCGTACGGCGCGACCGGACGACCCGATGCTGGCGCACGTCCGGCACATGCTGCTGCTGTTCCTGGTGCGGATGGAGCGCTGGGCGGAGGCGATGGAGCAGGTGCGGCACGTGGACGGGTACGTGGGCGCCCTCCCGTGGTCGGCTTCCCCGGACCCCGCGGCGTCGTACGCGATCCACCGTGCCCTGGCTGTCGCGGGCTACGAGGCGAACGGCGGCTCCCCGGCGACCCTGCCCCACTGACCGGCCGTCGCCCGCCGGGCCGTCGGCCCGCAGACCCCCGACTGCTGCGCCTCCACAACCGGCCGGAGGTCGTCGCGGCCCGGGACTCCTGCGTGCGCCGGGCGGGCGTCTGACGACAGGGGCGGCGCCGGGGCCGGAAGGCTGGGGGCGGCCCCGCCGGGGCCGGACGGCTGGGTGCGGGTGCTGGGGGCGGGCCGGGGAATCCCGGCCCGCCCCCAGCCGTTGAACGGAGACCACTAGGAGGGAATCCATGTTCTCGTACCGCCGTACGCCCGAGCTCCCCACCCGAGAGGAGGCCCTCAAGGGCCGCCCCCAGCCCCTCTTCGACGTGCCGGCCGTGCACACGGTGCTCGGCAACCCGCTCTCCGGCCCGTACCCCGCCCACCTGGCCGTGGCCGACTTCGGGCTGGGCTGTTTCTGGGGCGCGGAGCGCAAGTTCTGGCAGACGCCGGGGGTGTGGACGACCCTGGCCGGCTACCAGGGCGGTTTCACGGAGAACCCGACGTACGAGGAGGTGTGCTCGGGCCTGACCGGCCACACCGAGGTCGTCCGGGTGGTCTTCGACCCGTCGCAGGTCTCCTACGCCGCGCTCCTCAAGCTGTTCTGGGAGTCCCACGACCCCACCCAGGGCTTCCGCCAGGGCAACGACGTCGGCACCCAGTACCGCTCGGCGATCTACACCCACTCCCCCGCCCAGCAGGCGGAGGCCGAGGCGTCCCGCGCCGCCTACCAGCGCGTCCTCACCGCCGCGGGCCACGGGGAGATCACCACGGCCGTCCTCCCGGCCTCGGACCGCCCCTTCTGGCCCGCGGAGGCCCACCACCAGCAGTACCTCGACAAGAACCCGTCCGGCTACTGCGGCATCGGGGGCACGGGCGTCTCCTGCCCCATCGGCGTGGCCGCCGCCGACGGCTGAGTCGGGCGGCCGGCGGCGGGCCGGCCGGCCGGCCGGCCGGCCGGCCGGTCAGATGGTGGAGGTGTCGATCACGAAGCGGTAGCGGACGTCGCTCGACCGGACGCGGTCGTAGGCCTCGTTGACGGTGTCGGCGCTGATGAGTTCGATCTCGGCGCCGAGGCCGTGCTCGGCGCAGAAGTCGAGCATCTCCTGCGTCTCGGCGATGCCGCCGATCATGGAGCCGGCGAGGGTCTTGCGGCCGCCGATGACCGAGAACAGGTTCAGCGAGACCGGCTCCTCCGGCGCGCCGACGTTCACCAGCGCGCCGTCGACCTTGAGCAGGCCGAGGTACGCGTCGAGGTCCAGCGGGGCGGAGACGGTGGACACCACCAGGTCGAAGGTGCCGGTGAGCTCCTCGAAGGTGCTCTCGTCGCTCGTCGCGTAGTAGTGGGCGGCGCCCAGCCTCAGGCCGTCCTCCCGCTTGCGCAGCGACTGCGACAGGACGGTGACCTCCGCGCCCAGCGCGTGCGCGATCTTCACGCCGATGTGGCCCAGCCCGCCGAGGCCGACGATCGCGACCTTCTTGCCGGGGCCCGCCTGCCAGTGCCGCAGCGGCGAGTAGAGGGTGATGCCCGCGCACAGCAGCGGGGCGGCGACGTCGAGGGCGAGACCGTCGGGGATGCGGACGGTGTAGTTCTCGTCGACGACGATGTGCGTGGAGTAGCCGCCGTACGTGGGCTGCCCGTCCTTGCCGAGGGAGTTGTACGTGCCGGTCATGCCCCGGACGCAGAACTGCTCCTGGCCGCGCAGGCAGTACTCGCAGGTGCGGCAGGAGTCGACGAAGCAGCCGACGCCGACGCGGTCGCCGACCGCGAACTTCGTGACGCCCGCGCCGACCTCGGTGACGACGCCGGCGATCTCGTGGCCCGGGACCATGGGGTAGATGCCCTCGCCCCAGCCGTCGGTGACCTGGTGGATGTCGGAGTGGCAGATGCCGGCGTACTTGATGTCGATGAGGACGTCGTGCTCGCCCACCGCACGGCGCGCGATGGTGGTGCGCTCCAGCGGCGCCTTGGGGGCGGGGGCGGCGTACGCGGCGACCTGGGTGAGCGGGGTGTGCTGAGTGGCGGACATGCGCTGCTTCTCCTGAGTTCCGTGGTGCGGTGCGTCCCACGATGCCCGGGGCGGCGGCGCCCACCCAGCCCCCTGCAGAGCATAGGACCGCTGGTCCTACCACTGGCGGGGTCAGGCTGCCGGTCCGCCGCCCGGCGATACTGGCGCTATGGACCAGCTTGATCAGCGCGCCGAACTGGGCGAGTTCCTCCGCTCCCGCCGCGCGCGCCTGCGCCCCGAGGACGTGGGCCTGCCGGAGTACGGGCGCCACCGCCGGGTGCCGGGTCTGCGCCGGGAGGAACTGGCGCAGCTGGCGGGCGTGTCGGTGGCGTACTACACGCGCCTGGAGCAGGGCCACGGCCAGAACGTGTCGGCGGACGTACTGGACGCGATCGCGCGCGCCCTGCGCCTGGACGGCACCGAGTCGGCGCACCTGACCCGTCTGGCGAGCCCTCGGCCGCGCAGGCGCCGTACCCCCCGGCGCCCGGAGCAGGTCCGCCCGGAGCTGCGCGTGCTGCTGGACGCGATGGAGGGCGTACCGGCGTACCTGGTGGGCCGGCGTCAGGACGTCCTGGCCTGGAACCGGATGGCGACGGCGGTGTTCGGCGACTTCGGCGCGCTGCCCGCGCAGGAGCGGAACCTGGTCCGGATGGTGTTCCTGGATCCGGCGACGGCCGAGCTGTACAGGGACTGGGAGTGCCGGGCCTGCCAGGTGGTGAGCTACCTTCGCCTGTACGCGGGCCGGCACCCCGAGGACGAGCAGCTCTCCGCGCTGGTCGGGGAGTTGTCGGTGAAGAGCGAGGAGTTCCGGCGGCTGTGGGCCGCGCACACGCTGGCGGACGACAAGACGCGCGGCGTGAAGCGGCTGCGGCACCCCCTGGTGGGCGACGTGAGCCTGGCGTTCGAGACGCTGGCCCTGCCGGACGACTCAGAGCAGTCCCTGATCACCTTCCACGCCGCGCCGGGCTCCCCGTCGGCGGACGCGCTGCGCCTGCTGTCGTCCTGGTCGGCGGCGGGCCCGGTCCCGTCGCCGGCAGTGGGGACGGGCGGGCCCGCCGGGCAGTGACGCCGTCCGCTCAGGGGTTTTCGGTCACCGTCACCCGCCCCTGGCGGATCGTCGCCACGCGCGGCGCCCGCTTGGCGAGCGCGCTGTCGTGGGTGACCATGACGAAGGTCAGGCCGTGTTCCTTCCACAGCCCTTCCAGCAGGTCCATGACCTCGTCGCGCATCGACTCGTCCAGGTTTCCGGTCGGTTCGTCGGCCAGCAGCACCTTCGGCCGCTTGACCAGTGCACGTGCGATCGCCACGCGCTGCTGCTGGCCGCCCGACATCTCGCCGGGCAGGTGGCCCGCGCGTTCGCCGAGGCCGACCGACTCCAGCGCCCCGGCCGCCCGCGAGCGCCGCTCGCGCGCCTTGAGGCCGAGGGGGACGAGGGCCGTTTCGACGTTCTCCTGCGCCGTCAGCGTCGGGATCAGGTTGAAGGACTGGAAGACGAAGCCGATGGTCTCGGCCCGGACCCGGGTGAGCCGGGCCTCGGAGACGCCGGCCAGGTCCAGGCCGTCGAGGACGACCTGGCCCTCGGTCGGCCGGTCGAGGGCGCCGAGCATCTGGAGCAGGGTGGACTTGCCGCCGCCGGTGGGGCCCTGGATGACGAGCCGGCCGCCGTCCTCGATGGTCAGGTCCACGCCGGCGAGCGCGTCGACGGTCTGCTTGCCGCGCCGGTAGCGCTTGGTGACTTGGCTGAGCTGGTACATCTCGTTGCCTCGCTCGATCAGAAAGCTCGATCAGGAATGGGGGAGGGTCGCGCCTGCGGGCTATTCGACGCGCCGCAGCGCGTCCGCCGGCCGCAGCCGCGACGCCCGCCAGCCGCCGAAACCGCCCGCGATCAGCCCGCCCGCCACGGCCAGGGCGACGGCCAGGCCGATGACCGACGGGGACACGGGCGCGGTGAGGGCCACGTCCAGGGCCTTGCCGGCGCTCTGGCGGGCGGCGCGCATCCCGCCGAATCCGCCCTGTCCGCCGGCCCGCATTCCCGCGCGGCCCGCGGCGCCGGCGAGCCGGGCGGTGAGGGTGGGGCCGGCGGCGGTGATCGCGTACGCGGCGCCCAGGCCGACGCCGATGCCGAGGACGCCACCGATCAGGCCGTTGACCAGGGCTTCCCCGACGACCTGGAGGGTGACGCGGCTGCTCTTCCAGCCGAGCGCCTTGAGGGTGCCGAACTCCCGCACGCGCCGGGAGACTGCGGAGGAGGTCAGCAACCCGGCGACCAGGAAGGCGGCGGCGAGCACGAGGTAGGAGAGCCAGGTGCCGACGGTGGAGGCGAGCGAGGCGGCCGTCGACAGCGAGCCGGAGACGGTGTCGGCGAGGTCGGCGGAGGTGGTGACGGTGGTGTCGGGGACGTTCTTCTGGATGGCCCGCTTGACGGAGCCGATGGCCTGGGAGTCCCGGGCCTGGACGTAGACCGTGGTGATCTTGTCGGGGGTCTCGGCGAGCGTCTGGGCCTGGTGCAGGGGGACGTAGAGGTTGGCGGTGGCGTCCCCGCTGTCGGCGGTGGCGATCCCGAGGACCTTGAACGGGGTGTTCTTGACGGTGAGTTCGGAGCCGACGGCCAGGTTGTTCTTCTTGGCGTAGGCGCTGTCGACGACGGTGACGGCCGCGTCCTTGTCGCCCGCCGCGAAACCACGGCCCGAGGTGATCTTGGAGGTGGTCAGCGGGCCCAGCTCCGGCCGGGTGACGTCCGTGCCGTACACGGAGAAGGAGTTGACGTCGAAGTCGGCGCCACCGCCCTCGACGGTGTTCCCGCCGCCCGCGCCGCCCGCGCCCGGCTTGCCGGCCGTACCGCCCGCTGCCCCGCCGCCGCCCTGGCCCCGGCGGAACTCGCCCCGCTTGAACTGCCCGTTGACCTTCATCACCTGGAGGCTGAGGCCGCCGACCGCCCGGGCGACGCCGTCCTGTCCGGCCACCTTGGCGACGGTCGCGGAGTCGAGGGTCTGGAAGCCCTGGGGCATCACCAGGTCACGGCTCTGCTGGGCGTCGGCGTCCGCGTCCCCTTCGCCGCGTGCGTCGAACTTGAAGCGCGGGCGGCCGGCGGAGCCCCCTTCACCCTGCGGCGACTGGGCCTTGGTGACCGTCATGTCGGTACCCAGTCCGTAGAGGGACTGCAGGACCTCGCCCTGGGCCCGGGACATGCCCGCCGATACGGAGTTGACGACGATGACGAGGGCGATGCCGAGGGCGAGGCCGGACGCGACGACCAGCGCCGCCTTGCGGCGGCGGCGCAACTCGCGCCGCAGGTAGGTGAAGAACATGGCGCCGAACGTAGGCAGCGCCCCTGATGGCCGGGTAAGCCGCGGATAAGAGTCGGATGAGAACGGCGAACGGCGGGGAACCCGTCAGGGTTCCCCGCCGTTCACACACGCCTACGCGTCGGCGCGTCCGGCGCCGGCGCAGCCGGTCGGCGCGTCAGGAGGCCGTGCCGGCCTTCCACTCCGCCCAGCTCATGTTCCAGCCGTTGAGCCCGTTGTCGGGCTTGATGGTCTTGTCGGGGGAGTTGACGACGGTGACCACGTCGCCGATGAGCGAGTTGTCGAAGAACCACGCGCCCGCGGTGTTCGGGTCGTTGGCGCCCTGGGTGTCGTTCAGGCCGACACAGCCGTGACTGGTGTTGACGTTGCCGAAGATCGAGTCCGATCCCCAGTAGTTGCCGTGGATGAACGTGCCCGAGGTGGACAGCCGCATCGCGTGCGGGACGTCCTTGATGTCGTACTCGCCCTTGCCCTCGCCGTTCTTGAAGCCGACGGTGGCGCCGTCCATCCGGGTCTCCTTGAACTTCTCGGAGATCACCATCTGGCCGTTGTACGTCGGGTTCGCGGGGGAGCCGGCCGAGATCGGGATGGTCTTGATGACCTGGCCGTCGCGGGTGACCGTCATCTTCTTGGTCTTCGCGTCGACCGTGGAGACCTGGCTCCGGCCGATCTTGAAGGTGACGGTCTTGCTCTGGACGCCCTTGATGCCCGGGGCGCCCTGGACGCCGTCCAGCGCGAGCTTGAGCGTGACGGTGGAGTTCGCCTGCCAGTACTGCTCCGGCCGGAAGTCCAGCCGCTGCGCGTCGAACCAGTGGCCGACCACTTCCTGGCCGCTGCTGGAGGAGACGTTGATGGCGGCCTGGACGGCCTTCTGGTCCTTGATCGGCTTGTTGAAGGTGATCGAGACCGGCATGCCCACGCCGACGGTCTGGCCCTCGTCCGGCACGAACGAGCCGATGAAGCTGTTCTCCGGGGAGACGGTGGTGAAGGAGGCGTTCTCGTGCGCCTCGTGACCCGCCTCGTCCTTGGCGCTCGCCGACAGGGCGTACTTGGTCGAGCGCTTGAGGGCGGCGTCCGGCTTCCAGCTCTTGCCGTCGGCGGCTATCTTGCCCGGCACGTCCGCGCCGTCGGAGCTCTTGAGCTCGACCTTGGTGAGGGTGCCGTCACTGACGGTCACGCTCGTGGCGTCGTTCAGGCCGATGTTGGTGGCGCCGTCCTTGGGCGTGATGGCTATTCGGGCCTTCGAGGCGTCCTTGGCCGCCGCCGCGTCGACATCGGCCTGCGACTTGCCCGACGCCTGGCCGTTGCCCTTTGGCTGGTCACCTCCGCCGTCGCACGCCGAAAGCACCAGTACGCCACCGAGGACGGCGGAAATGGCCACCAGGGACCTCTTCCGCCGCTTGCTGTCCGTCCTCACACGCCACTCCATCGTTGCCGGAACCCCCGAGCTCCCTCCCAGCTGCCGCTGAAAGGTACCCACCGGGCAGGAGGCCATGCCCCCTGCCCACGGTTGTGACAACGCGTGAACGGCCCGTTTCGGTTCCACATTCCGTTGGGATGTGGGCAACCCCACGGTCAGGCGTTGTCGGTCACCTCTTCGTCGAAGTCCCCATCTTCCTCGTCCATGTCCCACTCCATGGACTCGGGGTCGTATTCGACGGGCTCACTGCTCCAGGAAGCCTGCGCCAGATCCACCCCGGGGATCTCCGCGACCAGGTCAGTGGGGTCGACGAGGTAGGCCAGCGCCTCCGACTCGTCCTCGCCCACCGCCGACTCGGCGTGGCCGCGCTCCTCGTCCGGCATGAACTCGTCGGCCTTGATGTGGGCGAGGGCGGCGCCGGTGAGTGCTGTGGTGTCGGTCACTTCAAGGACCAAATCCACCCGAAGTCGTACGTACCGTGAGGTGTCAGAAGAGTTCATACGACGGAGAGTAAGCCCCGAACCTGTCCCGACTTTCCCACGACCCGCCCCTTTCACTAGCATCGGCGCACACGGCCAATTCGCTGCTGCCACAAGGGGGATCGCACCGTGTCCGCACGTCGATCGCTGCTCACCGCTCTCGGAGCGACCACCCTCCTCGCCGCCCTCTGGTTCGTGCCCTCGGCGAACGCCACCGCACCGGACCGGACGCCGGTCCGCTCCGGCCTGTCCGACCAGCGGAGCCTGCCCGCCCAGGAGAACCGGGCCACCCTCACCGACACCGCCGCGGTCGTGGACGCCTCGGCGCCCCGCGAGGCCGCCGCCCTGCCCCTCTCGCTCGCCGACACCGGCAGCGTCGACACCAGCCCCTACCTGCTGGGCGGCACGCTCTTCCTGGGCGTGGGCGCCGGCTTCGTCACCTTCTCCGTACGCCGCTCACGCGCGCAGTAGGCGGCGCACCGGCGCACGCGAAAGGGCCGCGCCCGGGGGAGTCCCGGACGCGGCCCTCGTCGCGTCAGGTCGTGCTCACGTCAGGTCGTGCTCAGGCGAGCGGACCGGTGACCGCTTCCACGGCGTCGACGAGCGCACCGGAGCGCACGAACGCGTCGGCTGCGGCCAGGTCGGGGGCGAGGAAACGATCCGGCCCGGGGCCCTGGACGCCTGCCTCCCGCACCGCCGCGATGGCGGCCCGGCTGGCCGGGGACGGGGTGAGCCCGTGGCGCAGCTCGATCGCGCGGGTGGCCGCGTACAGCTCGATCGCGACGATCCGGGTCAGGTTGTCGATCGCGGTACGGAGCTTGCGCGCGCCCGACCACCCCATGGAGACGTGGTCCTCCTGCATGGCGGAGGAGGGGATCGAGTCGGCGGAGGCGGGGACCGCGAGCCGCTTCATCTCGCTGACCAGAGCGGCCTGCGTGTACTGGGCGATCATCAGACCGGAGTCGACGCCGGCGTCGTCCGCCAGGAACGGCGGCAGGCCGTGCGAGCGGTTCTTGTCGAGCAGCCGGTCGGTGCGGCGCTCGGCGATGGAGCCCAGGTCTGCGGCGGCGATGGCCAGGAAGTCCAGTACGTACGCCACGGGCGCGCCGTGGAAGTTGCCGTTGGACTCGACCCGGCCGTCGGGCAGCACCACCGGGTTGTCGACGGCCGAGGCCAGCTCGCGCGAGGCCACCAGGGCGGCGTGCGCCATGGTGTCGCGGCCGGCGCCGGCCACCTGCGGGGCGCAGCGCACCGAGTAGGCGTCCTGGACGCGCGGGGCGGTCTCCTCCTGGTAGTGCCGGACCAGGCCCGAGCCCTCCAGGACGGCGGCCATGTTGGCGGCGGAGGCGCCCTGCCCGGGGTGCGGGCGGATGGCGTGCAGCTCGGGCGCGAGCACCTTCTCGGTGCCGAGCAGCGCCTCCAGGGTCAGCGCGGCGGTGATGTCGGCGGAGGTGTACAGCTTGCCGAGGTCGGCGAGGGCCATGATCAGCATGCCGAGCATGCCGTCGGTGCCGTTGAGGAGGGCCAGGCCCTCCTTCTCGCGCAGCTCGACCGGCTCGATCCCGGCTTCGGCGAGCAGCTCGCCCGCCGGGCGCACGACCCCGTCGGGGCCCTCCGCGTCGCCTTCGCCCATGAGGGTGAGGGCGCAGTGGGAGAGCGGGGCGAGGTCCCCGGAGCAGCCGAGGGAGCCGTACTCGTGCACGACCGGCGTGATCCCGGCGTTCAGTACGTCGGCCATCGTCTGCGCGACGGAGGGCCGGACGCCGGTGTACCCGGAGGCCACGGTCTTGAGCCGCAGGAACATCAGGGCGCGCACGACCTCGCGCTCGACGCGCGGGCCCATGCCGGCGGCGTGCGAGCGGACGATGTTCCGCTGGAGCTGGGCGCGCAGCTCGGGGCTGATGTGCCGGGAGGCGAGGGCGCCGAAGCCGGTGGAGACCCCGTAGACCGGCTCGGGCTTGGCGGCGAGCGCGTCGACGATCTCGCGGGCGCGGGCCAGGGCGTCCAGCGCCTCGCCGGACAGCTCGACCCGCGCGTTGCCGCGGGCGACGGCGATGACGTCCTCGGCGGTGGTCCCGGACGTTCCCACCACGACAGTGTGCATATCCATATTCAGCAGCCTACGGACTGAATCTCTTCATGTCACTAGCAACTTGGTGGAGCAGTCGTTACAGGCTGCTACGCCCTGCCGCGGAACCGGCGCCGCTCCCCCCGGCCGGCCTGTGCCGCGTCGGCGAGCCGCACCACCGCGCTGTCCCGGCCGGCCACCACGGGCCCCCGCGAGCGCGCGGCCTTGGCCTTGTACTGGGCCGCGTCGGCGAGCCGGAACAGCCGCCGCGAGGACTTCACCGGCCCGATCGGGTCCCCCGTGGAGGCGACCCCGCAAGCCACCCCCTCGCCCAGTTCCAGCTCGGCGGCGCGCAGGCACACCTCCTCGGTCACCCGCACCACCTCGTCCGCCGACGGACCGACGCTGACCAGGCAGAACTCGTCACCACCGAGCCTGGCCACGAGCGCACCGGGCAGTATGGCCCCGCACAGGCTCAGCACGGACCCGAACCGCTCCAGCAGCCGGTCCCCCATGGCGTGGCCGAGGGTGTCGTTGACCCGCTTGAGCCCGTTCAGGTCACATACCACGAGACTGACCACGGCGCCGCTGCGCCGGTGCTCCTCCAGGGCCTCGTCGAGCCGCATGTCGACGGCCCGCCGGTTGGCCAGTCCCGTCAGCGGGTCGGTGAACGCCAGGCGCCGGGCCTCTTCGAGGCGCTCGTTCTGCGCGAGCCCGGCGGCCACGACGGCGGCCAGTACGGTCGCGAACTCCGCGTCGTCCTCGTCGAAGTCGGGCAGGCCCTCGTCCCGGGCGACGTACAGCTCCCCCCAGGCCCGGCCGCTGAGCACGATCGGCGCGACCACGCAGGTGCCGCGTCCGCGCCGGCGCAGCGCTTCGCCGCGCCTGCCCGGGCGGCCGCCGCCCGCGGCCTCGACCCAGGCGTGGGGGCCGGCGCCGCCGACCCAGCGCTCGTGCAGGAACTCGGTGATCTCGGGGAATTCGTGGACGGGGTAGGACTCGTCCTCGGGGAACTCCTCCTCCCCCGCCCGCCGCTCGCCTTCGTTCACGAGGACGCGCAGCCGGCCGTGCTCGCGCTCCCAGGCGGAGATGGCGGCGAACGACCCGTCCATGGCCAGCCGGGCGCCCCGCGCGGCCGCCCGCACGCTGTCCCGTGGCGCGCACGCCGCGGCCATGGCCTGCGCGAGGCCCACGACGGCCCGAAGCCGCCCGTCAACTCCCATCACAACAGGTTAGGGAGTTCTATCCGATTTGGTGACAATCGCCGCGATTTTCCGGACCGGCCAAGATCACGGCTGCCGAGCGGACCACACGCCGGCCACCCGCGCCACTACCCGCACGGCTGCGCGCACGGCCACCCGCGACGCTCACGCGCCCCGCTACACACCCGGCCACTGGGGCCTGCGCTTCTCGTTGAACGCCGCCACGCCCTCGGCCCGGTCGCCGGAGAAGGCCACCGTCCGCCACGCCGCGTCCTCGATCTCCAGGCCGGCCGCCAGGTCCATCCCGTGCCCCAGCCGCAGCGCCCGCTTCGCCGCCCGCAGCCCGACCGGCGAGTTCGACGCCATCCGGGCGGCCAGCGCCAGCGCCTCCGCGCGGTCCGTGCCGGCCGCGACCACCGAGTCCACCAGACCCAGCTCCAGCGCCTCCGGCGCCTCCACCCGGCGCGCCGTGAAGATGAGCTCCGCCGCGCGGGCCGCACCGACCCGCCTGGGCAGCAGCTGCGTGCCGCCGCCGCCCGGGATCACCCCGACCGACACCTCCGGCAGGCCGACCACGGCGGTCTCGTCGGCCACGATCACATCGCAGGCCAGCGCGAGCTCGAAGCCGCCGCCGAGCGCGAAGCCGTGCACCGCCGCGATCGTCGGCATCGGCAGCTCCAGCACGCCCCCGTACGCACCCCGCGTCGTCGGCCGCTGCCGCACCAGCTCGGCGTCCGACATCGCGTTGCGCTCCTTGAGGTCGGCGCCCACGCAAAACGCCCGGTCCACCGCCGAGGACAGCACGACCACCCGTACCGAGGCGTCCGCCGCCAGCCGCGCGCACGCGTCCCCGATGGCCCGGGCCATGCCCGTCGACACCGCGTTCATCGCCTTGGGCCGGTCCAGGACCAGCTCGGCGACCCCGTCCTCATGCCGGCGCACGGCCAGGAACTCCGACTCCACGGTCTCCGCCGCCACGCTCTTCGACGCCACAGGACAGCCCTCCCGGTTAACGAACGTTACCCGGGGATCCTAGGCGTCCGCCGCGTCAGCGACCAGGGCTCCACGACCCCGAGCCCGCGCACCGGACGCTGCCACATCGGCTGGAGCGCGAACCGGTAGGTTCCGCCGCCCTCCTCCGACTCGGACTCCTTCTCCGAGACCGGCGCGGCGCCCGTCCGGCCGAGTTCCTCGGCCATGGCCCCGTCCACCAGCACCGCGTTCTTGGGGGCTATGGACGTCAGCCGGCTCGCCAGGTTCACCGTCGTCCCGAAGACGTCGCCCATCCGGGTCGTCACCGTCCCGAACGCGATCCCGACCCGCAGCTCCGGCATCTGCGGGTCCGCCTCCATCGTCTCGATCAGCCGCATCGCGATCTCCGCCGCCGTCGCCGCGTCGTCCGCCGCGTACAGCACCTCGTCGCCCAGCGTCTTGATCAGCCGTCCGCCGTGCGCGGCGATCAGGTCCGCCGCCGTCGTCTCGAAGGCCTCGACCAGCTCGCCGAGCTCCTCCTCCTCCAGCCGCCGGGTCAGCCGGGTGAAGCCCACCAGGTCCGCGAAGCCCACCGCGAGCCGCCGGTCGACCATCTCCTCGTCGTCCGCCACCTGCACCACGCGCCCGGTCGCGGCCGCCAGCTGGCGCCGCCACACGTAGACGAGGAACTCCTCCAGCTCCGGCAGCAGCAGCTCGACCAGCGGGTACGTGACCTCCGTACGGGTCATTCCCGGCTCCGGCGGCTCCGTCAGCCCCTCCAGGAAGGAGTCGATCTGCCATTCCGCCAGCCGGGCGGTGGTCTGCCCGGTGGACCGCGCGACCTGCACCGCCATCGGCTCGCTCAGCAGCCCGGCCTCCACCAGACCGGCGAGTCGGCGCAGCGCCAGTACGTCCGCCTCCGTGAGGGCCTTGGCCTGGCCGATGTCCGCGAAGCCCATGGCCCGCCAGAAGCGGGAGGCGAGCTCCATCGACACCCCGGCGCTGCGGGCGGCCTGGAAGGGGGTGTACCGGCGCTCGGCGCCCAGGATCAGCTGCTCCAGGCGGATGGCCAGCGGGTCGGCCGTCGGCTGGACCGTGTGGTCCACCTCGTGGTGGGGAGTGTGCTGGTCCCGCCCGATCGGGGTGGTGCCCGAACCGGCCTGGGTCGCACCTGCGCCGGACCCGGACGCGCCGGACGTAGGGTCGTCGACGGTCAAGGGCCGCCTCCTGTCCATTCCGTACGCAATTCCGACTACCGAACCGGTTGATCACCGCATGGACCGGGACCTTCGCCGGCTACCGCTGGGTGCTGCCCCCAAAACCATACGGCAGGTGTGCCGTAGCTCACTCCCCGCTCCGCCCGCCCGGCCGGGCCGCCCGGCCGCTAGTGGACCGACCGCAGGTGGACCACGTCCCCGGCCCCCACGGCCAGCCGCTCGTCCTGCGCCGTGCGGATCACGAGCCGCCCTTCCGCGTCGACCGCTTCGGCCGTCCCGGTGATCGTGCGGCCGCCGGGCAGGTCCGCCCGGACGTGCCGGCCCAGCGTCGCGCAGCCCGCCGCGTACGTCTCCTGGAGGCCGCTGGCCGCCGGATCGCCGCCCGCCGCGCGCCAGGTCTCGTACCACTGCTCCAGGGAGCGCAGTACGGCCTTGAGCAGCGGTTCCCGGTCGGTGACGGTGGCCTTGGCGAGGGCGAGGGAGCCCGCGGTGTCGACGGGCAGCTCGTCCTCGGTGAGGGTGACGTTCAGCCCGATGCCGACGACGACCCCGTCACCGACGCGCTCGGAGAGGATGCCGCCCGCCTTGCGCTCCTCGCCCTCGACGGTGACCAGCAGGTCGTTCGGCCACTTGAGGGCGGTGTCGACGCCCGCCGCCCGGGACAGTCCGGTCGCGGTGGCCACCCCGGCGAGCAGGGTCAGCCACCCCCACCGCTCCTCGGGCACCCCGGGGCCGGGCTTGAGCAGCACCGAGAAGAACAGCCCGGACCGGGCGGGCGCGACCCAGCTCCGGTCCAGCCGCCCGCGCCCGGCGCTCTGCTCCTCGGCGACGAGCACGGCTCCCTCGCCCAGCTCCCCGGCCCGCGCGGCGAGATCGGTGTTCGTGGACCCGGTGGACGAAACCACCTCCAGCGAACTCCACAACCCCTCCCCCACGAGATGCCGCCGCAAGGCGGCGGCATTCAACGGCGGCCGGTCCAGGCTGGACCAACGTCCCGCGGAAGCTCCCGAGGGAGTTCCTCCTGATGCATCTGATGGCGTCATGCAACCCACAGTAGGTGTGTCAAACGCCGCACTGCCGAGCGCCATGCCCGCCGATACGCTACGCACGAGTAGCCAGCAGCAGTCCATCAATTGACCAGGCAGTTGACACCACACAGGGAGCCGCGCCCCGATGTCACAACCCTCAGAGCCGATCGACATGCACACCACCGCGGGGAAGATCGCGGATCTGCAGCGCCGGATCGACGAAGCCACCCACGCCGGGTCCGCGCGGGCGGTGGAGAAGCAGCACGCCAAGGGGAAGCTGACGGCGCGTGAGCGGATCGGTCTGCTGCTGGACGAGGGGTCCTTCGTCGAGCTCGACGAGTTCGCCCGGCACCGCTCGACCAACTTCGGGCTGGAGCAGACCCGCCCCTACGGCGACGGCGTCGTGACCGGCTACGGCACGGTCGACGGCCGGCCGGTGGCCGTGTTCTCGCAGGACTTCACCGTCTTCGGCGGGGCCCTCGGCGAGGTCTACGGCCAGAAGATCATCAAGGTGATGGACTTCGCGCTGAAGACCGGCTGCCCGGTCATCGGCATCAACGACTCCGGCGGCGCCCGCATCCAGGAGGGCGTCAGCGCGCTCGGCATGTACGGCGAGATCTTCCGCCGCAACGTCCACGCGTCGGGCGTGATCCCGCAGATCAGCCTCGTCGTGGGCCCCTGCGCCGGCGGCGCCGTGTACTCCCCCGCCATCACCGACTTCACCGTGATGGTCGACCAGACCTCGCACATGTTCATCACCGGCCCGGACGTCATCAAGACGGTCACCGGCGAGGACGTGGGCTTCGAGGAGCTCGGCGGCGCCCGCACCCACAACTCCACCTCGGGTGTCGCCCACCACATGGCCGGGGACGAGAAGGACGCCATCGAGTACGTCAAGTCACTCCTGGCCTACCTGCCGTCCAACAACCTCTCCGAGGCGCCCGCCTTCCCCGAGGAGGCGGACACCGAGGTCTCCGACCTCGACCGCGAGCTGGACGTACTGATCCCGGACAGCGCGAACCAGCCGTACGACATGCACACGGTGATCGAGCACGTCGTCGACGACGGCGAGTTCCTGGAGACGCAGTCGCTGTTCGCGCCGAACATCCTCACCGGCTTCGGCCGCGTCGAGGGCCACCCGGTGGGCATCGTCGCGAACCAGCCGATGCAGTTCGCCGGCTGCCTGGACATCAACGCCTCCGAGAAGGCCGCCCGCTTCGTGCGGACCTGCGACGCCTTCAACATCCCGGTGCTGACGTTCGTGGACGTACCGGGCTTCCTGCCGGGCACCGACCAGGAGTACAACGGAATCATCCGGCGCGGCGCGAAGCTGATCTACGCCTACGCCGAGGCCACCGTCCCCCTGATCACCGTCATCACCCGCAAGGCCTTCGGCGGTGCGTACGACGTCATGGGCTCCAAGCACCTCGGCGCGGACCTGAACCTGGCCTGGCCGACCGCGCAGATCGCCGTCATGGGCGCGCAGGGCGCGGTGAACATCCTGCACCGCCGCACGATCGCCGAGGCCGAGGCCGCCGGTCAGGGGGAGGAGACGCGGGCCCGGCTGATCGCCGAGTACGAGGACACCCTGCTGAACCCGTACACCGCCGCCGAGCGCGGGTACATCGACGCGGTGGCCATGCCGTCGGAGACCCGGGCACACGTGGTGAAGGGGCTGCGGCAGCTGCGGACCAAGCGGGAGTCCCTGCCCCCGAAGAAGCACGGCAACATCCCCCTCTAGGAGGTCAGTCCTGTGGTGATCAAGGTCGTCAAGGGGAATCCGACGCCGGAGGAGCTGGCCGCCGCACTGGCGGTGGTCCAAGCGCGCGCGGCGGCGCTGGCTTCCGCGCCGTCGGGCGCGCCCGGGGTGCCGGACGAGTGGTCGGCGCCCGCGCGGGTGGCGCGCCGGACGCTGCCCCAGCCGGGTCCGCGCGCCTGGGGCCGTACGTACTGGCCCGCTTAGGACCCGCGTGGGACCCGTACAGGGACCGGGTACGGACCGTGTACGGGCGCAGGGGCCGCGCGGGGACGCGCAGGCCGGCGTTGCGAAAGATGGCGTGAACGGACGGTGGCGCTTGAGTACGCGTACTCAGGCGCCACCGTCCTGCGTGGGGCAAGGATCGGAGGATGCTCTGGTCAGACCCGAAGGACGAGCCGCCGAAGGACATGCGCGACGCGCAAGCCATGCTCCGGCGGCTCATGGTGGTGCTCGCCCTCGCCATGGTCGTCGTGGTGTACGTCCTCGGCGTCGGCCCGTTCTGAGGCGGGTTCCGGGGCCCCTCCGGAGCCGTCCGCACGCCCGCCCGCGGGCCCCCTACGATGGCTGGCATGACTGCTGCCGCGCCCCGCTCCCTCGTCCTCGCCTCCGCCTCACCCGCCCGGCTGAACCTGCTGCGGCAGGCGGGGCTCGCCCCGCACGTGATCGTCAGCGGCTTCGACGAGGACACCCTCTCCGCCGACACGCCGTCCGAGCTGGCGCTCGCACTGGCCGAGGCGAAGGCCGGCGTGGTGGCGGCGCTGGACGAGGCCGCGGGGGCGCTGGTGATCGGCTGCGACTCCGTCCTGGAGCTCGACGGGGAGGCGCTCGGCAAGCCGGCCGACGCCGAGGAGGCAACGGCCCGCTGGAAGTCGATGCGGGGCCGGGCCGGGGTGCTGCGCACCGGGCACTGCGTGATCGACACGGCGAGCGGCCGTCAGGTTTCGGCCACGGCGTCCACGACGGTCCGCTTCGGCGAGCCGACGGACGCGGAGGTCGCCGCGTACGTGGCCAGCGGTGAGCCGCTGCACGTGGCGGGCGCCTTCACCCTGGACGGCCTGTCGGCGCCCTTCATCGACGGCATCGACGGGGACCACGGCAACGTGATCGGCATCTCCCTGCCCCTGCTGCGCTCCCTGCTGGCCGAACTGGGCGTGTCCCTCACGGATTTGTGGGCCTGAGCCCCCCTGACCCGGTCGGCGGGGCGTCCTGGACGTCTGGGGCGTCCTCCACGGGTGGCGCGGCGTAGAGCATCAGGGCCAGCACGAGCAGGCACAGGACCAGCATCAGGGCGGCGAAGGCGCCCCAGCCCACCAGCCCGAGGGCGAGGGCGCCGAGCACCGCGTGGGTGACGGCGGCGACCACCAGGACCACGCGGGTGAAGCGGCCGGGCGCCCGGTCCCGTACGGCGAGGACGGCGAGCAGGACGGCGCAGAGCAGCAGGAAGGCGCCCATCACCGCCCCGAGGCCGTAGGTCGCCCGGGCCATCAGCTCCGGATCGCTGCCGGCGATCGACATCGACTGGTTCTGCGTCGCCTTCCCCAGCACGACGTGCACGAGAACGAGCACCGCCGCTTCCACGACGAGCACGATCGCGGCCAGTGCGGCCACGAGTCTGCGCAGCACGACGCCCCCATCCCCAGAAGCCACAGGCCGGGATCCAGAAGCCTGTTCGACGCCTGGAGGCTACTCATGGGTAAACGCGCGGACAAGGGGTGCGGGCAGCTTGGTTGCCGACGGGCCCGCGTGACGGCTCTCACGCAAAGAATGCATAGGCCGTTCGTAGGGACTCCACAAAGATTCACCAGGGGCCGCTGACCCGGTGAACAGAGACCTCGGCTGCGCCACGGGGTTACTGTGCAGTCGGGGATCTCCCTGACCTGGGGCGACACAAGGGTTTCTGGGCTCGGGCAAGCCTCGCTATCACGCTCTGTGTGGGGAAGCTCACCTGCGGATAGGGGTCGAAAGGCCGTGTCAGCTGTCCCTAAACTCAGCTTGTTTCTAGGAGGAGCCATCGTGCGCAAGGTGCTCATCGCCAACCGTGGCGAAATCGCTGTCCGCGTTGCCCGTGCCTGCCGGGATGCCGGGATCGCGAGCGTAGCCGTCTACGCCGACCCGGACCGGGACGCGCTGCACGTCCGCGCGGCAGACGAAGCGTTCGCGTTGGGCGGTGACACCCCGGCCGCCAGCTACCTGGACATCAAGAAGGTCCTCCAGGCAGCAGCCGACTCCGGTGCTGACGCCATCCACCCCGGATACGGCTTCCTGTCCGAGAACGCGGACTTCGCCCAAGCCGTTCTCGACGCGGGCCTGACCTGGATCGGCCCGCCGCCGCAGGCGATCCGCGACCTCGGCGACAAGGTCGCCGCCCGTCACATCGCCCAGCGCGCCGGCGCCCCGCTGGTGGCCGGCACCCCGGACCCGGTGTCCGGGGCCGACGAGGTCGTGGCCTTCGCCGAGGAGCACGGCCTGCCCATCGCCATCAAGGCCGCCTTCGGTGGCGGCGGTCGCGGCCTCAAGGTCGCCCGCACGCTCGAAGAGGTCCCGGAGCTGTACGACTCCGCCGTGCGCGAGGCCGTCGCCGCGTTCGGCCGGGGCGAGTGCTTCGTGGAGCGCTACCTCGACAAGCCGCGCCACGTCGAGACGCAGTGCCTGGCCGACTCGCACGGCAACGTGGTGGTCGTCTCCACCCGTGACTGCTCGCTCCAGCGCCGCCACCAGAAGCTCGTCGAGGAGGCGCCCGCGCCGTTCCTCACCGAGGCGCAGAACGCCGAGCTGTACGCGGCGTCCAAGGCGATCCTCAAGGAGGCCGGCTACCAGGGCGCCGGCACCGTCGAGTTCCTCGTGGGGACCGACGGCACCATCTCCTTCCTCGAGGTGAACACCCGCCTCCAGGTCGAGCACCCCGTCACCGAGGAGGTCACCGGCATCGACCTCGTGCGCGAGATGTTCCGCATCGCCGACGGTGAGGCGCTCGGCTACGACGACCCGCAGCTGCGCGGCCACTCCTTCGAGTTCCGCATCAACGGCGAGGACCCGGGCCGCGGCTTCCTGCCGGCCCCGGGCACGGTGACGAAGTTCGCCCCGCCCTCGGGCCCCGGTGTCCGCCTGGACGCGGGTGTCGAGTCGGGCTCGGTCATCGGCCCGGCGTGGGACTCGCTGCTGGCCAAGCTGATCGTCACGGGTGCCACCCGCGAGCAGGCCCTCCAGCGCGCCGCCCGCGCCCTGGCGGAGTTCGAGGTGGAGGGCATGGCCACCGCCATCCCGTTCCACCGCGCGGTCGTCGCCGACCCGGCGTTCGCCCCGACCGACGGCACTCCGTTCAAGATCCACACGCGGTGGATCGAGACCGAGTTCGTCAACGAGATCCCGGCCTTCACGGCGCCCGCCGCCGAGGAGGCCGACGAGGAGCCGGGCCGCGAGACCGTGGTGGTCGAGGTCGGCGGCAAGCGGCTGGAGGTCTCCCTCCCGTCCTCGCTGGGCATGACGCTTGCCCGCACGGCCGCAGCGGGCGGTGCCAAGCCGAAGCGCCGCGCCGCGAAGAAGTCGGGGCCGGCCGCCTCGGGCGACACGCTGGCGTCCCCGATGCAGGGCACGATCGTCAAGATCGCCGTGGAGGAGGGCCAGCAGGTCAACGAGGGCGACCTGGTCGTCGTCCTGGAGGCCATGAAGATGGAGCAGCCGCTGAACGCGCACCGCTCGGGCACGATCGTCGGCCTGACGGCCGAGGTCGGCGCCTCCCTGACGTCGGGCGCCACCATCTGCGAGATCAAGGACTGATCCGCCACGCGAAGGCCCCCGCCCGGAAGGGCGGGGGCCTTCGCGTGCTCCCGGAACCGGCCCGGCCGGCGAGGGGGCTCGCAGTCCGAGGTGCGGGGCTGCGCCCCGCGACGCCCGGTGCGGCGGCGCGACGTCCCGCGCAGCGGCACCGCACCCGGCCACCGCACCGCCGCGTCCCGTCAGCGTCGGCGCATGTCCGCCACCCGCCCCCGCTCCCTCTCCCCCGCCTGCTGCTCCAGCAGCCCGGCCGGCGCGCTGCGCAGCTGCGCCGTCGGACCGCCGCGGCGCTGCACCGGCAGGGGCGACTCGCGCCGGGGCCGGCGCCCCGCCATCCCGTCGCCGCCGGAGGCCGCCGCGCCGCCCGCCACCGTGATCTGCACGCCCTGGTCGGCCAGCGCCTGGAGTTCGGTGGCGGCCCGGTCGTCGTGCGGGGGCGGCTCGTCGGTGACCAGCCGCGTCATGACGTCCGTCGGCACGGTCTGGAACATGGTGTCGGTGCCCAGCTTGGTGTGGTCGGCGAGGACCACGACCTCCGCGGCCGCCTGCACCAGCGCCCGGTCCACGCTCGCGGAGAGCATGTTGGACGTGGACAGCCCGCGCTCGGCCGTCAGGCCGCTCCCGCTCAGGAAGGCCCGCGATACCCGCAGCCCCTGGAGGGACTGCTCGGCGCCGCTGCCGACGAGCGCGTAGTTGGAGCCGCGCAGGGTCCCGCCGGTCATCACCACTTCGACCCGGTTGGCATGGGCCAGCGCCTGGGCGACGAGCAGCGAGTTGGTGACCACGGTCAGCCCGGGCACCCGCGCGAGCCGGCGGGCCAGCTCCTGGGTCGTGGTGCCCGCTCCGACGACGACGGCCTCGCCCTCTTCCACGAGGGAGGCCGCCACGTCGGCGATGGCGGTCTTCTCCGCCGTCGCGAGATGGGACTTTTGCGGGAAGCCGGATTCACGGGTGAACCCGCCCGGCAGCACCGCACCGCCGTGCCGGCGGTCGAGGAGTCCTTCTGCCTCCAGTGCCCGCACGTCCCGCCGTACGGTCACTTCGGAGGTCTGGACGACGCGGGCGAGCTCCCGGAGCGACACCGCTCCGTTGGCCCGCACCATTTCGAGGATCAATTGGCGACGTTCTGCAGCGAACACGAAACTGACAGTAACCCGGACGACCGACTGCTTTCAGCTCCTTCCGCCGGAATACCGAAGTTGTCCATAAGGTGGGGCGACAAGTGGTATACGCGGCCGGACAGTTGCGTGAACAGTCCGCTACGACCCCACCCGCCACCCCAAATCCCTTGCGGAACAGGGCGGTTCGCGGCGGTTACGCCTCCCCGGCGACCTTGCGGGTGTGCAACTGGCGTGCCACCTCGGCGATCGAGCCGGACAGCGAGGGGTACACGGTGAACGCGTTTGCGATCTGCTCGACCGTCAGGTTGTTGTCCACGGCGATCGAGATGGGGTGGATGAGCTCGCTGGCGCGCGGCGCGACGACCACGCCGCCGACCACGATGCCGGTGCCGGGGCGGCAGAACAGCTTCACGAAGCCGTCCCGGATGCCCTGCATCTTCGCCCGCGCGTTGCGCAGCAGCGGGAGCTTCACGACGCGGGCGTCGATCTTGCCGGCGTCCACGTCGGCCTGGGTGTAACCGACGGTGGCGATCTCCGGGTCGGTGAAGACGTTCGAGGAGACCGTCTTGAGGTTCAGCGGGGCCACCGCGTCCCCGAGGAAGTGGTACATCGCGATCCGGCCCTGCATGGCGGCGACGGAGGCCAGCGCGAAGACCCCGGTCACGTCACCGGCGGCGTACACGCCCGGCGAGGACGTGCGCGACACCTTGTCGGTCCAGATGTGGCCGGACTCCTTGAGCCGGACCCCGGACTCCTCCAGGTTCATGCCCTGCGTGTTGGGGACGGCGCCGACCGCCATCAGGCAGTGGGTGCCGCTGATGACCCGGCCGTCGGAGAGGGTGACCTCGACCCGGTCGCCGACCCGCTTGGCGGACTCGGCGCGCGAGCGGCCGATGACGTTCATCCCGCGGCGGCGGAAGACGTCCTCCAGGACGGCGGCGGCGTCGGGGTCCTCGCCCGGCAGCACCCGGTCGCGGGACGACACCAGGGTCACGCGGGAGCCGAGGGCCTGGTAGGCGCCGGCGAACTCCGCGCCGGTCACACCGGAGCCGACGACGATGAGCTCCTCGGGGAGCTCGTCGAGGTCGTAGACCTGGGTCCAGTTGAGGATGCGCTCGCCGTCGGGCATCGCGTCGGGGATCTCGCGGGGGTGGCCGCCGGTCGCGATCAGCACCGCGTCGGCGGTCAGGATCGTCTCGGTGCCGTCGGCGGCGGTGACGATGACGTCCCGCGTGCCGTCGATACCCTGGGGGCCGCCGAGCTTGCCGCGACCGCGCATGACGCGTGCGCCCGCCCGGGTGACGGAGGCGGTGATGTCGTGCGACTGGGCGAGCGCGAGGCGCTTGACGCGCCGGTTCACCTTGCCGAGGTCGACGCCGACGACGCGCGCGGCCTGCTCGATGTGCGGGGTGTCGTCCGCGACGACGATGCCGAGCTCCTCGTACGACGAGTCGAAGGTCGTCATGACCTCGGCGGTCGCGATGAGGGTCTTGGAGGGCACGCAGTCGGTCAGGACCGAGGCGCCGCCGAGTCCGTCGCAGTCCACGACGGTCACCTCCGCGCCGAGCTGAGCCCCTACGAGGGCCGCCTCATACCCGCCGGGTCCGCCGCCGATGATCACGATCCGGGTCACGAAAACTCCGCCTCACGTCTACCCGGCCGGCTGCCGCCCCGGCCGGGGCTTCCGGGGGGTCTCCCCGGGGGATGCATTCCGTGCCCCATTGTCCCGCACGCTTCAAGGTGCTTCACGCCCGGTCCCGCCGTCGGCTCCGCCGAACCGGTCATCCCGTGGCCGGCCCCCGGTCATCCGCCTGGCACGCCGCCCGGGCCGCCCCTCCCGTACCCTCGACCTCATGTCGCTCTACGCCGCGTACGCCGGCAACCTCGACCCGCGGCTGATGACGCGCCGCGCTCCGCATTCGCCGCTGCGCGGCACGGGCTGGATCAACGACTGGCGGCTGACCTTCGGCGGCGAGCAGATGGGCTGGGAGGGTGCCCTCGCCACGATCGTCGAAGCGCCGCGCCATCAGGTCTTCGTGGCGCTGTACGACATCGCGCCGCTCGACGAGGACTCGATGGACCGGTGGGAGGGCGTCGGGCTCGACATCTACCGCCGGATGCGGATCCGGGTGCACACCCTGGACGGCGAGGAGGCCGCCTGGGTGTACGTCCTGAACGGCTACGAGGGCGGTCTGCCCTCGGCGCGCTACCTCGGCGAGATCGCGGACGCGGCCGAGTCGGCGGGCGCGCCGCACGACTACGTGATGGAACTGCGCAAGCGCCCCTGCTGAGGCCCTTCCGCCCGGCAGGTGCCATTTCGGCGGAAACGACAAGGCAACGATCCGAACACCGTGACCTGTGCCATCTACGCGCGTAGGCCAGGAACGGTTACGCTCGTCAGCGTGAACGCATCTGTTACCGACCCCTTCGCCGACGCCACCGCCGCGGCCGCCCGCCTGCGGGAGCTGACCGGCGCCGAAACCCACGATGTCGCCCTCGTCATGGGCTCCGGCTGGGCCCCCGCCGCAGAGGCGCTCGGTGCGCCCGAGGCCGAGTTCCCGGTCACCGAGCTGCCCGGCTTCCCGCCGCCCGCCGTGGAGGGCCACGGCGGCAAGATCCGCTCGTACAAGATCGGCGACAAGCGCGCGCTGCTCTTCCTCGGCCGGACCCACTTCTACGAGGGCCGCGGCGTCGCCGCCGTCGCCCACGGCGTCCGTACCGCCGTCGCCGCCGGCTGCAAGACCGTCGTGCTGACCAACGGCTGCGGCGGCCTGCGCGAGGGCATGAAGCCCGGCCAGCCGGTCCTGATCAGCGACCACCTCAACCTGACGGCCACCTCGCCGATCGTCGGCGCCAACTTCGTGGACCTCACCGACCTCTACTCGCCGCGCCTGCGCGCGCTGTGCAAGGAGATCGACGAGACCCTCGAAGAAGGCGTCTACGTCCAGTTCCCCGGCCCGCACTACGAGACCCCGGCCGAGATCAACATGATCCGCGTCATGGGCGCGGACCTGGTCGGCATGTCCACCGTCCTGGAGGCCATCGCCGCCCGTGAGGCCGGCGCCGAGGTGCTGGGCATCTCCCTGGTCACCAACCTGGCGGCGGGCCTGTCCGGCGAGCCGCTGAACCACGAAGAGGTGCTCCAGGCCGGCCGTGACTCGGCCTCGCGCATGGGCAAGCTGCTGACCCAGGTCCTCGCCCGCATCTGAGGACCGTACGAGAGGTAAGGCGGAAGTAGTGCAGGAAGTGCAGGACGACCTGATCACCCGGGCCCGGGCGTGGCTGGCCGAGGACCCGGACCCGCAGACGGCGGCCGAACTGGGCGAGCTCATCGAGGCCGGCGACACGGCGGAACTCGCCGACCGCTTCTCCGGCATGCTGCAGTTCGGCACCGCCGGACTCCGCGGCGAGCTGGGCGCGGGCCCGATGCGGATGAACCGCGCCGTGGTCATCCGGGCCGCGGCGGGCCTCGCCGCCTACCTCAAGGCCCAGGGCCACGCCGGCGGCCTGGTCGTCGTCGGCTACGACGCGCGGTACAAGTCGGCGGACTTCGCCCGTGACACCGCGGCCGTCATGACCGGCGCCGGTCTGCGCGCGGCCGTCCTGCCCCGCCCCCTGCCGACGCCCGTCCTCGCGTACGCCATAAGGCACCTGGGCGCCGTCGCCGGCGTCGAGGTGACCGCGAGCCACAACCCGCCCCGGGACAACGGCTACAAGGTCTACCTCGGCGACGGCTCCCAGATCGTCTCCCCGGCGGACGCCGAGATCGCTGCGGAGATCGAGCGGATCACCACCCTCGACTCCGTGCCCCGCCCCGAGTCCGGCTGGGAAGACCTCGGCGACGAGGTCCTGGAGGCCTACCTGGCGCGTACGGACGCCGTCCTGACCCCCGGCTCCCCCCGGGGCGTGCGGACCGTCTACACGGCCATGCACGGCGTCGGCAAGGACGTCGTGATGGCCGCCTTCGCCCGGCACGGCTTCCCCACCCCGGTCCTGGTGGCCGAGCAGGCGGAACCGGACCCGGCCTTCCCGACGGTCGCCTTCCCCAACCCGGAGGAGCCGGGCGCGATGGACCTGTCCTTCGCGAAGGCGGCCGAGGTGAACCCGGACATCGTCATCGCCAACGACCCGGACGCCGACCGCTGCGCGGTGGCGGTCCCGGACGACGGCGCCTGGCGGATGCTCCGCGGCGACGAGGTCGGCGCGCTCCTGGCCGCCCACCTGGTCCACAAGGGCGCCCGCGGCGTCTTCGCCGAGTCCATCGTCTCCTCCAGCCTCCTGGGCCGGATCGCGGACGCGGCGGGCCTCCCCTACGAGGAGACGCTCACCGGCTTCAAGTGGATCTCCCGCGTCGAGGGCCTGCGCTACGGCTACGAGGAGGCGCTCGGCTACTGCGTGGACCCCGAGGGCGTCCGCGACAAGGACGGCATCACCGCCGCCCTCCTGATCGCCGAACTCGCCTCGGAGCTCAAGGAGCAGGGCCGCACCCTGAGCGACCTGCTGGACGACCTGGCGATGGCCCACGGCCTGCACGCCACCGACCAGCTGTCGGTACGGGTCTCGGACCTGTCGGTCATCGCCTCCGCCATGGCCGCCCTGCGCGCGCAGCCTCCGGTGTCCCTGGCGGGCCTGCGGGTCACCTCGGCGGAGGACCTCAGCCACGGCACGCAGTCCCTGCCCCCCACGGACGGCCTGCGCTACTACCTGGAGGGCGACTACCGGGCCCGCGTGATCGTCCGCCCGTCGGGCACGGAGCCGAAGCTCAAGTGCTACCTGGAGGTCGTGGTCCCGGTCTCCGAGGCCTCCGACCTCACCTCGTCCCGCACCCGCGGCCAGGAGATCCTCGACGCCGTCAAGAAGGACCTCTCCGCCGCGATGGGCCTCTAGCCCCTCTCGTCCGGATCCTGCCTGACCGGCACGATCCGGAAGAGACGGCCCAGCCCGAAGAGCCCCGCCCACCGGGCGGGGCTCTTCCACGTGCACACGGTCCCACCGGCGAGGACCGGACACCCACCCACCGGGCCGGGGACGGGTGGGGCCCGCCTCAGGACGCGCTCGGCGTCGGTCTCACCACGTCCCCCAGCGTCGGCACCGACTCCGGCCTGGAGCGGACGGCGTCACTGCACTCCCACGCCCTCGGCGGATCCGCATCCGGCCCGCCCAGAACCACCGGCCCCGGCCCCGCCGACACCGCCTCGCTCTCCGCCAGCGTGCACACGATCTGCGACAGCGCCACCGGCGGAAGGTCCTCCGGCTTGCGGCTCAGCCGCACCGTCCCCGCCGGGTCACCCGGCCGCGTCGGCGCCGCCGAGAGCCCGTCCGGCACCCCGGTGGTGAATCCGGCGTCCCGCTCCTGCGCCGACGGCTCCCGCTCCAGCGCCTCCAGCAGCGCCTGCGCCGCCAGCACCACCGGGTCGCGCGCCGGCCGCTTCTCGGGCACGGGGACCACCCGTTCCACGCCCACCAACTGCGACCCGCACACCAGCTCCACCGTGGCCCGGAACCCCGGCACCCCGCTCGGCTGCTGCCCGCTCGGCTGCGCCGGGGTGTCGCACGACACCCGCGACGGCGCCGCGCCCACGTCCACCGGCACGGTCGTCGCCCGGATCCCGCAGCCCCCCGCGCCGACCGCCGTCACGGCCGCCACCAGCAGCAGCCCCGTCATCCGCACCGCGCCACGTACCGTGCCGCGCCCCGCCCTACGCCTCACCGGCGATCACCTTCCCCACGTCCACCGGCAGCCGCAGTGTGAACAGCGCCCCGCCCCCGCTGCCGTTGGCGGCCGTGATGTCGCCGCCGTGGATGTGCGCGTTCTCCCTCGCGATGGACAGGCCCAGCCCGCTCCCGTCCGACTTCGGCCGGGACGCGCTCGCCTTGTAGAACCGGTCGAAGACGTGCGGCAGCACCTCCTCCGGAATGCCCGGACCGTTGTCCTTGACCGCGATCAGCAGCCACTCCCCCTCCACCCGCACCGACACCCGCACCGGCGAGCCGCCGTGCTTGAGCGCGTTGCCGATGAGGTTGGCCAGGATCACGTCGAGCCGCCGCGGGTCCAGCCGCACCACGATCCCGCGCTCCGCGTCGAGTTCCACGGCGTCGAGCCACGCCCGCGCGTCGATGCAGGCCGTGACCTGGTCGGCGACGTCCACGTCGTCCAGTACGAGGCGCGCCGTCCCCGCGTCGAAGCGGGTGACCTCCATCAGGTTCTCCACCAGGTCGTTCAGCCGCCGGGTCTCGCTGACCACCAGCGCCACCGCCGGTGCGATCATCGGATCGAGGTCGTCGACCTCCTCCTCCAGCACCTCGGCGACCGCCGTCAACGCCGTCAGCGGCGTCCGCAGTTCGTGCGACATGTCCGCGACGAAGCGCCGACTGGCCTCCTCCCGGGCGCTCATGTCGGCGACCTTCTTCTCCAGCGCCTCCGCCGTCTTGTTGAAGGTGTGCGACAGGTCGGCGAGCTCGTCGGTCCCCGACACGTCGAGCCGGTGGTCCAGTTCGCCCTCCCCGAGCCGCCGCGCCGCGTCCCCCAGCCGTTGTACGGGCTTGAGCACGGTCCGGGCGGCGGCCTGCGCCAGCAGCGCGGAGCCGAGCAGCGCGAGACCCGTCGCGATGGTCAGCGACCAGCCCAGCGCGTTGAGGTCGTCGCGTTCCTGCGCGAGCGACTTGTACATGTAACCCGTCGGGCCGCCGCCCACGATCCGTGTCCCGCCCACCAGGTACGGGTTGCCGCGCGGCTTCGTGCGCTGCCAGTACATGTGGTACTCGGCGTCGTTGGCGGCCGTCGTCTTCTGTCGGTCGTTCACTGCGTGCTGGAGGGATGCGGGTACGTCGTCCAGCCCGAAGGAGTCGGGGCCGGCCGCGCCGAACACCTTGCGGCCGTTCTTGAGTTCGTCCACCAGCAGCACGCTGTACCCGGGGCTGCTGCCCGCCATCAGCTCGGCGGTGCGCTGCAACTCCTCGGGGGTCGGGTCGGCGGGCAGCGCCGCGGCCCGGTTCTGCATCTCCTGCCGGAAGTCGCCGAGGGCCGCGTCCTGGGTACGGGTGAGCACCGCCTCGCGGTTGAGCCAGTAGGCGATCCCGGAGGCGGACACGGCGGCCGTCAGCGCGACGAGGGCGAACACGACGAGGAGCCGCAGCCGCAGACTGGTCCAGCGCCGGCCCGCGAACACGCCCCGCACGAACTGCTTGGTCACTGCGGGGAGTCCAGGCGGTAGCCGACGCCGCGGACCGTACGGATCAGCGTGGGCGAGGACGGGACCTCCTCGACCTTCGCGCGCAGCCGCTGCACGCAGGCGTCGACGAGGCGCGAGTCACCGAGGTAGTCGTGCTCCCAGACCAGGCGCAGCAACTGCTGCCGCGACAGGGCCTGGCCGGGCCTGCGGCTGAGCTCCAGCAGCAGGCGCAGCTCGGTCGGGGTGAGTTGGAGGTCGTCGCCGTTCTTCGTCACCGTCATGGCGGCGCGGTCGATGACCAGGGACCCGAACACGGCGGAGTCACTGGCCTCGCGTTCGCCGCGGCGCAGCACGGCCCGGATCCGGGCGTCGAGCACCCGGCCCTGGACGGGTTTGACAACGTAGTCATCGGCTCCGGACTCCAGCCCGACCACCACGTCGATGTCGTCGCTGCGCGCGGTCAGCAAGATGATCGGCAGCTGGTCGGTGCGCCGGATCCGCCGGCACACCTCGAAGCCGTCGATCCCGGGCAGCATCACGTCCAGCACGATCAGGTCCGGCCGCTGCTCGCGCAGCAGTTTCAGGCCGTCCTCGCCCGTCGCCGCGGTGGCCACACGGTGGCCCTGGCGGGACAGGGAGAGTTCGAGGGCCGTGCGGATGGCGTCGTCGTCCTCGATCAGCAACAGGAAAGGCACGGGCTCATTCTGTCCCATCGGCCGTCGGGACTCGACCGTCCGTCGTACGGGGACGCGGACGCGGGCCGCTGTGACAGGGCTGTGACAGTCGCAGGACACCGCGGTTAAGTCGGCGGGGCAGGCTTCTACCAGAGACGGACCGAAGCAGACTCCACGACGGGGGGCGCGAGATGAACACGCTGCACAGCACCACGACCAGCGCGGTCGTCACGCGGCTGCACGATGCGAACCGCCGGGCGGGTGTCCGTACGGCGACGGTCGCCCGTCAGCGGCCGACGCATCCTGTAGCCATTGACGCGAACACGTACCAGGCGGTTCCCGCCCCGCGACTTCCTTCCGCCTCGGAGGCGGAATTCACGGCGTACGTGCAGGAACGCCGGGCCGCGCTGTACGCGACGGCGTTCCACCTCACCGGCGACCGGTACGAGGCGGAGGACCTGCTGCAGAGCGCGCTGTTCTCGACGTACCGGGCGTGGGACCGGATCAGCGACAAGGCGGCCGTCGGCGGGTACCTGCGGCGCACGATGACGAACCTGCACATCAGCGCGTGGCGTCGGCGGAAGCTGAACGAGTACCCGACGGAGGAGCTGCCGGAGACGGCCTCGGACACGGACGCGATGCGGGGTACGGAGCTGCGGGCGGTGCTGTGGCAGGCGCTGGCCCGGATCCCGGAGCCGCAGCGGACGATGCTGGTGCTGCGGTACTACGAGGGCCGCACGGACCCGGAGATCGCGGAGATCCTGGGCATCAGCGTCGGCACGGTGAAGTCCAGCATCTGGCGGTCGCTGCGGCGGCTGCGCGAGGACGACGCCCTGAGCTTCGGCCGGGACGAGGCGGAGTCCTTCGGGGAGCTCGTCGCCTGACGAAGACCATCGGGCCGAGGGGGCCCGTCCTACGGGGGTGGGGCGGGGGCCGCGGGGGGAAGAGGCGGGATCAAGCGGTCGGGGGTCCGCATGATCCCGCCTCTTCGCATGCGCGGCGACGTTCGGGGCGCGGATCCGGGCCTCACGGGGCGACCCCGGCCAACCCCAGCCCCGTCGGCGTTTGAGGCGCGGGGTCTGGGGCCTCACCGGGCCAACCCCGGCCAACCCCAGCCCCGCCGGCGTTTGAGGCGCGGGGTCGGGGGCGGAGCCCCAGGAAACCCGGCTCCGCCGGGCACCGGGCTCTGCCCGGACCCGCGCCTCAAACGCCGGCGAGGCTGAAAGTTACGCCCCCGGCACCGGGAAGCCAGGCCGGTGGGGCTGAAAGTTTGCCCCCGGCACCGGGAAGCCGAAGGCCGGTGGGGCTGGGTTGGCCCGGCCCGGCGCCCCGAACCCCAGCGGGGCTGGAGTTGGCCCGGTCCGCTCCTCAAACGCCCGCGAGGCTGCGAGTTGCGCCCCCGGCACCGGGAAGCCGAAGGCCGACGGGGCTGGTGCGGCGCGGCGGAGCCGTGAAGTGCACGGGGGCGCAGGCGCGAGGAGAACGCGGGCGGTGGCGCAGGGGGGCCGAGCAAACCCCCCGGCCAGGGGTTAGGCGGGGGCTGCCGTGCGGTGGCGGCCCGCCGCGCAGGCAGCCAGGCGGCCGAGCGCCTCGTCGCGGGCGCAGGCGTACGCGCCGAGCGCGGTGTGCCGGGCCACGATGCCCCGCTCCGCCCGCATCAGCCGCCAACCCCTGCGCAGCAGGAACGGCACCGACTTGCGCCCCTCGCGCAGATCCCGCGCCAGCCGCCGGCGGAACGTCGTCGACGGCCGCCCCCGCAGGCAGATCGCGTCCGCCAGCAGCCCCAGCTCCTGGCACCGGGCCACGATGTCGGCCGCGAAGATCCCCTCCGCGATGAACAGCGGCGTCCGGGCGATGTCCAGCGTCTCCGACCCCGTCCGCGAGGACGTCGCGATGGAGTACACCGGCACCTCGGTACGCCCCTCCCCGCACAGTTCCGCGATCGCGGCGACCGCCGCCTGCGCGTCCCACGACAGCGGCGAGTCCCAGTCGATGTCGGAGCTGCCCTCCACCAGCGGCAGCGTCGGGTCGTCGCCCTCCTTGTAGAAGTCGTCCAGGCGCAGCACGGGCAGGCCCGAGCGGGCCGCGAGCGAGGACTTGCCGGAGCCCGAGGGCCCGGTCAGCAGGACGACGCGCGTGGGGAGGGGGGAGGAGGAGCTCACGGGACACCAGTTTGAGTCCTCCCCCACGAAAAAACAAAAGGGGAGCTCCGGCCCACGCGCCCTGACGGCCCTACCGGTCCGTCAGGGGAGGAGGTCTCCACGAACGAGTGACCTCAGCGGCTCCGGGATCCGGCGGGTTGGTGTCCGGCACGCCACCTCAACTACGCTGCGTGCGCACGCGACTACGACCTCAGGCGGGATCCCCATGGCACGTCACGCAGCCCCCGGCAGCTCCACGCTGCGCTCCGCAGGCATCACGCTCTCCATGGCCGGTGCGGCCCTGGCCATGGCCGCCGGCGGCGCCCAGGCGGGCGAACTCTCCGTCCCGGCGGCCCTGGCCGGCGTCACCGACCCGATCGCGAACCTCAAGGTGAACCCGCTCGCCCACACCGGCGTGGACCCCCTCGACAACGGCGTGGGCACCAAGGTCGCGGACTTCCCGGCGGTCGGCACCACCATGGTCACCGGCATCCTGACCCAGGGCCCCTCGGTCGGTGAACTGCCCACCGCCGCCGCGGGCTCGCTCCTCGGCCCGCTGCTGCCCGGAGCGAAGTGACACGAAGGCCCCGGCAGCGCGGGGGACGCTGCCGGGGCCGGTTCGCGAGTGCCCCTAGTACGAGGAGCCGGACGCGCCCAGCGAACCCGTGGGGTGCCAGACCGTCTTGGTCTCCAGGAACGCCGTCATGCGCGACGTGCCCGGGTCGGCGGTCCAGTCGTCCACAGGCTGTGGACGCAGGACGCGCTTGAGGTTGTCGGCCGCGGCGATCTCCAGCTCCTTGGCAAGCGCCGCGCCGGCGCCCGCCAGGTCGATCGCGTTGACGTCCTGGTGGGACGCCAGGTGCGGGCCCATCTCGGCGGCCTTGCCGGACAGGATGTTGACCACGCCGCCGGGCAGGTCGGACGTCGCCAGCACCTCGCCCAGCGAGAGGGCGGGCAGCGGGGACTTCTCCGAGGCGATCACCACGACCGTGTTGCCCGTGGCGATGACCGGCGCGATCACCGAGACCAGGCCCAGGAACGACGAGTCCTGCGGGGCGACGACGGTGACGACACCGGTCGGCTCCGGCGTGGACAGGTTGAAGAACGGACCCGCGACCGGGTTGGCGGCTCCCACGACCTGGCCGATCTTGTCGGTCCAGCCCGCGTACCAGACCCAGCGGTCGATGGCCGCGTCCACGACGGCGGCGGCCTTCACCTTGGACAGGCCCTCCGCCTCGCGGACCTCGTGGACGAACTGCCCGCGGCGGCCCTCCAGCATCTCGGCGATGCGGTAGAGGATCTGGCCGCGGTTGTACGCGGTCGCGCCCGCCCAGCCGCCGAAGGCCTTGCGCGCGGCGACGACCGCGTCACGGGCGTCCTTGCGGGAGGACAGGGGGGCGTTGGCCAGCCACTTGCCGTTGGAGTCCGTCACCTCGTACACCCGGCCGCTCTCGGAGCGGGGGAACTTGCCCCCGACGTACAGCTTGTAGGTCTTGAAGACGTTCAGACGCGTGGTCGTCTCAGACATCGAGGTAAGCCTCCAGGCCGTGGCGACCGCCCTCGCGGCCGAAGCCCGACTCCTTGTAGCCGCCGAAGGGCGAGGTCGGGTCGAACTTGTTGAACGTGTTGGCCCACACCACACCCGCGCGGAGCTTGTTCGCGACCGCGAGGATGCGCGAGCCCTTCTCCGTCCAGATGCCGGCGGACAGGCCGTACTGGCTGTTGTTGGCCTTCGCCACGGCCTCGTCGGGCGTACGGAAGGTCAGTACGGACAGCACCGGGCCGAAGATCTCGTCGCGGGCGACGGTGTGCGCCTGGGTGACGTTGGTGAACAGCGTCGGGGCGAACCAGTAGCCGGAGGACGGCAGCTCGCACGCCGGGGACCAGCGCTCGGCGCCCTCGGCCTCGCCGGTGTCGGCGAGCGCGGTGATCCGGGCCAGCTGCTCGGCGGAGTTGATCGCGCCGATGTCGGTGTTCTTGTCGAGCGGGTCACCGAGGCGCAGCGTCGAGAGGCGGCGCTTGAGGGAGTCCAGCAGCTCGTCGTGGATCGACTCCTGGACCAGCAGGCGCGAGCCCGCGCAGCAGACCTGGCCCTGGTTGAAGAAGATGCCGGTGACGATGCCCTCGACGGCCTGGTCGATGGGGGCGTCGTCGAAGACGATGTTGGCGCCCTTGCCGCCCAGCTCCAGGGTGACCTTCTTGTCGGTGCCGGCGACGTGGCGGGCGATCTTCTTGCCCACCGCCGTGGAGCCGGTGAAGGCGACCTTGTTGACGTCGGGGTGCTCGACGAGGGCCGCGCCCGCGTCGCCGTACCCCGTGAGGATGTTGACGACGCCCTTGGGCAGACCGGCCTGGCGGCAGATGTCCGCGAAGAACAGGGCGGACAGCGGGGTGGTCTCGGCGGGCTTGAGGACGACCGTGTTGCCGGTGGCGAGCGCGGGGGCGATCTTCCACGCGAGCATCAGCAGCGGGAAGTTCCACGGGATGACCTGGCCGGCCACGCCGAGCGGGCGCGGGTTCGCGCCGTAGCCGGCGTGGTCGAGCTTGTCGGCCCAGCCCGCGTAGTAGAAGAAGTGCGCGGCGACCAGGGGGAGGTCCGCGTCGCGGGTCTCCTTGATCGGCTTGCCGTTGTCCAGGGTCTCCAGGACGGCCAGCTCGCGGCTGCGCTCCTGGATGATCCGGGCGATGCGGAAGAGGTACTTGGCGCGCTCGGAGCCCGGCAGCGCGGACCACTTCTCGAAGGCCTTGCGGGCGGCCTTGACGGCGCGGTCGACATCGGCGGCGCCGGCCTGGGCGACCTCGGAGAGGACTTCCTCGGACGACGGCGAGACGGTCTTGAAGACCTTGCCGTCGGCGGCGTCGGTGAACTCGCCGTCGATGAAGAGGCCGTAGGAGGGGGCGATGTCGACGACCGAGCGGGACTCGGGGGCCGGCGCGTACTCGAAGGGGGAAGGCTTGTTCATGAGGGTCTCAGTCCACCGTCACGTAGTCGGGACCGGAGTAACGCCCGGTGCTCAGCTTCTGGCGCTGCATCAGCAGGTCGTTGAGCAGGCTGGAGGCGCCGAAGCGGAACCAGTGGTTGCTCAGCCAGTCCTCGCCCACGGTCTCGTTGACCAGGACCAGGAACTTGATCGCGTCCTTGGTGGTGCGGATGCCGCCGGCCGGCTTCACGCCGATCTGGATTCCAGTCTGCTCCTTGAAGTCGCGTACGGCTTCGAGCATGAGCAGGGTGTTGGCGGGGGTGGCGTTGACGCCGACCTTGCCGGTGGAGGTCTTGATGAAGTCGGCGCCCGCGAGCATGCCGATCCAGGAGGCGCGGCGGATGTTGTCGTAGGTCGACAGCTCGCCGGTCTCGAAGATGACCTTCAGCCGGGCGGCGCTGCCGTCCTCTCGGACGCACGCCTCCTTGACGGCCTTGATCAGCTCGTACGTCTCCAGGTAGCGGCCGGCGAGGAAGGCGCCACGGTCGATGACCATGTCGATCTCGTCGGCGCCGGCGGCGACGGCGTCCCGGGTGTCCGCGAGCTTGACGGGCAGGGCGGCGCGGCCGGCCGGGAAGGCGGTCGCGACGGACGCCACCTTGACGTCGGCGCCGTTCAGGGCGGCCTTGGCGGTGGCCACCATGTCCGGGTAGACGCAGACCGCGGCGGTCATGGGCGTCGTCCGGTCGGTCGGGTCGGGGTTGACGGCCTTGGCGGAGAGCGCCCGCACCTTGCCCGGGGTGTCCGCACCCTCAAGCGTGGTCAGGTCGATCATCGAGATGGCCAGGTCGATGGCGTACGCCTTGGCCGTCGTCTTGATCGAGCGGGTGCCGAGGGAGGCCGCGCGGGCCTCCAGTCCGACTGCGTCTACGCCGGGCAGCCCGTGCAGGAAGCGGCGCAGCGCACTGTCGGACGTCGTCACGTCAGCGAATGCGGTGAGGGTGGTGGGCATGGTCACCAGATGAGCATATCTACGCGCGTAGCGACATGTCACCCCCCGCCGGTGCACATCTGTGCGCGGCCTCCCGCATCCGGGCACGGCGGGCGTCCGGCCGCAGACCACCCTGCGGACCGCTGACCTCCGCTTTTGCTGTTACACGGCACGGACACAAACCCCACCGTCCGGTCGCACAAGATCCGTAAATTTCTCTTCAGCAGCCCGCCAGACCTCACCGGATGAAAGCCTCGGCAGAGAACCCGTAGAGAAAAAGGGGCATGCGACTCTCCCACCTTCCCGCGACAATGCTTCCTGGAGTCGTTATGCGTTCCGCCCTCCGCACCTCGATCGTCACCGCCGCCCTCGCCGGCGCCCTGCTCGCGCCGGCCGCGACGGCGCTCGCCGCGCCCGCCCCGCAGACCACCGCCGGGGCCGCGGCAACCGGATCGGTGTCGGACGACGACCGCTACGCGGGCGAGCCGGTCTACATCGGCGAGGGCCTCGTCGCGGTGCTGCGCAACAAGGCCGAGGGCCCCGAGGCCTGGATCCGCGCCGTGGGCCCGGACTGGAAGCCGGGCGACGACTACATGGTCCGCGTGGTGGCGGTGGTGGACCGCACGCACCCGGCCCTGACGGCCGACGGGCTGCAGCTCAAGCTCACCAAGGCGGACACGGCCGCCCCGGTGCTCGTCGTCACCACGGACGGGGTGGCCAAGTCCTACCCGCTGCCGAAGGGCAGGACCGGCCCGGTGTGCGGGACCGAGGCCAAGCAGGTCGCCCTCGGCGGGGCCTTGCTCGCCGACGTGTCGATGTCCACCGCGGGCCCGGAGGTCACCATCCGGACGGACGTCACCGACAACTGGCGCCACCTGGACCGCACCTTCCCCGCGCTGCCCGCGTCCGACGGCATCATCGCCCGCATCGTCAACCCGAGCGGCGCCGCGCCCACCTTCGAGTGGAAGGCCCAGGGCGGTGACACGCCGCTCGGCCACACCTCCTTCCCGGCCCTGCCCAAGGGCTGCAAGCCGGACTACAAGGTCACGGAGGACCGGGGCGCCGACGAGCCCGCTCCGAAGCCCACCCCGTCCACCACCGCCACGGCCGCCGCCAAGCCGGCCACCCCGGTCAGCGTCAAGCCGGTGGCCGACGTGAAGCCGCAGACGGGTGCGCAGACCTCCGTCGTGCCCCAGGGCGGGGTCGCCGCCGGGGCCGAGATCGCCGCCGAGGACACCGGCAGCACCACCACGGCGGCCCTCGGCGCCGGGCTGGCAGCCGTCCTGGCCGCGATCGGGGCCGCCTTCCTGATCCGCCGCCGCGCCCAGCGCTGACGCGCACGGCACGTCCCTCCTCGTCCTGCCTCCGGCGGGCCACCTCGCGGTGGCCCGCCGGCCCTCGTTTCCCGGAGCCCCCATGACCCGCCGCGTCCGCCCGCTCCTGGCCGCCGCGCTCCTCGCCGCCGCCCTGACCGGCTGCGGCGGCGCCACCACCGCCGCTTCCGTCCCCGCCGCGCCGCCCGCCGTCACCCCCACGACCGCTCCCGCCGCTCCGGCGACGGCCGCACCCCTGCCCGCCTCCACGCCCGTACGCGTACGCATCCCCTCCGCCGGGGTGGACGCCTCCCCCGTGCTGCGGCTGGGCCTCGCCGCCGACGGCACCGTCGAGGTGCCCCCGGTCTCCGACGGGGACAAGATCGGCTGGTACACCAAGGGCGTCACCCCCGGCGAAACCGGTCCGGCCGTGCTGATCGGGCACTTCGACACGGCCCGCGGGCCCGGCGTGCTCAAGGACGTCTCGCGCGTCCGCACCGGCGACGAGGTCAGCGTCACCCGGGCCGACGGCAGCACCGCGGTCTTCCGGGTGCGCGAACTGGAACAGGTGGACAAGAAGACGTTCCCCACCGCCAAGGTGTACGGGGACACCACCCGCCCGGAGCTGCGCGTCATCACCTGCGGCGGCGAGCTCACCGACGGCCACCGGCCCGACAACATCATCCTGTACGCCGATCTCGTCGGCTGAGACGGCGTGAGGCAGAATCGGGCGCATGAGCAGCCAGCAGCCCGCCGACGGTCCGGTCTACGCCGATCGCGTCTACCGCTCGTCCCCGGCCGTCGTGACCGGGGTACTGACCCTCGCGCTGATCGTGTGGCTGTGCGGGGACGCCGTCGTGTTCGGGGACGGCAGCACGCGCTGGATCGGCCTGGCCGTCGCGCTGTGCGCCGTGCCGCTGACCGTCGCGTTCACCATCCGGCCGGCCGTCTTCGCCAACGACGACCGGATGCGGGTCCGCAACCCCTTCCGGGTCATCGAGCTGCCCTGGGCCTCCGTGGACGTGGTGCGCGCCGGGTACTCGGCGGAGGTACTGGCCGAGGGCGAGAAGTACCAGCTGTGGTCGGTCCCGGTGTCCCTGCGGGAGCGCAAGAAGGCGCAGCGCCGGCAGGGCCGGGGCGTCGGGGCGGCCACCGGGGCGGCGCAGCCGGCGTCGGGCGCGGCCGCCCAGGGCCCGCCGCGCGCCCTCGCCGACAAGGTCGTGGACGAGCTGCAGGAGCTGGCCGAACGCGGAGCGGCGCGCGAGGGTGCCCAGGGCCCGGTGAAGGTGCGGTGGTCGTACGAGGTCATCGCACCGGCCGCGGCGGGCGCGGTGCTGCTGATCGTGCTGCTGGCGCTGCGGTAGGTGGGTCCCGTCACACCGGAGCGGAGCGGAACCGCGGCCACCGGGGGCTGCGTCCTCCCAGGTGTGCAGCGTCATGAGGCAGGCGACAACGCCGCCACAGCCATCCACCTCCGGCTCCGGTTCCTCGGCGGGGCCCTGCTGGCCGCCCACCTCCTCCTCGTCGGCTGGCTGACCTTGCGGCCGCTGGACGTGCCCTGGGCGGCGGCCGCGAACCTGACACCGCTGGAGGGCATCCGGGCCGATCTGTCCTACGGGCCCCTGGAGGCGGCCCGGCGGATCGGCGGGGGGCTCGCCCTGTTGGCACCGCTCGGGGTGCTGCTGCCGCTGGCCGGCGGGCGGCTCGCCCGGTCACCGCTGGCGGCGTGGTCCTCGCTCGCCCGTGCGGGAGCCGCGGCCGCGCTGATCTCGCTGAGCATCGCGATGCTCCAGAGCGGGGTGCCGGGGCAGGTCGTCGACGTCGACTCGGTGCTGCTGAACACCGCCGGGGTGCTGCTGGTGCACGCGGCGGTGGTGCCGGCCCTGAGGGCCAGGCTGCGGCGCTCTCAGGGGCCCACCCCGAGAATTACCAGGGTCGACGTGAGCCCCTGGACCGAGGTCCTTTCGGCGGTTCCCCGCGAGTATTGAGGCATCGCAAGAAAGCGGTTCCCGGATACGAGGAGAAACCCCATGAGCGCGATTACCCGCCCCCGTGACGGACGGATGATCGGTGGTGTCTGCGCCGGTCTCGCGCGACGCTTCGGAATGCGGACACGGACGATGCGGATCATCTTCGTCCTGTCGTGCCTGCTGCCCGGCCCGCAGTTCCTGATCTACCTGGCGCTGTGGCTGCTGCTGCCCAACGACAAGCAGGGCGCGGGCTCGGCGCAGACCGCCTGGTAGCCGGCGCCCGGCAGCCGCGCGTCCGCTCAGCCCGCCTTGCGGACCTTTTCGAGCTGCTTGTCGGCCACCTCTTGCGGCAGCTGCGCCTTCTTCGCGGCATCGGCCACGTTGAGGGCCATCAGCCGCACGACGGTGGCGCCCTGGCGCACGACGACGAGGTGGACCTGCGCCGAGACGCCCCCGGCGACGGCGGTGGTGGTCCAGCTGACGTTCTCGTCGCCACCGGTCTTGTACGCGACGGGTTTCACGTCGCGGTAGCTGCCGGTCTGCTTCTGGACGGTGGCGGAGAAGCCCGTACCGCATTCGGCGACGGCGTCGCGCAGCCGGTCCATCAGCCGCTTGGCGTCGGCTTCGGCGTAGGAGCTGACCGAGGCGGAGATCGCGAGGCCGACTTGCTTCTGCGAGCCGAGGCCCCGGTTGACGGTTTCCCGCGCGGCCGGGTCGGGCTTGTCGCCCATGACGTCGGCGAGGGGCTGGCAGGCCTTCCGGTCGGCCTGGGGCTGGCCGGAGGGGGCGTTGGGGTTCTTGCCCTGCGCGGAGATCTGGTAGCCGTCGAGGTCGCCCGGTTCCAGGGCGGAGCGCTCCAGCCTGCTCGCTGCGGCCTTGGGGGAGGCCGGGGCGGCGGAGCCGGCGGGGGGCGTGGCCGTGGCGCGCGGCGCTGCGGAGCCCTTCGCGTCGGGTGCCCCGCCGGATCCGTCCGCGGCGCCGCCGCATCCCGTGGCGGCGAGGAGCAGGGAGGGGAGCAGGGCGGCGCTCGCCGTCCACGTCCGCGTCCGTGCCGTGAACCGTGCCTTCATGCGCATGACCGAGACCCCAAACACTGTGCTCCGGCGGGCAGTTGCCGGTGATCGTGGCACACCGCGCGACGTGGCGCACACCTGGTCGAAAGGGTGTGCGCCACGGGTCCGCGCGTGCGGATGACGCGTGCGGATCACGCGTGCGGGCAGGGCCTGCGCGTCAGCTGCCGAGGTTGCTGAGCGGCACGCCGCCGAGGAGGCTGGTGACCGTACCGAGCGCCTCGCCCGGGTCGCTCGCGTCCCGGCCTTCCTTGGCACCCATGTGCTGCTGGCTGGTGAGCCCCTGGACGGCGCCGGTGGCGGTGCCCAGCGCGTCGGTCAGACCGACGGCCGGGACGGCGGCGGAGGCGGAACCGGCGGCGACGGCGGCGAAGGCGGCACCCAGGGCGGCGGCACCGAGCGTCTTGGCAGCTGACTTCTTCATCAAAATCGTCCTTGCGACGGGGAATTGAGCGGCTCCGCAAACTAGTCACTTCAAACCCCGGCCTGCAAACATCCTTAAATATGAGGAAGCGTCCGGGAATAACTCTTCCCGGACGCCCCACTCATGTCATGCCACGGCCTAAGCCGAGACGGATCCGCTGGTGGAAGCGGTCTGACGGAAGAGCCACTCGGACTTGAGCTCCGCATAGCCCGGCTTGATCACGTCGTTGATCATCGCCAGTCGTTCATCGAAAGGAATGAACGCGGACTTCATCGCATTGACGGTGAACCACTGCATGTCTTCCAGCGTGTAACCGAAAGTCTCGACCAGGTGCTCGAACTCGCGGCTCATGCTGGTACCGCTCATCAGCCGGTTGTCGGTGTTGACGGTCAGCCGGAAGTGCAGTTTGCGCAGCAGGCCGATCGGGTGCTCGGCGTACGAGGCGGCGGCGGCCGTCTGCAGGTTCGAGGTCGGGCACATCTCCAGGGGGATGCGCTTGTCCCGGACGTAGGACGCCAGACGGCCGAGCTTCACGGAGCCGTCGGCGGAGACCTCGATGTCGTCGATGATCTTCACGCCGTGACCCAGGCGGTCGGCGCCGCACCACTGCAGGGCCTGCCAGATCGACGGCAGGCCGAAGGCCTCGCCCGCGTGGATCGTGAAGTGGTTGTTCTCGCGCTTGAGGTACTCGAAGGCGTCGAGGTGGCGGGTGGGGGGGAACCCGGCCTCGGCGCCGGCGATGTCGAAGCCGACCACGCCGTTGTCGCGGTAGCGGTTGGCCAGCTCGGCGATCTCCAGGGCGCGGGCCGCGTGGCGCATCGCGGTCAGCAGGGCCCCGATGCGGATGCGGTGGCCGTTCGCCTTGGCGCGGCGCTCTCCCTCGCGGAAGCCGTCGTTCACCGCCTCGACGACCTCTTCGAGGGTCAGGCCGGCTTCCAGGTGCTGCTCGGGGGCGTAGCGGATCTCGGCGTACACGACGCCGTCCTCGGCCAGGTCCTCGGCGCACTCGGCGGCCACGCGGAAGAGCGCCGCCTTCGTCTGCATGACGGCGCAGGTGTGCGCGAACGTCTCCAGGTAGCGCGGCAGGGAGCCGGAGTCGGCGGCTTCCCGGAACCAGACGCCCAGCTTGTCGGCGTCGTTCTCGGGGAGGTTCTCGTAGCCGACCTCGCGGGCCAGCTCGATGATGGTCCCGGGGCGCAGGCCACCGTCGAGGTGGTCGTGGAGGAGCACCTTGGGGGCACGGCGGATCTGATCCGGGGTGGGCAGGTTCGGGGTGTCGCTCGTCATCTGGGCACTCTAGCTCCTACGCGCGTAGAGCGCGGGCTCGGCGTGAGCCGTCGATACGTAACAGTGACCGTACGGAGGGGTGGCGTACACCTGTCGGTCTGAGACTGTTCCGCCATGGCACAGCATGCGCCGCCGGCGCGCGGTGCCCGCCTCGGGCGGGCGGCCGGCGCGAACGGCTCGGTCTCGACGGTCAGTGGTGTGGTGCTCCTGCTTCCCGGGGGGTCCAGATTCTCCCCCGGTCCGGTGCGTCCGCTCGCGCGGGCGCTGGCCCGGGCGGGCGGGGCGCACGGCCTGGCCGCGCACCCGGTGCTGCACGGGACGGGCGCCCGCGAGGACGACGCCCGGTGGGCGGCGGACGAGGCGGTACGCAGGTACGGGGACGTGCCGGTCTGCCTGGCGGGGTACGACGCCGGCGGCCTGGCGGCCCTGCGGGCGGCCGGGCACGGGGCAGTGCAGGCGGTGCTGGCGCTGGCCCCCTCCACCGACGCGACGACGGACTCCCCGGAGCCGGTGAAGCAGCTGGCGGGGCGGCAGGTGCTGATCGTGCACGGGACCAACGACGGGCGCTGCGATCCGGAGTCGTCCTTCCTGCTGGCGGCGCGGGCGAAGAAGGCGAATCGTTCCACGTGCCGGTTCGAGGTGCATTCCGACGGGCACGGGCTGCGCGAGCACCAGGCGGAAGTGGTCGCCCTCGGGGTGGACTTCGTTCTGGGCGCGATGTTCTCGGGGCGGTACTCGCGGCCGGTGACGGACGCGCTCGCCGCGCCTCCGCCGCTGGGGCTGCGAATGCCGCTGGCCTCGGGTTTCGGGCGCTCGCTGCGGGGCTGAGCCACCCGGCCCCCAGCGCCGTCCGCGGGTAAAGTGGGAAATGGACTCGGGTGGTTGTCCTCGGGGGTTTCTTCCACGGGAGGTGACCGGGCATGGCCCAGATCCTGCGCAAGAACTTCGACGACGCGGACGAGACGCGTCCGTTCGAGGGCGGCATGGGCCGGCTGGACGTGATCCAGGCGGAGGGCGGGGCCATCGGCCGCGCGGTCTTCGAGCCCGGCTGGCGCTGGTCGGAGCACATCAAGCCGCTGGCCGGCACGGACAGCTGCCAGGCCGCGCACACCGGGTACGTGGTGAGCGGCCGGATGAAGGTCGTCATGGACGACGGCGCGAGCGAGGAGTACGGCCCCGGGGACCTCATGCAGATCGCGCCCGGGCACGACGCCTGGGTCGTGGGCGACGAGCGGGTGGTCGCCGTCGACTGGACGGGCTTCGGGGACTACGCGAAGTCGTCCGGCTGAGGCGCCTCCCCCACGACGGGCGACGCGCCGGACGCGACCGAGCCCGCCGATCCGCCCCCTCACGGTCGGAGGGCTGCGGCCCGTCCGGCGCGCCTTCCGCTGCTCTCCCCTGCGGCCCTTCCCCCTCGGGCCGCACCCCACTGTGCCGGTCCGGCATACGTCCCAGGGCCCCGGCCAGGCATCGTCTTGCCGCCTTGCGGGAATACGAGGGGTTTACAAATCCTCACCTACAGGGAGAAATTGGTCCATGCCGGCCGACGACCTCGAAGCGAGCGCCCGGGGCGACGGACTGAGCCCCGCCGCGCGGCGCCTGTACGCGTACGCCGTGGAGCGGCGCGACTTCGCGGCCGAGGAAGCCGCCGCTGCCCTGGGTGCGCGCGCCGGTACCGCCCTGACCGAGCTGGCCGCCGCCCACCTGCTCCAACGGGCTGCGGGTCCGGGCGCGGAGCGGTGGAGCGCGGTGGCGCCCCGGGCGGCCGCGGCCCGGGCCCTGGCCCCCTTGGCGCTGCTCGTCCGGGAGACGCACGACGAGATGGACCGGCTGCGCGGGCGGCTGGAGGAGCTGGTCCCGGCCTACGAGGCGGGGGCCGCGCAGCGGGACCCGGGCCGGCTCGGGGCACCTGGAGCTGGTGACCGACCTCGGGGCGGTACGGGGGCTGATCGCCGAGCTCGTTGCGGACGCCGAGTGCGAGTTGCTGACCTCGCAGCCCGGCGGGGGACGACCCCCGGAGTCACTGGAGGAGGCGATCGGGCGGGACGAGGCGCTGCTGGCGCGCGGGGTGCGGATGCGGACCGTCTACCAGCACACGGCCCGCTACTCGCGCCCGACGGCGGCCTACGTGGAGCGGGTGACGGCGCTGGGCGCGCAGGTCCGCACCCTGGGCGACGGGCTGATGCGGATGCTGGTCTTCGACGGCCACACGGGGCTGATGGAGGTGCCGGACCGCAGCGGGGCGGCGCTGGTGGTGCGCGAGCCGAACGTCGTGCACTTCATGAAGGCGGCGTTCGAACGGTCCTGGGTCGCGGCGGAGCCCTTCCCCGTGACGGTGGGTCCGGACGCGGCCCGTTCGCTGACGGACGAGCTGCGGCAGACGATCGTACGGCTGCTGGCGGAGGGGCTGGAGGACAAGGTGATCGCGCGCCGGCTCGGCATGTCGGAGCGGACCTGCCAACGGCACATCGCCGGGATCATGCGGGCGGTCGGGGCCAAGTCGCGCTTCCAGGCGGGGTACTTGCTGTCGGCCGAGCCCCGGGCGGGCGCGGGCGCCCCGCTCACGGCTCGGGAAGCAGCCGGCCCCTGCGGGACATCAGGAACCGCTTGAACTCCGCCACCGGCGGCGTGTCGGGGTGTCCGTCGAGCCAGGCGACGCCGATCTCGCGGACCGCGCGGGGCGCCGTCACCGTCAGCTCCACCACACCGGGCCGGGCCACGGCGGGCGGCGGCAGCAGGGCCACGCCGAGACCGGCCGCGACGAGACCGCGCAGGGTTTCCGCCTCCTCGCCCTCGAAGGCGACCCGCGGGGTGAACCCGGCTTCCGCGCACAGGTCGTCGGTGATGCGGCGCAGCCCGTAGCCGGGCTCCAGCGTGACGAAGGTTTCCTCGGCGGCCTCGGCGAGGCGGATGCGCTTGCGTCCCGCGAGGCGGTGGTCGTCGGGCACGACCAGGCGCAGCCGCTGTTCGTCGAGCCGGCGGGCCACCAGGTCGGGGGCGTCGGGGAGCGGGGAGGTCAGGCAGAGGTCGAGTTCCCCGGCCCGCAGCCGCTCCAGCATCGCCTCGCCGTAGTTCTGGACGAGGGAGAACCGGATCCTGGGGTGGTGGGCGCGGAAGGCGCGGATCAGGCCGGGCACGGTCTCGGAACCCAGGGTGTGCAGGAAGCCGAAGGCGACCTTGCCGGAGGCCGGGTCGGCGTCCTGCTGCACGGATTCGGCGGCGCGGGCGATCTCGCCGAGCGCCCGCTGGGCGGAGGCGAGGAAGGTGCGCCCGGCGGTGGTGAGGGCGACGGTGCGGCCCTTGCGGGCGAACAGCGTGACGGCCAGGTCCTGTTCGAGGCGGACCATGGCCCGGGACAGGGTGGACTGCGGCACGCCCAGTTCGTGCGCGGCGCGGGTGACGTGCTCGTGCCGGGCGACCGCGACGAAGTAGGCGAGCCGGGGGGCCAGCAGACTTGTCACGGGGATGTCTTCTTCGTAACGACTCATTGACATGCACCTCTCTGAGCTGTGTTGATGCATGAGTGGATCGATTATCGCGAATCTGTGCATTGGACGCATGAAACGGCCCGGGTCTACGGTCGGTACATGCCTCCCGCTCATACCGGGGCACCCGCCATCCCGGGTGCCTCCACCCCGTCGTCCCCCGCACCGCAGCCCCTCTCGCCCGGCCGCCCCGGCCACCGCCGGATGAGCTTCGCGCTCTTCGCCGCGGGACTGGCGACCTTCGCCCTCCTCTACTCCACGCAGGCGCTGCTGCCCGCGATCTCCGGTGACTTCGGCGTGACGGCCGGTCAGGCGAGCTGGACGGTGTCCGCCGCCACCGGCGCGCTCGCGCTGTTCGTCCTGCCGCTCAGCGCCCTGTCCGAGCGGTTCGGGCGGACCCGGATGATGACCTGCGCGATGGCCCTGGCCGTCGGGGTAGGCCTGCTCGTCCCGTTCGCCCCGAGCCTGGAGTGGCTGGTGGCGCTGCGCGCGGTCCAGGGCGCGGCGATCGCCGGCATCCCCGCCTCCGCGATGGCGTACCTCGCCGAGGAGGTCCGGCCCAAGGCGCTGGTCGGCGCGATCGGCCTGTTCGTGGCGGGCAACTCGATCGGCGGGATGAGCGGCCGGATCGTCACCGGCTGGGCGGCGCAGCTGTGGGGCTGGCGGGCCGGGCTGCTGACGGTCGGACTGATGGCGCTGGGCTGCGCGGTGGCGTTCGCGGTGCTGCTGCCCCGGGCGCGGTTCTTCCGGCCGGCGTCGCTGAACCCGCGCGCGGTGGGACGTACCGTCGCCGGGCACCTGCGCGATCCGCTGCTGCTGCGGCTGTACGGGATCGGCGCGCTGTTCATGACGGTGTTCGGGGCGGTGTACACGGTCATCGGGTACCGCCTGGTGGACGAGCCGTTCTCGCTGGGGCAGGGCGTCGTCGGGTCGGTGTTCCTGGTCTACCTGGTCGGTACGGTCTCCTCGGCGGCCGCGGGGCAGTTGGTGGCCCGGATAGGCCGGCGCGGCGCGCTGTACCTGGCGGTGACCACGACCGCGCTCGGGCTGCTGCTCTCGCTGGCGGACGCGCTGGCCGCCGTGCTGGCGGGCCTGGTGCTGATCACGGCCGGGTTCTTCGCGGGCCACGCGGTGGCCTCCGCGGCGGTGAGCCGGACCGCCACGTCGGGGCGTGCGCAGGCGTCGGCGCTCTACCAGTCGGCGTACTACCTCGGTTCGAGCGCGGGCGGCACCCTCGGCGCGCTGGCCTACCACGCCTCCGGGTGGGCGGCCACGGTCGGGATCGCGCTGGTGGCGGTGGTGGGCGTCGCGTCGATCACCCTGTACGGGTCGCGCGTGGCGCGCGCCGAGCGCCGCCTGACCTCCCTGGCCGCGATGCGCTGATACGACGTGCGATGCGCCGATACGACGGCGTGCCCACGCGCCCGTACGACATCGGTACGAGGTGATTTACGAAAGCCCGGAGCCCATCACGCTCCGGGCTCCGGCACGTTCGGCCCCCGGGCGGGGAAGGGATGCGGTGGGGAGGCGCATGTGGAATCCACACGGAACCGACGGACGCGTACGAGGGGCCGGGCGGCGGCACTGGTGGCCGCGGCGGTGGCCCTGGCGGCGCCGCTGCTGGTCGTCGGGGGCGGGACGGCGCGGGCCGCTTCCTGCACCGCGACCACCGGGCCCTACCAGCGGCAGGTCGAGCAGTTCCTGGGGCGGCCGGTGGACGGCGTGCAGTCGGCGGCCGACTGCACGGCCATCAGGTCGTTCCAGGCGACGTACGGCATCACCCCGGCCGCGGGGTACGCCGGGCCGCTGACCTGGCAGACGATGAGCGTGATGCTGGCGCAGCGGGCGGCCGGCACCACCCCCAACCGGGACGGCTCGTGCCCGGTCGACCTGGGGCGGATCGCCTGCGTGGACCTGACGCGCCAGCTGAGCTGGGTGCAGGACGGCGGGAAACTGGTCTACGGCCCGGTGCCGGTGCGCACGGGCAAGGACGGGACCGAGACCCGGACCGGTCACAAGAAGATCTACTACCGCGACATCGACTTCTGGTCGACGCTCTACGACGTGGCGATGCCGTACGCGCAGTTCTTCGACGGCGGCATCGCCTTCCACTCCGTCGAGAAGAGCATGTGGAGCCCGCCCGGCTCCGGCGGCTGCGTCAACATGCGCCCGGCGGACGCCAAGGCCTACTGGAACCTGCTCCGCAACGGGGACGACGTCTACGTGTACGGGCGCAAGCCCGGCACCTGAGCGTCCCCCCGGGCGGCACCCGAACCGTTCCCCGCGCGGCGCCGGACGGCCGGGCTGCCGTTGTCAGACACCTCCGGTAGTTTTCGACGTAGTGGAACTACTGGGGGACGGCAGCCATGAGTGACCTCGCGACCAGCCCGGATCTCGATTCGGCGATGGACCGCTACCGGGTCGAGCTCACCGGTTACTGCTACCGGATGCTCGGCTCGTCCTTCGACGCCGAGGACGCGGTGCAGGACACGTACCTGCGCGCCTGGCGCGCCTACGACAAGTTCGAGGGCCGCTCCTCGCTGCGGTCCTGGCTGTACCGGATCGCCACCAACGTCTGCCTGGACCTGCTGAACGCCGGGAACAAGCGCGCCCGGCCGATGGACCTCGGCGCGCCGCAGCACCAGGCGTCGGCCGTGCTGAGCGAGCGGCCCGAGGTGACGTGGCTGGAGCCGGTGCCGGACGGACGGGTGCTGCCGCAGACCGCCGATCCGGCCGAGGCGGCGCTGGCGAAGGAGTCCGTCCGGCTCGCCTTCGTGGCCGCGCTCCAGCACCTGCCGGCGAAGCAGCGGGCCGTGCTGATCCTGCGCGAGGTGCTGGCCTGGAAGGCGGACGAGGTCGCGACGCTGCTGGACACGACGGTGGCGTCGGTCAACAGCGCCCTCCAGCGGGCGCGGGCCACCCTCGCCGGCCGGGGGATCCGGGCGAGCGATCCGGCGGACCCTTTGGACGCGGACCAGGCGAAGCTGCTGGAGCGGTACCTGAGTGCCTTCGAGGCGTACGACATCTCCCGGCTGACCGCCCTGCTGCACGAGGACGCGGTGCTGTCGATGCCTCCGTTCGACCTGTGGCTCCAGGGGCACGCGGACATCGCCGCGTGGCACCTGAACCAGGGCATCGGCTGCAAGGGGTCCCGGCTCGTCCCGACGACGGCGAACGGCATGCCGGCCTTCGGCCAGTACCGCCCGCGGGAGGACGGCCGGCCGGGGCACGAGCCGTGGGCGCTCCAGGTGCTGGAGATATCAGAGGGGAAGATCGTCGGCCTGAACGCCTTCCTGGACACCGCCCGGTGGTTCCCGCTGTTCGGGCTCCCCGAGCAGCTCGACGAGTCCTACGAGGTCCAGCAGGGCGCGTAGCTGCGGCGCGGCCCCGGCCAGGCTGAGGCGGACCCCGGCACGGCGGGCGGCGAGCGCCAGGCGGGCGAGCCCGTCCACCTCGGCGAGCCCGGTGGCGGTGAGCGCCCCGGCTGCGCACACCACCCACAGGGGGCGGGGGCCGTCGCGGCACAGAGCGTCGAGCCGCCCGGCGTCCTCGGGCGTCACGCCGGGGCCGGGCAGCACCAGTCTTCTGATCTCCACGAGGGGTTGACCGGGCCACGCCCCCGAACTCATCGGTACCGGCCCGTCGGCCGGGCGGACAGCCGTCGGCGCGGCTCCGGACGGGGAGCCGCGCCGACGGGGTTCAGTGCCCTTTCCGGGTGCCGGTCAGGCGATGCGGTCCAGCACGATCGGGTTCGCGGTGAAGGCGGTGCCCGCCGGGGCGATGTCGTAGGAGCCTTCCAGGGCGGCCAGCGCGTACTCGAACTTCTCCGGGGTGTCGGTGTGCAGGGTCATCAGGGCCTGTCCCGCGGTGACCGTCTCGCCCGGCTTCGCGTGGAGCTCGATGCCCGCACCCGCCTGGACGGGGTCCTCCTTGCGGGCGCGGCCAGCGCCCAGGCGCCAGGCGCCGACGCCCACCGCGTAGGCGTCCAGCCGGGTCAGGACACCGGAGGCGGGGGCGGTGACGACGTGGTGCTCGCGGGCGACGGGCAGGGTGGCGTCGGGGTCGCCGCCCTGGGCCGCGATCATCCGGCGCCACACGTCCATGGCGGAGCCGTCGGCGAGGGCCTTCGCCGGGTCGGCGTCCTTGATGCCCGCCGCGTCCAGCATCTCCCGGGCCAGGGCCAGGGTCAGCTCCACGACGTCGGCGGGACCGCCGCCGGCGAGGACCTCGACCGACTCACGGACCTCCAGCGCGTTGCCTGCGGTCAGGCCGAGCGGGGTGGACATGTCGGTGAGCAGGGCGATCGTCTTGACGCCGCTGTCGGTGCCGAGGGCGACCATGGTGGAGGCGAGCTCGCGCGCGTCCTCGATGTTCTTCATGAAGGCGCCGGAGCCGACCTTCACGTCCAGGACCAGCGAACCGGTGCCCTCCGCGATCTTCTTCGACATGATCGAGGAGGCGATCAGCGGGATCGCCTCGACCGTGCCGGTCACGTCGCGCAGCGCGTACAGCTTCTTGTCGGCGGGGGCCAGGCCGTCGCCCGCCGCGCAGATGACCGCGCCGGTGGTGTCGAGGACGTTCAGCATCTCCTCGTTGGAGAGCAGCGCCCGCCAGCCGGGGATGGACTCCAGCTTGTCCAGGGTTCCGCCGGTGTGGCCGAGACCCCGGCCGGAGAGCTGCGGCACGGCAGCGCCGCAGGCGGCGACGAGCGGGGCCAGGGGCAGGGTGATCTTGTCGCCGACGCCGCCCGTGGAGTGCTTGTCGGCGGTCGGGCGGGAGAGCGAGTCGAAGTTCATCCGCTCGCCGGAGGCGATCATCGCGGCGGTCCAGCGGGCGATCTCGGCCCGGTTCATGCCGTTCAGCAGGATGGCCATCGCCAGCGCCGACATCTGCTCGTCGGCCACGACTCCGCGCGTGTACGCGTCGATGACCCAGTCGATCTGTTCGGGGCTCAGTTCGCCGCGGTCGCGCTTGGTGCGGATGACGGAGATGACGTCCATGGAGTGCTTCCTTCTACGCGCATAGAGAGAGGTGGGGAGGATGTGACGGAAGAAAGACGACGGTCCTCCGCCCGGGAGGGGCGAAGGACCGTCGCTGCGGCTATCTCAGGTGGTCGGGCCCGAAGGCCTGCGGGAGCATCGCCGCGAGCGGCAGGACGCCTTCCGGCGTCTCCACCTGGAGTTCGGGGCCGCCGAACTCGAAGAGCAGCTGCCGGCAGCGGCCGCACGGGACCAGGATCTCGCCCTTGCCGTCCACGCAGGTGAAGTGCGTGAGCCGGCCGCCGCCGGTGGCCTGGAGGGCGGACACCAGCCCGCACTCGGCGCACAGGCCCAGCCCGTAGCTGGCGTTCTCCACGTTGCAGCCGACGACCGTACGGCCGTCGTCGACCAGGGCGGCCACGCCGACCGGGAAGCCCGAGTACGGGGCGTACGCCCGTGCCATCGCCTCCCGGGCGGCCGTCCGCAGGGCCTCCCAGTCCACCGTGGCGTGCGGGCTCACTTGCCCTGGCCCTTGCGGTACGGCAGGCCGTCCGCCTTCGGCATCCGCAGCCGCTGCGCCGACAGGGCGAGCACGAGCAGCGTCGTGACGTACGGGGCGGCGTCCACGAACTGGCTCGGGACGGCGTCGGTGAGCGCGTACCAGAGGAAGAGGCCGGCGGCGCAGGCGGCGGCGATGCCCGCCTGTACGTGCTTCTTCTTGTACAGCTGCCAGGCGACGACGAGCACGAGCAGGATCGCCAGGAGCAGGAGCATGGCGTGGACGTTCTCGGAGCCGCCGCGCAGCCGGAGGCTGTAGGTGAAGCCGAAGAGGCCCGAGCCGAGGGCCATGCCGCCCGGCATCCAGTTGCCGAAGATCATCGCGGCGAGACCGATGTAGCCGCGGCCGCCGGTCTGGCCCTCCTGGTAGATGCCGGTGGAGACGATCGCGAGGAACGCGCCGCCGAGACCGGCCATCGCGCCGGAGACGACGACGGCGATGTACTTGTACTTGTAGACGTTGACGCCGAGGGACTCGGCGGCGATCGGGTTCTCACCGCAGGAGCGCAGGCGCAGACCGAAGGAGGTCCGCCACAGGACCCACCAGGTGGCCGGGACCAGCAGGACCGCGACCACGGTCAGCAGCGAGAGGTTGGTGACCAGCCCGCCGAGGATCCCGGCGATGTCCGAGAGCAGGAACCAGTGCTTGCCCTGGAGGGTGGACAGCCAGTGCGAGAGCCCCGGGATGGTGATCTCGGTGATCGGCTCGATGCGCGGGGACTGCTTGGAGGAACCGCCCGGGACCGTGTCGAAGGTGAAGTTCGACAGGTACTGGGTGAAGCCGACCGCCAGGATGTTCACGGCCACACCGGAGACGATGTGGTTGACGTTGAACGTCACGGTGATGATCGCGTGCAGCAGGCCGCCGATGGCGCCGCCGACGATGCCCATGAGGACACCGGTCCACGGACCCCACTGGTAGCCGGCCCAGGCGCCGAACCAGGTGCCCAGGATCATCATGCCTTCGAGGCCGATGTTGACCACGCCCGCGCGCTCGGCCCACAGACCGCCGAGGCCCGCGAGGGCGATCGGCACGGCGAGCTGGAGGGCGCCGGAGACCTGACCGACGGAGGTCAGGTCGTCGGCTCCGGAAATGATCCGGACCAGGGAGATCAGGGCGATTCCGCCCGCGATCATCAGCAGGATCCAGGGCAGGGTGAGCTTGCGGCGGCCGCCGCCCTTCTTGGGCGCGGCGCTCGTCGCGGAAACGGTGCTGGTGCTCACGCCGCGACCTCCTTGTTGTCGGTCTTGAGGGCGTGGCCGGCGGCCAGCTCTTCGCCGACCTTCTGCTGCTGGCGGCGGATGCCGTAGCGGCGGACGAGCTCGTAGCTGACGACGACGGCGATCACGATCAGGCCCTGCAGGATCGTGCCGATCTCCTTGGCGTAGCCGTTCTGGTCGAGACCGGCGGAGGCCTTGTCGATGAAGGCGATCAGGAGTGCCGAGAAGAAGATGCCGAGGGGGTTGTTCCGGCCGAGCAGGGCGATGGTGATGCCGGTGAAGCCGATGCCCAGCGGGAAGGACAGGTTGTAGGTGTGCGACTCGCCGAGCAGCAGCGGCATGCCCGTCAGGCCGGCGACCGCGCCGGAGATGAGCATCGACGTCATGATCATCTTCTTGGCGTCCACACCGGAGGCCTGGGCGGCGGTCTCACTGGCGCCCGTGGCGCGCAGGTCGAAGCCGAAGCGGGTCCGGTTCAGCACGAACCAGTAGACGATGCCGAGGGCGAAGGCCACGAAGGTGAAGCCGTAGATGTCGCCGCCGGACAGCGGGAGCGACGGGAACCAGCCCGACTCGGGGATGTCACCGGTGGTGAGGTCGTTGGAACCGGCCGGCTGGACGCCGAAGTTCTTCGGCAGGATCAGCCAGGCGATCAGCGAGGTCGCGATGGCGTTGAGCATGATCGTGGAGACGACCTCGCTCACGCCGCGGCGCGCCTTGAGGGCGCCCGCGATACCGGCCCAGAAGGCACCCGTGAGCATGGCGACGACCACGATCAGCAGGACGTGCAGCGGACCGGGCAGCGAGACCGCCGTGCCGACCACCGCGGAGATCATCGCCGCGAGGCGGTACTGGCCGTCGACGCCGATGTTGAAGAGGTTCATCCGGAAGCCGATGGCGACGGCCAGGGCTGCCAGGTAGTAAATGCCGGCCTGGTTGATGATCAGGACCTGGATGTCCTCGTAACCGGCCTGTTCGATCATGATGCGCAGCGGGTCGATCGGGTCGACACCCGACGCGGCCAGCACGATCACGGTCAGCACCAAGGCGCTGACCAGCGCGAGCACCGGTCCGGCGACCGAGAGCAGCAGCCGGTCCTTGTCGAGTTTCTTCATCGGGCCTCGTCCTCCGTCGTGTCACCGTCGGCAGCGGCGGAGCCTTCAACGTGGTCGTTGTTCGCTTCCAGGTGCCCGGTGGCGGCACCCGTCATGGCGGTGCCCAGCTCCTCGGGCGTGATGGTCGCCGGATCGGCGTCCGCGACCAGGCGGCCGCGGTAGATGACGCGCAGGGTGTCGGACAGGCCGATCAGCTCGTCGAGGTCGGCGGAGATGAGCAGCACGGCCAGGCCCTCGCGCCGGGCCTCGCGGATGGCGTCCCAGATCTGCGCCTGCGCACCGACGTCCACACCGCGGGTGGGGTGGGCGGCGATGAGGAACTTGGGGTTGTGGCTCATCTCGCGGCCGACGATCAGCTTCTGCTGGTTGCCGCCGGACAGGGAGGCCGCGGTGACGTCGATGCCCGGGGTGCGGACGTCGTACTCGCGCACGATGCGCTCGGTGTCCTTGCGGGCGGCCTTGGGGTCGAGGACACCGCGCTTGGAGTTCGGCGCCTCGGTGACGTGGCCGAGGATGCGGTTCTCCCACAGCGGGGACTCCAGCAGCAGGCCGTGCCGGTGGCGGTCCTCGGGGATGTAACCGATGCCTCCCTCGCGGCGCTTTCGCGTCGGGGTGGTGGAGATGTCCCGGCCGTCGAGGGTGATGACGCCGCCGTCGGGGATGCTCATGCCCATGAGGGCGTCGATGAGCTCCGTCTGGCCGTTGCCCTCCACACCGGCGATGCCGAGGACCTCGCCCTTGTGGATGGTGAAGTTGATGCCGGCGAGCACCTCGCGGACGATCCCGTCCGGGTCGACGGCGGCCAGCCGCAGGTCCTGGACCTGGAGCATCGGCGTCTCGGTCACCGTGGACTCGCGGGTCTCCGGCGAGGGCAGCTCGCTGCCGACCATCAGCTCGGCGAGCTGCTTGGTGGTGGCGGTGCGGGGGTCGGCGGTGCCGACCGTGGTGCCGCGGCGGATGACGGTGATGTCGTCGGCGACCTTGAGCACCTCGCCCAGCTTGTGCGAGATGAAGATGACGGTCAGGCCCTCGGCCTTGAGCTCGCGCAGGTTGTCGAAGAGCGCGTCCACTTCCTGCGGCACGAGCACGGCGGTCGGCTCGTCGAGGATCAGTGTGCGGGCGCCGCGGTAGAGGACCTTGAGGATCTCCACGCGCTGGCGGTCGGCGACGCCGAGCTCCTCGACGAGGGCGTCGGGGCGGACCCCGAGACCGTACGCGTCGGAGATCTCCATGATCTTCTTGCGGGCCTTGCCGCCGATCCCGTACAGCTTCTCGCCGCCGAGGACGACGTTCTCCAGGACGGTGAGGTTGTCGGCGAGCATGAAGTGCTGGTGCACCATGCCGATGCCGCGGGCGATGGCGTCGCCCGGGTTGGCGAAGGAGACCTGCTCCCCGTCGACGGCGATGGTGCCCTCGTCCGGCTTCTGCATGCCGTAGAGGATCTTCATCAGGGTCGACTTGCCGGCACCGTTCTCACCGATGAGGGCGTGGACCGTGCCCTTGCGGACGGTGATGTCGATGTCCTTGTTGGCGACGACGCCGGGGAAACGCTTGGTGATGCCGTGCAGTTCTACGGCGGGGGGGCTGGACGCGTTGATGACGCACTCTCCTTGGCGCGAAGGAGCGGAAGGCAGGGGGACAGGGCGGGGAGAGAAGGTACCGCGTCCACGGTTCCTCTACGCGCGTAGCACTGTCGGAAGTGAAAAGTCGTGACCAGGTGGCCACGTGACGCGGGCCGGGGCCCGGATGACGGCAGAGCCGCTACCCGGACCCCGGAAAAACCGATCGGCGCTCAGGCCGTCCCTTACGGGGCGGTCTTGACGGTGATCTTCTTGGCGATGATGTCGGCCTTGGCCTTCTCCACCGCGGCGGTGACGTCGGCCATCGCCTTGTACTGCGGGTTGGAGTCGGCCAGGGCGACTCCGTTCTTGTCCAGGCCGTAGCGGACCTCGCCGGACTCCGGCTTGCCGTCCTTGACCGACTTGATCAGGTCGAAGACCGAGAGGGACACGTCCTTGGTGACCGAGGTCAGGATGTGGTCCTTGTACTTGGCGAGACCGGGCTGGTTGTACTGGTCCGAGTCGACACCGATGGCCCACTTGCCGGCGGTGGCGGCGGCCTCGATGGCACCCGAGCCCGCGAGGCCGGCGGCGGCGTAGACCACGTCGGCGCCACCGTCGAGCTGGCCCTTGGCGGCGGCCTTGCCGAGGTCGGGCTTGGCGAAGCCCGAGAAGTCCGGCGGCTGGGTCAGGTAGGTCGACAGCACCTTGGCGTTCGGGTTGGTGTCCTTGACGCCCTGCTCGAAGCCCGCCTGGAACTTCTTGATCAGCGGGACCTCGACACCGCCGATGAAGCCGACCGTGCCGGTCTTCGACGTCTTGGCGGCGGCGACGCCGGCCAGGTAGGAGCCCTGCTCCTCGTTGAAGACCAGGTTCGCGATGTTCTTGTCGGTCTGCGAGGTGTCGTCGATGATGCCGAACGTGGTGTCCGGGAACTTCGCCGCGACCTTCTTGATGGCCGGCGCGTAGGAGAAACCGACGCCGATGACCGGGTTGTTGCCCTTGCGCGCGAGCTCGGTCAGGCGCTGGACCTTGTCGGCCTCGGACTCGCCCTCGGTGGGCTCCGCCTCGGCGGTCTTGATCTTGAGTTCGGTCTTCGCCTTCTCAAGACCGGCGTAAGCGGCGTCGTTGAACGACTGGTCGCCGCGGCCGCCGATGTCGTACGCGATGGCGGCGCTGGCCTCCTTCGTCCCGGAGGAGGAGGCGGACGAACCGGCGTCCGACGACTTCTTTCCGCCACAGGCGGTGGCCGAGAGGGCCAGCGCCGCGGACGCGAGGCCCACGGTGGCGATCCTGGTGATCCGGCGCAAGGGGAGGCTCCTTCAAAACCTGACCGAAGCGCCACGACCGGCGCTGGTTTCGCGGCGATCGTAACGCGCGTAGATGTCAGTTAAGAGCCCGTTCATGAGTCGTTATCGGATCGTCGCGAACCGGACAGTGACCGATTGGTAACCGGTCGAGCGTCCAGCCCTTGCGTATCAAGGGCTGGACAGGTGCGCCGGGTGCCGCTCAGATGTTGTACAGATTTTGCCCTGGCTTTTACCTGGAGGGCTTGGCACGCCGCCCGTCGAGCAGTGCGGCGGCCGTGAAGAACTCCACGCCCACCGTGATCGCCGACTCGTCCACGTCGAAGTCGCCGCGGTGCAGGTCGCGCTTGGCCGGATCACCGGGCTTGTGCACCCCGAGGCGGGCCATGGCGCCCGGCACGTGCTCCAGGTACCAGGAGAAGTCCTCGCCGCCCAGGCTCTGCTCGGTGTCCTCGATCGCCTCCGGACCGCGGCGGGCCGCCATCGCCTCCCGCAGCAGCTCGGTGACCACCGGGTCGTTGACCACCGGCGGCACGCCCCGTACGTAGGTGATCTCGGACTTGGCCCCGTGCAGGGCCGCGACCTCGTCGATCGCCGCGTGGATCTGGTCGGGGGCCCCGTGCCAGGCGTTCAGGTCCAGGCACCGCACGGTTCCGGACAGCTCCGCGTGCATCGGGATGACGTTGCAGGCGTGCCCCGCCTCGATCCGGCCCCAGGTGACCGACATGCCCGAGCGGGCGTCCATCCGCCGGGCCAGCACGGCCGGTACGTCGACCGCGACGCGGGCGGCCGCCGTGACCAGGTCGGTGGTCAGGTGGGGGCGGGCGGTGTGGCCGCCGGGGCCCGCCAGGGTGACCTCCAGCCGGTCGCAGGCCGAGGTGATGGGGCCGGGGCGCAGCCCGATCTTCCCGGCGTCGACGCGGGGGTCGCAGTGCACGGCGATGATCTGGCCGACGCCGTCCAGCACCCCGTCCTCGATGGCGTCGCTCGCGCCGCCCGGCAGGACCTCCTCGGCGGGCTGGAACAGCAGCCGGACGGGACGCGGCAGCAGCCCCTGGCGGTCGAGCTCGGCGAGCACCAGGCCGGCGCCGAGCACGGTCACGGTGTGGACGTCGTGGCCGCAGGCGTGCGCCCGGTCGGGGACGGTCGAGCGGTAGGGGACGTGGGTCTTGGTGTCCGGGATGGGCAGGGCGTCGATGTCCGCGCGCAGGGCCAGCACGGGCTCTACGCCGTCCCAGGTGCCGACGTCACAGATCAGGCCGGTGCCCGTGCTCAGCACCCGTGGGCGCAGGCCGGCTTTTTCCAGCCGGGCCTTGATCGCCGCCGTGGTGCGGAACTCCTGGTGCCCGAGCTCGGGATGCATGTGCAGGTCCCGGCGGAAGGCGATCAGTTCGGCACGCAGGTGGTCCGGAAGCGTGCCGGGCAGCTCGGGCCGGTCGGGCGTGCCGGGCAGGGCGGTCTGGGACTCGCGGGACATCAACTGGTTCACCCGTTGAAGGGTAGGCGCACGGATGGGTCAACTGGCCGGAGATCACAAAAAGTTCATGCCGTTAGGGGATAGAAACCCGGCCTCCGGACGCATGACCGGATGCGCCGGAGGGTAAACTCGCGCGCTCATCCGGCCGCAGGAGCCGCCTGAGCGGGGAGTCTGCGCACACCGCGGGCCGTGCCGGTGACCCCGGCGAGGAAGCCGCGGGCCCGGGGGGATGCGGCCGCCGTGAGCCAGCCCGGTTCGACGTCGCACACGGCGACGGTGACGCCGGTGCCGGCCAGGGCGTACGGCAGGGTGTGGACGACCGTGGACGGGAAGCTGACGATGGTCCGGCCCACCGGTCCCCGCCGGGCGATCAGCTCCAGGGGCAGGTCCGGCCGTACGATCTCCAGCCCGGCCGCCTCGCTCAGCGTCCGCAGCTTCTCCGGGGACTCCCGGCGGTGCGCGAAGTACCGCGTCGCGCCGTGCTCCCGGGTCAGCGCGCACACGGCGTCGAGGTAGCGGGCCGGGTCCACCACGCCGGTCTCCACGAGCGAGGTGCCGACCAGGTCGGTGCCCTTGGTCAGGCGGGGCGGGCCGAAGCGGGAGCGGGTCCAGGCGAAGTCGTTGACCTCCAGCTCCATCCCGGGCAGCGCGGTGACCGGCATCGAGGTGAACACCCGTACCCGGCGGCGCCCGCCCGGGGTGAGGCGGCGCCGCGCGGTCCCGGAGACCGGGGCGTACGCGAGCTCCCGCACCCGGGACGCGGTGCCGCCGCCGGTGCGGTGCCAGCGGCGCAGCCGTTCGCCGCGGCCGAGCTGCGCGACGAACTCCATGGTGGCGGTGCCGTCGTCGACGACGACCAGTTCGGCGGTGCGGGCCGCCGGGGCGAGCAGGAGCTGGACGAAGCGGGAGAAGGGGTCGCCGACCACGATCCGCTCGGCCCGGCGCACTTCCCCGGCGAGCGCCCTCACCGCCCGCAGCGGGGCCCCGGCGCCCCCGCGCGCCTCCTGCCACCGGACGGTGAACCCCTCGTCGCGGGCCAGGGCGGCGACGCGGCGCAACTGGCCGCGGGACATGGGGTCGGTGGGCGGCAGGACGGTGATCAGCGGAGTGCGGGACGGCCGGCCGGCCGCGTCGCGGGAGGCGGCGGTGGGCTGACGGGGCACGGCGCCGAGGAGCGGGGCGCGGCCGGGGCCGTTCTCGGCGTGGGCCCATTCCAGGACGTTGAGCAGCTGGACCGGGCTCTCCACGAAGGCCAGGGTCGGGGCGGGGGCGGCGGAGGGGGCGGGGGCGGAGGCTGAGGGGGCGGAGGCTGAGGGGGTCACCACGTACTCCTCGTCAGAGGCGGGCGGGGTCAGACGGCGGCGGGGACCTGGCCGGAGAAGCGGCGGAGCTTCTTCATCGGCGCCAGCTCGGAGTCGTAGACGCGCTTGACGCCGTCCCCGAGGGCGGTCTCGATGGTGCGGATGTCGCGGACCAGGCGGGCGAGGCCGCCTGGTTCCACGGAGGCGGCCTGGTCGGAGCCCCACATCGCCCGGTCGAGGGTGATGTGCCGCTCGACGAACGCGGCGCCGAGGGCGACGGCGGCCAGGGTGGTCTGCAGGCCCGTCTCGTGGCCGGAGTAGCCGATCGGGACGTTGGGGTACTCCTCCCGCAGGGTGTTGATCACCCGCAGGTTGAGCTCCTCCGCCTTGGCGGGGTACGTCGAAGTGGCGTGACAGAGCAGGATGTTGTCACTGCCGAGCACCTCGACGGCGTGCCGGATCTGCTTCGGGGTGGACATGCCGGTGGACAGCACGACGGTCCGGCCGGTGGCGCGCAGGGCGCGCAGCAGCTCGTCGTCCGTGAGGCAGGCGGAGGCCACCTTGTGGGCGGGAGGGTCGAACTTCTCCAGGAAGGCGAGGGCCTCGGTGTCCCAGGGGGAGGCGAACCAGTCGATGCCGCGCGCGGCGCAGTGCGCGTCGATGGCGCGGTAGCCGTCCTCGTCGAACTCGACGCGGTGGCGGTAGTCGATGTAGGTCATCCGGCCCCAGGGCGTGTCGCGCTCTATGTCCCACTGGTCGCGGGGGGTGCAGATCTCCGGGGTGCGCTTTTGGAACTTCACGGCGTCGCAGCTGGCGTCGGCGGCGGCGTCGATCAGGGCGAAGGCGTTGCCGAGGTCGCCGTTGTGGTTGATGCCGATCTCGCCGACGACGTAGACGGGCCGACCGGGGCCGGCGAGGCGCTCGCCGAAGCCGCGCAGACGGGTGGTGGAGCTCATGGCGGGTGACGTCCTTCGTACGGGGGGCGGGTTGTCGAGGGGGTCGAGGGGGGTGTCGAGCAGGGGGGCGAGGAGGCGGGCGCGGGCCAGGTCGTGGGGGTCGTCGACCTCCAGGACGCGCGCCGGATCGGTGACGACGGGCCGGGTCCGCCCGAAGAAGCGGTGCCGGGCGACGCGGAAGCCGTCGGCGGCCATGGCGTAGGCGGCGCCGGTCTCCAGCAGGTCCTCGGGGCGGTCCTGGCGGCGGGGGCGGTAGGCGGCCTCGTGGTTGACGCCGGCTCCGCTGCCGTCGGGCCCCGCCCGCCAGAGGAAGCCGTGGAACGGGGCCACGGTCAGGGCGGAGTCGGCGGCGCCGGAAGCGACGGCCGTGGCCACGGATTCGATGTCGGACGGGGTCAGGAAGGGGCTGGTGCACTGGACCAGGAGGACCACGTCGACGGTGAGGGAGTGCAGCTCCTCGAAGGAGTCCAGCGCGTGGAGCAGGGCGGCTTCGCTGCTCGCGGTGTCCCCCGCGAGGGCGGCGGGCCGGCGCAGGGCGACCGCCCCGGCGGCCCGGGCGGCGGCGGCGACGGCCTCGGAGTCGGTGGAGACGAGCACGTCGGTGACGGCGGGGGCCGCCCGGCAGGCCCGCACGGCGCGGGCCACGAGCGGGATCCCCCCGACCTCGGCGAGGTTCTTGCCCGGCACCCCCTTGGACCCGCCCCGGGCCGGGATCACGGCGAGCACCCGGGGGGCGGGGGCGGCGTCCCCGGGCGCGGGCGGGGGCGCTGCGGCCACGGGTGCGGGCGCGTCGGGCCGCCGTCCGGCCACGGGCACGGGCGGGGGCGCTGCGGCCGCGGGCGCGTCGGGCCGCGGTCCGGCCACGGGCACGGGCGCGTCGGGCCGCCGTCCGGCCACGGGCGCGGGCGGGGGCGCTGCGGCCACGGGTGCGGGCGCGTCGGGCCGCGGTCCGGGGCGGCGGCTCACAGCTCCCCCAGGCGGCGGATCACCGGGGCCACCCGCTGGACCCCGTGCCGGTACGCCCCCCGTGCGGCCTCGCGCAGCCGGCCCCGGAGCCAGCGGCCGGCCCGGGACTCCCCGGAGCCGCGCCGGACGGCGCCGGGCAGCGGGGTGCCGTCGGGGGCGAGGTGGTGGCGGGCCAGGATCCCGGGCAGGTAACCGGGCGCGGTGGCCCGTGTGTAGTACGGGGCGACGGGCGGGAGTTGCTCCCGGGCGAGCAGCTGCGCGAGCCGGGTCCGGGCGGCGGCGAAGGGCTCCCCGGCAGGGGACACGCCCTGCTGCGCGAGCCAGGCCGGGTCGGCAACCGGCAGGAACCCCTCGTCCAGCCGGTCCCAGGAGGCGAGGCAACCGGAGCCGAGGAAGTGGTGGTTGCCGAGCGCCTCGCGGATGCCGAGGTCGGTCAGCACGGCGGTCGGGACGCCCCGGTGCATGGCTTCCAGGGCGGCGGTGGACGAGACCGTGACCAGCAGGTCGGCGCCGTCCAGTACGGCGCCCATGTTCCCGTACACCAGACGGCAGTTACGTGGCAGCCCGCCGGGCAGCCGCTCCGCCAGCCGCTGGTACGGGTGCTCCTCCAGGTGCGTGGTGTGCTCCCCGGGCCGGCTGCGCAGCTTGACCAGTACCTCCCGGCCGGGGTGGAGCCGGGCATGGGCGGCGGCCCGCGCGAGCAGGTACGTACGGTCGGCGCGGCTCTCGGGCACGGAGGGCTGCACGGCGAAGACGACGGTGCGTGCGGCGGCGCCCGGTTCGTGCGGGGCCCCTTCGAGGAAGGGCAGCGCGGTCTCGGTGACGGAGTCCGACACGGCCCCGGCCCCCTCGTACACGGCGCGGAAACGGGCGGCGTCGTAGGGGGAGTTCGCGAGGACCAGGTCGGCTCCGTGCCGCAGCAGCAGCCCGTCGGTGAGCTTCTCGTAGACCACGCCGACGTAACCGGTGACGAGGACGGGGCGGGTGGCCGGCTCGGGCCACAGGGCGCGCACCCCGTGCAGGACGGCCTGGACGGCGCCGCCGACGAGGGCCAGGACGATCACGTCGTAGCGCTCGGCGCCGCGCGCCCGCCCGATCTCGGCGAGGAACTCCGCGCAGGTCACCTCGGCCGGGCCGGCCGGGCCCGTCCCGATGCCGACCTCACCGAGCTGGCGTGCGGTCGGGGTGGCCCGGCCGCGCAGCAGGAATCCGGCGGGCCGGTGGTCGGGCGCGAGGCGCCGGGCGGTGAGCGCGCCCCATTTCCATCGCGTATCGGAATCGGCGAGTACGGCGATGCGGAGATCGCCACGATTACTGGTGGCTGGCACCCGGCAGAAGCTATTGCGCATTTCCGCTGACCGGCCCAACGACCGCACAACAGCTGGTTAACAACCCGTCGACGTCATGCGAAAGCGCACGGGTTAACGCGACCGCCCGGCGTCGTTCACACGCAGTCCTCGTACGGGCCATGGTGAATGCCGGGCGGCGTCCTAAGGTCACGCGGGTGCCCAAGCTCTCTGTCGTCGTGCCGTTCTACAACGTGCAGACATATGCGCCGGACGCCCTGCGGAGTCTCGAACTGAACGCCCGGGAGGATTTCGAGTTCCTCCTCGTGGACGACTGTTCGACGGACGGGACGGCCGCCCTGCTGGAGCGGGCGGCGGACCGGCTGCCCGGCGCCGTACTCCTCGCGCGGGAGGGGAACGGCGGTCTCGCCACGGCGCGCAACACCGGTCTGGACGCGGCGCGCGGGGAGTACCTCGCCTTCCTGGACGGCGACGACTGGCTCGCGCCGGGCCATCTGGCCCGCACCCTGGCCGCGGTCGAGGCGCTCGGCTGCGATTTCGTGCGGACCGACCACGTGCAGGTGACCGGCCGGGCGCGGAGCGTGCAGCGGGTGCCGTTCGGGCCGCAGGCAGTCGTGGCCGGCCCCCGCTCCGCGATCCTGCCCGCCTCGCGGGCGACGGCGGTCGACTATCCGTACGCCTGGGCGGGGATGTACCACCGGCGGCTGCTGGACCGGGGACTGCTGCATTTCACGGACGGGCTGCGGACGGCGGAGGACCGGCCGTGGATCTGGCGGCTGCACCGTGGGGCGAAATCCTTCGCCGCGATCGGGGAAGCCGGAATCTTCTACCGGCGCGGCATTTCCACCTCGCTGACCCAGATCGGGGACGAGCGTCAGCTCGATTTCATTCGCGCATTCGATCAAGTCCTGTCGGATACCGCCACGGACCCGGAATCTGCACTGCTCCTGCCGAAAGCCGTTCGAACGTATTGCGCGATCATCGCCCATCAGATCGGATCCATCGAGAGGTTCGAACCGGCCGTGGCCCGAAAACTCCGCTCACTGAGCGCCGCCGCGCTGACGCGCATGCCCGGCGCGCTGCTGGACCAGGCGCTGGACTCGATGGACGCCGACCGCTCCGCCCTGCTGCGCCGGCTGCGCCGCCGCGCCACCCCTGCGGGGGCCGCCGCGTGAGCGTCACCCAGGTCTTCCTCGCCTCCACCCCGTACGGGACGGCCACCCTCGCGGCGGCCCTCGACGCGAAACGCTTTCCGCCGGCCGGCCGCCGCATCCTGCTGACCAGCAACCACTCCCCCGCCCCCGAGGTCACCCCGGGGCTCACCGCCGTGCCGGGCTTCGCCGCGCTGCGCTCCCGTTTCGACGAGGTGATCGACTGGAACGCCGTCATCGCGCCGCAGCACCCGGGCGTCTGGGCGCCGCGCGAGGAGGACGTGCCGATGTGGGAGCGGCAGTTGCGCGCGCTGTGGGGGCTCGGGGAGGACCGGGTCGAGCTCGTCGTGGAGTCGCTGCAGGTCCCTCCCGCGCAGAGCCTGTGCCGACTGTTCCCCGGCGCCGCAGTCGACGTCTACGCCGACGGGCTGATGAGCTACGGTCCCACCCGCTTCCGGCTCGACCCGCAGATCGGGACGCGGGTGCGGCGGGTGCTGCACCTGGACCTGGTGCCCGGGCTGGAGCCGCTGCTGCTGACGGAGTTCGGGGTCCCCGGGGAACTGGTGCCCACCGCCCACTTCTTGGAGGTGGTGGCCGAACTCGCGTCCTGCGCGCAGCCGGTGCCGGCCGTCGGCGGTGGCCCGGCACTGCTGCTCGGGCAGTACCTGTCGGCGCTGGAGCTGATGTCGGCGGCCGAGGAGGAGGAACTGCACGCGCAGATGGTGCGCGGCGCGTTCGCGCGGGGCCACCGGGAGCTGGTCTTCAAACCGCACCCGAGCGCCCCGGCGCGGTACTCGCTGCGGGCCGAGGTGGAGGCACGGCGGCTGGGGGCGCGGCTGACGGTGATCGGGGAGCCGGTACTGGCGGAGACGCTGTACGAGCGGCTGCGGCCGGCGCTGGTGGTGGGGTGCTTCTCGACGGCGCTGCTCACCGCGGCGACGCTGTACGGGATCCCGGTCGCGCGGACGGGGACGGAGGCCGTGCTGGCCCGCCTGGAGCCCTACCAGAACAGCAACCGGATCCCGCTGACGCTGGTGGACGCGCTGCTGCCGGAGCTGTCCGGGGCCGCGTCCCCCGCCGTGGCGGACGTGGCCGCCCTGGTCGCGGCGGTCGGTTTCACGATGCAGCCGCGCGTCCTCGCGGCGCGGCGCGGGGAGGCACAGACGTACCTCTCGGGGTCGCTGACCCCGCGGACCCGGCGGTACTTCACGCGCCGCCGTCTGACGGTGCTGGGGCTGCCGGGCGGTGTCCCGGCGCGGCTGGCCTTCCTGCCGCGCAACCCGCGGCTGCGCCGGGCGGCCCGCCGCGTGCTGCGCCGTCTGCGCTGAACGGCGGGCGCGGCGACCGGCGCGCGGCGACCGGACCGTCGGCCCGTTGCCCGCCCGTCAGCCGGTGGCGAGCTTGGCGGCGAAGCCCAGGAAGAGGACGCCCGCCGCCGAGGTGGCCCCGGCCGAGAGCCGCTTGCGGCGGCGGAAGGCCGCCGACAGCCGGGTCCCGGTGAATATCAGCGTCGACAGGTACAGGAAGCTCGCCAGCTGCGACAGCGCCCCCAGCAGCAGGAACGACAGCGCGGGGTAGGCGTACCCCGGGTCCACGAACTGCACGAAGAACGAGAGCAGGAACAAGATCGCCTTCGGGTTGAACAGGCTCACCACCAGCGCCCGCCGGTACGGGCGCTCGCCCGGCACCTCCGGCTCGGCCAGGGCCTCCTCCTGCCGGGCCGCCCGGTCGCGCCACATGCCCCACGCGGCCCGCATCATGCCGAGCGCGAGCCACGCCAGGTATCCGGCCCCGAGGAACTTGACCAGGGTGAACACCACCGGGCTGGCCTTGAGCAGCGCCCCGGCCCCGGCGGCGGTGAGGACCATGAGGACGGTGTCACCGGTGAACACCCCGCAGGCGGCCTTGTACCCCTCGCGGACCCCCTTGCGCGCGGCGACCGACAGCACGTAGAGGGAGTTCGGCCCCGGCAGGAGGACGATGAGGACGAGGCCGGCGAGATAGGTCGGCAGATCGGTGACACCCAGCATGGGAGGGAGTGTTTCACGCCGTCCGAACGCCCGGTATCCGTGGTGCGGCCCGTGGAAGCAAGGTCACAGGGTCAGAAGGCGTCCGCGGGGACGTACGTGCCCCACACCTCCCGCAGCGCCCCGCACACCTCCCCCACGGTGGCCCGGGCCCGCAGCGCCTCCTTCATCGGGTAGAGGACGTTCACCGAGGCGTCGGCGGCCGCCGCCCGGAGCCCGTCCAGCGCCGCCGACACCGCCGCCCCGTCGCGTCCCGCGCGCAGCCGCGCCAGCGCCTCGCACTGGCGCGCCTCGATGGCCGGGTCCACCCGCAGCGGCTCGTACCGCTCCTCCTCGGCGAGCGCGAACCGGTTGACGCCGACCACGACCCGTTCGCCCGCCTCCTGCTCCCGCGCGAGGCGGTACGCGTTCCGTTCGATCTCGCCCTTCTGGAACCCGGCCTCGATCGCGGCCACCGCTCCGCCCAGGTCCTCCACGCGCCGCATGAGCGCGAGTACGGCCTCCTCCAGTTCGTCCGTCATCCGCTCCACCGCGTACGACCCCGCGAAGGGGTCCGCCGTGTGCGGTACGTCCGTCTCGTGGGCGAGCACCTGCTGGGTGCGCAGCGCGAGCCGCGCCGACTTCTCCGTGGGCAGCGCGATCGCCTCGTCGAAGGCGTTGGTGTGCAGGGACTGGGTGCCGCCCAGTACCGCGGCCAGCGCCTGGACGGCCACCCGTACGAGGTTCAGTTCGGGCTGCTGCGCGGTCAGCTGGACCCCGGCGGTCTGGGTGTGGAAGCGCAGCATCAGCGACTTCGGGTCCCGGGCCCCGAACTCCTCGCGCATCACCCGCGCCCAGATCCGCCGGGCGGCACGGAACTTGGCGACCTCCTCCAGCAGGGTGGTCCGGGCGACGAAGAAGAAGGACAGCCGGGGGGCGAAGTCGTCGACCGGCATGCCCGCGGCCAGTGCGGTACGGACGTACGCGATCGCGTCGGCCAGGGTGAAGGCGATCTCCTGCGCGGGCGAGGCCCCTGCCTCCGCCATGTGGTAGCCCGAGATGGAGATGGTGTTCCACTTCGGGATCTCGGCCCGGCAGTAGCGGAAGACGTCCGCCGTCAGCCGCAGGGACGGACCGGGCGGGAAGATGTACGTCCCGCGCGCGACGTACTCCTTGAGTACGTCGTTCTGGATCGTCCCGGTGAGCCGGTCGGCCGCGATGCCCTCCTCTTCGGCCACGAGCTGGTACATCAGCAGCAGCAGCGCCGCCGGGGCGTTGATGGTCATGGAGGTCGAGACCCGGTCCAAGGGGATCCCGTGGAAGAGCAGCCGCATGTCCTCGACGGAGTCGACGGCGACGCCGACCTTGCCGACCTCGCCGTGGGCGAGCGGTGCGTCGGAGTCGTGTCCCATCTGGGTCGGCAGGTCGAAGGCCACCGACAGGCCGGTGCCGCCGCCCTCGATCAGGGCCCGGTAGCGGGCGTTGGACTCGGCGGCGGTGCCGAAGCCCGCGTACTGGCGCATCGTCCAGGGCCGTCCGGTGTACATCGTGGGATAGACCCCGCGGGTGTAGGGGTAGTCCCCCGGTGCGCCGAGGCTCGTGGCCGGATCCCAGTCCGCCAGGGCCTCGGGGCCGTAGACCGGCTCGATGGGGATTCCGCTTTCGGTACGTGCTGGGGGACGAACCATGACCACTCCTCCGTGGTGGCGGCCGGCCGGGGGTCACCGCCCGGACCCCGCCGCGACGGGCGCTGGTCACAATGGCGCAACATCGCGGAGGCGTCCGCAACTGTCCACGCCCGTCACGCATCACCTACATACACAACGGAGAACAAACGGGGGACGCCATGAACCGCCAGAGAGCCATAGTCCGCACGCTGGGAATCGCCACCGCCGTCGCGCTCGCCGCGACCGCTTGCGGGCCGCAGAAGTCGGGGGCCGCCGGTTCCCCGTCCTCGGCCGCATCCGCGCCCACGGCGGTCGCTTCACCCTCGGAGTCCGCCACCGACGACGGCAAGGCCGCCTCTCCGTCGGCGTCGGCCTCCTCTTCGACGTCCGCTTCCCCTTCCGCGTCGGCTCCGCAGTCGCCCGGCGTCAAGCCGATCATGGCCAACGGTGACGAGAGCGACCAGATCCGCGAACTCCAGGCACGGCTGCGCCAGCTCAAGCTGATGTCGGTGGCGCCGACCGGCTTCTACGGTTCGAAGACGACCGCGGCCGTCCGTACCTTCCAGTCCGGGCACGGCCTGGAGGCGACGGGCTCGGTGGACGCGGCGACCTGGAAGAAGATCGAGGGCGCCAGCAAGAAGCCGACCGAGGACGAACTCCGTCCGCCGACCACCAACGAGGTGGACGCCCCGGACCCGCGCTGCATGCACGGCCGGGTCATGTGCATCAGCAAGGAGAGCCGCACCCTCGCCTGGATGATCGACGGCAAGATCGTCTCCACGATGGACGTGCGCTTCGGGTCGGAGAACACGCCGACGCGCGAGGGCGAGTTCAAGGTGGAGTGGAAGGCCAAGGACTGGGTGTCGACGATCTACCACACGCCGATGCCCTACTCGATGTTCTTCAGCGAGGGCCAGGCGGTGCACTACTCGTCGGACTTCGCCGCCCGCGGTTACGCCGGGGCCTCGCACGGCTGTGTGAACGTTCGGGACAAGGGGAAGCTGTCGTCCCTGTTCGACCAGGTCCAGGTCGGCGACAAGGTCGTCGTCTACTGGTGAGGACGGTGACCCGGGCCGGGACCGACCGCTTCGGCCGGGGTCTGCGTAGAGGGCGCGGGCGGGGCCGGGGGAACGTGCCCCGCCCGCGCCGGTTGCGCAGAGCCCAGGGGTACGGGGGGAACCCCGGCTCATGCGCGGCCGATGACCAGTCGGCTCGTTATGTACTGCGCCGCCGGGTCGGAAAGTGTTACACCCGGGTGTGGCGGTGTCCGTCAGGCCGGCGTGCGGAAGCCCAGCGCCCCGCCCGGGAGCAGGGTCGGCGCCGGCAGGACGCCTCCCTTGTCACCGCCGGGGGTGCTCGCGCCGGGGCCGGCCGAGCCGCTCTTGGTGGTGCCGCCGGGCCCGTCGAGCAGGTCCGCGCAGTAGTGCGGGATCTGCGCCACGGTCTTGGCGAGCTTGATCAGCTTCTCCCGCCGGTCGCCGGTGAGCCGGCCCGCGCGGTAGTCGCCGCACAGGTCCTTCCCCTGGAGCCGCAGCTCCCCGTCCTTCTTGTCCTTGTCCCTGTCGCCACCGTCGGTGGAGCTGCCGTCGGTGGCGCCGGACGTGCCGCCGGTGAAGTCGTTGCGGCCGCCGGAGCCGTCCGTGCCCGTGCCGGCGGTGCCGGTGCCCGCCGGGCCCGGGGTGGAGCCGGGGACGCCGGGGTCCTTGCGCCCCTCCGTGCCCGGGAGCCGCGAGGCGCCCGGGGAGGGTGCGGCGCCCTCGCGGTCCCGAAGCGGGGTCGGCTGCGGGCCGGGCGTGGGGGCCGTGACGTCGCCGGACGGTGTCGGATCCGCGTCGGCGCTGACCGAGACGGCCGGCCCCGGAGCAGCGGAATCGTGGGTGGAGCCGTCCAGCAGGCCGCTGGCCGCCGCCGCGAGGCCGCCGACCGCGACGCTCGCCAGTGCGGCCGCGAGACCGAAGCGCAGCGGGGCGGACCGGCGCCGCTGCGCGGGTGTCCGTACGAGCGGTGCGGGCGACAGGTCGATGAGGGGTTCGCGGGCGTCAGCCGCCGCGTGCGGATCCACGTCCGTGAGCCTCGCGGGGGCGGCGTGGAACGTGCGGAAGGCGGCCAGCGCGGCGGCCTCGCCGGGCAGCTCCCGCCCGGCGGGCGCCGGGGCCAGTGCCGCGAGGGCAGCGCGCAGCCGTGCGGCGTCGGCCCGGGCCTGCTCGTCGGCGTCCGGCCCGACCGGCGGTTCGCCGCGCAGCAGTCGTTCCGCCGCGGCTCTGTCCAGCCACCTGTTGCGCTCGTCGGCCATCACATGTCCTTCTGCGTCCGCCAACGTGAATGCGTCACACCGGTTTGTTCCACGAGGCCCGCGCCCCGGCCGCGCTGCGCCGGTACGGCGTCGAGATCGCGCACGCCCGCGCCGCTCCGTGGCGGGCTCCCGGCATTATGACCGAAAGGGAGGGCCGCTCCGGTGTCCACCGCGTCCCGGCCGGCGCCGCCGTTCCCGTCCGCGGCGGCCGCGAGCTCCGTGCCCAGCAGTTCCGCCAGCTTCTTGAGTCCCCGATGGGCTGCGGTGCGTACGGCGCCGGGCCGCTTGCCGAGCGTCTCGGCGGCGCTCTTCGCGTCCAGGCCTACGACGACGCGCAGGACGACGGCCTCGGCCTGGTCCTGCGGCAGCTGCGCTATCAGCGCCATGGTCGAGCTGGTCGAGAGCGACTCCATCGCCGCGACCGCGGTGTCGCTGTCGGCGGCATGGCCGGTGAGTTCGCTGTCGTCCCCGCCGATGGCGGGGCGGCGGCCGCGCATGCGGATGTGGTCGAGGGCCCGGTTGCGGGCGATCCGGGCGGCCCAGCCCCGGAACCGGTCGGCGTCGCCGGTGAAGGAGTCGAGGTCGCGGGCGATCTGCAGCCAGGCCTCGGACGTGACGTCCTCCGCGTCGCCGTCGCCGACGAGCGTGCGTACGTATCCGAGCAGGCGCGGGTGCACGGCGCGGTACACAGTACGGAACGCGTTCTCGTCGCCGTCTTGTGCCGCGAGCACCGCGGCGGTCAGCTCCGCGTCGTCCCCCAGCAAAGTCCCCAACCCGTTCACTGTCCTGTACGTGTGGCGCAAATCCGCACGTTACGGCTTTCAAGTACGTCTCGTCCACGCGTTGTACAACCAGCAACCAACCCTGTGCGGAGCGGGGTGTGACAGAAAACGCATCCGGGGCGCTGACATGAGTACGGGCTTGTCGCACGAGCCCGTGTCGGACGGCGACCGGGGCCTCTCCTGTGGGGGGTGGCGGCCTCGGTCGTCTTCCCCTGTTCGTCCTGGTCATGCATGCCAGGCGTCATCCTTTCGGCTCACTTCCGGGTGAAATCCGCGAATCGGCACGCCACACGGTGCCCGGCATCGCTAGCGTGGCGGTACACCCGCGCCGCGCCCCGAGGAGCCCCCCGCTGTCCAGCCACTTTCCGGCACAGGCCAAAGGGAGCACCTCCTTGGGGGCCCCTCCCGGAGGGAGCCCGGGGGAGAAGTCTCGGGGAAGCTCCGGCGTTCCGGTACCCACAAGCGACCACGGCTCGGGGCTCGCCCGGTTCAACTCCCTGCCGCACGACACGGCCCAGACGGCCCTGCTGCACTGCTGCGGCAGCGGGCGCTGGGCCCACCGGCTGGCCACCCACCGCCCCTACCCCGACCGCGCCGCGCTGCTGGCGGCGGCGGACGAGGCCTCGTACGACCTCTCGCAGAGCGACCTGACGGGCGCGCTGGCCCGCGAGTGCTCGGCGGAACTGGGGCACGGCGCGCCGTACGCCGCGCTCCTCGCGCTGGACGCGGCGCGGGCGGAGTACGAACGGACCTTCGGCCACGCCTTCGTGATCTGCCTGGACGGGCATCCGCCGGAGGAGCGGGCGGACGTGCTGCTGGCCGCGATCCGGCGGCGGATGGCCCACGAGACGGACGAGGAGCGGGCGATCTCGGCGGACGAGCTGCGGCGCCTCGCGCAGGCCCGGCTCGTGCGGCTGCTGGACCGGCTGCCGGCCCTCATGACCGGGCCGGTCCCGCCCGACGGTCCGCCGGCGGCTGATTTCGGGCTATTTGCCCCTGTGGGATAGCCCGTCCGTGCCTGTTTGATCACACCGATGGACCCGGCGCAAGGGAACCGACAAAGCGTCGCTACGATGTCCGGGGCCGGTGGACCGTACCCGGCCGGGCCCGACCGACAAAGAAGCCGGCTGGCCCCCGCCCCGCTTCCGGAGGGTTTTCCGTGCCGGCTGGAACGTTGTACCGCGGCCGGGAAGGAATGTGGTCCTGGGTGGCTCATCGAGTCACCGGCGTCCTCATCTTCTTCTTCCTGTTCGTACACGTCCTCGACACCGCTCTCGTCCGCGTCTCCCCCGAGGCGTACGACGATGTCGTGGCTACCTATAAGACTCCGATCGTCGCGCTGCTGGAGTACGGCCTAGTGGCCGCCATCCTCTTCCACGCGCTCAACGGTCTGCGTGTGATCGCCGTGGACTTCTGGTCCAAGGGCCCCCGTTACCAGAAGACGATGTTCTGGTGGGTCGGGGGCATCTGGATCGTGCTGATGGCCGGAGCTGTTTACCCGGTCCTGCACCACGCCTACCTCGAACTGTTCGGGAAGTGACACGCATGTCTTCTGACACTTCTTCCGCCCAGGCCATCGGCGCCGTAGAGGGCGTCTCCCTCTACGACGTCGAGAACCCGGCGCCGTACATCGAGGCCCCGCGCAAGCGCACCGGCAAGACGCCGCGCTCGACCCGCGGCAACTTCGAGATGGCCGCGTGGCTCTTCATGCGCCTGTCGGGCATCGTCCTGGTGGTGCTGGTCATCGGCCACCTGCTCATCCAGCTGGTGCTGGACGGCGGCGTCACCAAGATCGGTTTCGCCTTCGTGGCGGGCCGCTGGGCGTCCCCGTTCTGGCAGGTCTGGGACCTGCTGATGCTGTGGCTGGCCATGCTGCACGGCTCCAACGGTCTGCGTACGGTCATCAACGACTACGCGGAACGCCCGGGCACGCGGCTGTGGCTGAAGGGCCTGCTCTACACCGCCACGGTGTTCACCATCCTTCTGGGCACGCTGGTGATCTTCACCTTCGACCCGAACATCCGCTAGGCACGGGCTGAGGCGAATCGACTCATGAAGATCCACAAGTACGACACCGTCATCGTCGGCGCCGGTGGCGCCGGCATGCGCGCCGCCATCGAGGCGACGAAGCGCAGCCGCACCGCCGTGCTGACGAAGCTCTACCCCACCCGCTCCCACACGGGCGCCGCGCAGGGCGGCATGGCCGCCGCGCTCGCCAACGTGGAGGACGACAACTGGGAGTGGCACACCTTCGACACGGTCAAGGGCGGTGACTACCTGGTCGACCAGGACGCCGCCGAGATCCTGGCGAAGGAGGCCATCGACGCGGTCCTCGACCTGGAGAAGATGGGCCTGCCGTTCAACCGCACCCCGGACGGCACCATCGACCAGCGCCGCTTCGGCGGCCACTCCCGCAACCACGGCGAGGCGCCGGTCCGCCGGTCCTGCTACGCCGCGGACCGCACCGGACACATGATCCTCCAGACGCTGTACCAGAACTGCGTCAAGGAGGGCGTGGAGTTCTTCAACGAGTTCTACGTCCTGGACCAGCTCCTGGTCGAGGAGGACGGCGTCAAGAAGTCGGCCGGCGTGGTCGCGTACGAGCTCGCCACCGGCGAGATCCACGTGTTCCAGGCGAAGTCCGTCATCTACGCCTCCGGCGGCACCGGCAAGTTCTTCAAGGTGACCTCCAACGCGCACACCCTCACGGGTGACGGCCAGGCGGCCTGCTACCGCCGCGGCCTGCCGCTGGAGGACATGGAGTTCTTCCAGTTCCACCCGACGGGCATCTGGCGCATGGGCATCCTGCTGACGGAGGGCGCCCGTGGTGAGGGCGGCATCCTCCGCAACAAGGACGGCGAGCGCTTCATGGAGAAGTACGCGCCGGTCATGAAGGACCTCGCGTCCCGTGACGTCGTCTCGCGCTCCATCTACACCGAGATCCGCGAGGGCCGCGGCTGCGGTCCGGCCGGTGACCACGTGTACCTGGACCTGACGCACCTGCCGCCGGAGCAGCTCGACGCGAAGCTCCCGGACATCACCGAGTTCGCGCGTACGTACCTTGGCATCGAGCCGTACACGGACCCGATCCCGATCCAGCCCACCGCGCACTACGCCATGGGCGGCATCCCGACCAACGTCGAGGGTGAGGTCCTGGCGGACAACACCACCGTCGTCCCGGGCCTGTACGCGGCCGGCGAGGTCGCCTGTGTCTCCGTGCACGGCGCGAACCGTCTGGGCACCAACTCGCTGCTGGACATCAACGTCTTCGGCAAGCGCTCGGGCATCGCCGCGGCCGAGTACGCGCACGAGAACGACTACGTCGAGCTGCCCGAGAACCCGGCGCAGCAGGTCATCGACCTGGTCGAGCGGCTGCGTTCCTCCACGGGCAACGAGCGGGTCGCGGACCTGCGCCTGGAGCTCCAGGAGACGATGGACGCGTGCGTGATGGTGTTCCGTACGGAGCAGACCATCAAGACCGCGGTCGAGAAGATCGCGGAACTGCGCGAGCGCTACAAGAACGTGTCCGTCCAGGACAAGGGCAAGCGCTTCAACACGGACCTGCTGGAAGCCATCGAGCTGGGCAACCTGCTCGACCTGGCTGAGGTCATGGCCGTGTCCGCGCTGGCGCGCAAGGAGTCCCGCGGCGGTCACTACCGCGAGGACTACCCGAACCGCGACGACGTCAACTTCATGCGCCACACCATGGCGTACCGCGAGGTCGGCGACGACGGTAAGGACAGCGTCCGGCTGGACTACAAGCCCGTCGTCGTCACCCGCTACCAGCCGATGGAGCGTAAGTACTGATGGCCACCCCGACCCTGTCCAAGACGGACGCGATGGAGGCCGCGGCCGCGGCCTCGCCCTTCATCACGGTCACGTTCCGGATCCGCCGCTTCAACCCCGAGATCTCGGACGAGGCGCAGTGGCAGGACTTCCAGATCGAGATCGACCCGAAGGAGCGCGTGCTCGACGGTCTCCACAAGATCAAGTGGGACCTCGACGGCACGCTGACCTTCCGCCGCTCGTGCGCGCACGGCATCTGCGGCTCCGACGCGATGCGGATCAACGGCAAGAACAGGCTCGCCTGCAAGACGCTGATCAAGGACATCAACCCGGAGAAGCCCATCACCGTCGAGGCCATCAAGGGCCTCACGGTGATGAAGGACCTCGTGGTCGACATGGAGCCCTTCTTCCAGGCCTACCGCGACGTCATGCCGTTCCTGGTGACGACGGGCAACGAGCCGACGCGCGAGCGCCTGCAGTCCGCCGAGGACCGCGAGCGCTTCGACGACACCACCAAGTGCATCCTGTGCGCCGCGTGCACGTCCTCGTGCCCGGTGTTCTGGAACGACGGCCAGTACTTCGGCCCGGCGGCGATCGTCAACGCGCACCGCTTCATCTTCGACTCGCGTGACGAGGCCGGCGAGCAGCGGCTGGAGATCCTGAACGACAAGGACGGCGTGTGGCGCTGCCGCACGACCTTCAACTGCACCGACGCGTGCCCGCGTGGCATCGAGGTCACGAAGGCCATCCAGGAAGTCAAGCGGGCGCTGATCACCCGCCGCTTCTGATCCTTTGACGCGCCGGACTCCGTCCGGCGGTCCCGGCTGAGACCGCCGGCCGTCTGAGGCCCGTGCCCCCTTGAGGGGGTGCGGGCCTTTGCCGTTGCCGAAGCGAGGGCGTGGACGGCCCCTCGGTGGGCCCGTCGTAGTGCTGCCGCATTCCGCCTCGAACCGCACCCTCCACCACCCTTGAACCTGTTCAAAAAGAGGACTAGAGTCAGCGACGTCAGCAGTTGAACACGTTCAAAGGGGCTGGGCCATGGATCTCACCGTGGTTGCGTACGTCATCTACCTGGTCATCAGCATCGGGCTCACCGTCTGGGTCGCCCGGACCCTGACGCGCAACGGGCGGGTCTTCATCGCCGATGTGCTCCAGGGCAACGAGAAGCTCGCCGACGCCGTGAACCACCTGCTGGTCGTCGGGTTCTACCTGGTGAACATCGGCTTCGTGACCCTCTACCTGCGCTCGGCCGACACCATCCAGGAGGCCCGGGGGCTGTTCGAGGCGCTCTCGGTGAAGCTCGGCGTCGTCCTGCTCGTGCTCGGCGTGATGCACCTCGGCAACGTGTGGGTGCTCAACAAGATGCGCCGCCGCGGCATCATGGAGCGCCAGCAGACCCCGCCGGTCGCCCCCCAGGGGTGGACCGCCCCGGCCGGGGCCTGAGCCCCCGTGGCCGGCGCGACCGCACCGATCCGGCACCTGACCGTGCTCTACGACGCGCACTGCCCGCTGTGCGTGCACATCCGGCACTGGCTCCTCGGACAGCGGTGGCTCGTGCCGCTGCGGCTGGTCCCCGCCGGATCGTACGGGGCCCGGCAGCGGTTCCCCGGCCTGGACCACGCGGCGACGCTGCGCCGGATCACCGTGGTCGGGGACACCGGCCAGATCTGGACCGGCACCGACGCCTTCATCGTGTGCCTGTGGGCCCTGGCCGAGCACCGGCCGAGGGCCAACTGGCTGGCCACCCCCGCGGGCCGCCCCTTCGCCCGCGCCGCCATGTACACCGCCTCCGCCTGGCGGGCCGCGGTCCGTACCAACGGCGGTGCGGGGGCGGAAGAACCGGCCTGTGACGACCACTGCGCCGTACCCCGATAGGGTCGTACACCGTGACCGACCAGAAGGCTCCGAAGAGCGAACAGACCCGCACCCTCATCCTCGAAACCGCCCTCCGCCTGTTCCAGGAGCGCGGGTTCGACAAGACGACGATGCGGGTCATCGCCAAGGAGGCGGGGGTCTCGGTCGGCAACGCGTACTACTACTTCGCTTCGAAGGAACACCTGGTCCAGGGGTTCTACGACCGGATCGGCGCCGCCCACCAGGCGGCGGTCCGGCCGATCCTGGACAACGAGAGCGACTTGCAGAAGCGGCTGGCGGGCGTCCTGACCAGCTGGCTGGACATCGCGGCCCCGTACCACGAGTTCGCCTCGCAGTTCTTCAAGAACGCCGCCGACCCGGAGAGCCCGCTCAGCCCCTTCTCGCCCGAATCGGAACCCGCGCGCAAGGCGGCGATCGACATGCACCGCGAGGTGCTGGCGGGCGCGAAGACGAAGGTACCGGAGGAACTGGCCGACGTACTGCCCGAGCTGATGTGGCTCTCGCAGATGGGGCTGGTCCTGTACTGGGTCTTCGACCGCTCACCGGACAGCGAGAAGACCCGCCGGCTCGCCGAGCGCGGCGCGCAGCTCACGACGCGGGGCATCGTCCTCGCCCGGTTCCGGGTGCTGCGGCCGCTGGTGCGCGAGGTGCACGAACTGTTCGCGGACTTCCTGCCGGGCATGGCCCAGACCGCGGTCTCCCGCAAGAAGCGCGCCTCCGACCCGTATCCGGAGGAGACGTCCTAGTCCGCGGGAGTCACGGTCCGCGGGAGTCCTGGTCCGCGGGAGACGGCAGGGACGGCCTGAGGCCGTCTCTTCCTAGAGCCAGTTGAGTTCCGACAGGCGCCACACGCCCGTCCCGTCGGACAGGTACTGCGCTCCCCCGACGGCCTCGCGGGACATCACGTAGTCCTTCTTCTGCCAGATCGGCAGGATCGGGACCTGCTGCGAGACCAGCTTCTGGAGCTCGCGGAAGTCGGGGGCCGCCTCGCCCCGGGTCGAGTGGCCGCGGGTGCGGGCGATCAGGTCGTCCACGGCCTTGTCGGAGTAGCCGTTGTTCATGCTGGAGCCGGTGGCGACGAGCGGCGCGAGGAAGTTGTCCGCGTCCGGGAAGTCGGCGATCCACCCCAGGGTGTAGGCGTCGAACTCGCCGGCCGCGTACTGCTTCTGGTAGTCCTGGAACGTGGCGACCGTCTTGATCTTCAACTGGAACAGGCCGGTCGCCGACAGCTGCTTGGCGATCGCGTCGGCCTCCTGCACGTTGGCGCCCCGCTCGTTGACACCCAGGGTCAGCGAGACGGGCGTGGTGATCCCGGCGTCCTTGAGGATCTTCTTCGCCGCCGCCTCGTCGGGCTTGGGGTAGGTGTCGAAGAACGGCGTGCTGTGCCCGGCGACTCCGGCCGGCACGAGCGAGTAGAGCGGGGTGACCGTGCCCTTGTGGATGTCGGCGGCCAGCTTGGAGCGGTCCAGCAGGGCGGCGATGGCCTGGCGCACGGCGGGCCGGGCGGTGGCCGATCCGGGCCGCACGTTGAAGATCATGATGCGGGTCTCGGTACCGCCGGAGACCTGGTAGCGGGTGTCCTGCAGGCCGGGGCCGAGGCCGGCGAGCACCTCGGGCGGCATGTCGCGGTGGGCGACGTCGATCTTCCGGTCCGTCCAGGCCTTGTTGAGTTCCGCGGAGCCCTTGAAGTACTTGACGGTGACGCCCGCGAGGGCCGGCTTGGCCTGGCCCTTGTACGTCGGGTTGGGCCTCAGCTCGGCGCTCGCGCCGGCCTCGTAGCCGGCGAGGGTGAAGGGGCCCGAGCCGTCGACCTTGTCCCCCTCGCGCAGGGCCTTGGCCGGGTACGCGTCCTTGTCGACGATCGAGGCCGCGCCCGTCGCGATCTTGAAGGGGAAGGTGGCGTCGGGAGCCTTGAGGGTGAAGGTGACGGTGCCGCCGTCGGCCTTGACCGACGCCAGGGTGTCGAAGAGCGAGGCCGGACCCTGGTCGGCGTTGATCGCCTTGATCCGGTCGAAGGAGTACTTGACGTCCTCGGCGGTGACGGCACGCCCGTTGGAGAACTTCACCTCCGGACGGAGGCGGCACTGGTACGTGGTGAGCTGCTGCCCGACGAACGCGCAGTCGGAGGCCGCGTCCGGTACCGGCGTGTCCGAGCCGGGCTTGATGGTCAGCAGCGACTGGTAGACGTTGCTGAACAGGGCCCAGGACCCCGCGTCGTACGCCCCGGCCGGGTCGAGGCTGGAGACCGAATCGCTGGTGCCGACCCTGATCGCGCCGCGGCCTTCGCCGTCGGGCAGGAGCTGCCAGGCCGCGATGCCCGCGGCCGCCGCGAGGACGAGACCGGCCGCAATGACCCCAGGTCTGACAGACCCCATCCTCTGACCCCGCAATTCACGTTAGGCGCACCGATTATCGGTCAGCCAATCACGGAATATCAGCCACCGGAAGGCCCGCGATGCCTGCTCAAGCCTGGTATGAGGCGAGTTCGACCACAGTGATGTCCGACGGAGCGCCCACCCGGACGGGCGGTCCCCAGGCACCCGCTCCGCGCGACACGTACAGCTGTGTGTCCCCGTAGCGTTCGAGTCCGGCGACGGTGGGGTTGGCGAGTTCGGCGATGTAGTTGCCCGGCCAGAGCTGGCCCCCGTGGGTGTGGCCGGAGAGCTGGAGGTCGACGCCGTGCCGGACGGCGTCGTGGATGACGATCGGCTGGTGGGCCAGGAGCACGGCGGTCCGGCTGCGGTCGCGGTCGCCGAGGGCCGCCTGGAAGTCGGGGCCGTGGCCCTCGCCCTCCCCCTGGACGTCGTTGACCCCGGCGAGGTCGAAGTACGGCAGGGCGCGGCGGGCGTTCTCCAGCGGCTGGAGGCCGAGCTCGCGCACGTGGTCGATCCACTGCTGCGCGCCGGAGAAGTACTCGTGGTTGCCGGTGACGAAGAAGGAGCCGTGCCGGGCCCTGAGTCCGCGCAGCGGTTCGGCGGCCGGGCCGAGGTCGTGCACGTTGCCGTCCACGAGGTCGCCGACGACGGCGATGAGGTCGGGCTGGGTGCGGTTGACGGTCTCCACGATGCGGGCGGTGTGCGCCCGGCCGAGGATCGGGCCGAGGTGGACGTCGCTGACGACCGCGATCCGGAAGCCGTGCGCCGCGCGGGGCAGCCGGGCGAGGGGCACCTGCACGCGCTTGACGCGCGGGCCGCGCAGCACCCCGTACGTCCCGGCGCCGACGGTGGCGAGGGCCGCGGCCGCCGCGGCCCCGCCGACGGTACGGGCGACGAACCGCCGCCGGGTGAAGTCGACGGGGGCGGGAGCGGGGGCGGCCTCCGGCCCGGACCCCGGCGGGGACGACGGCTCCGGCCCGGGCTCCGGGGACACGGCGGCCGGTACGGGCGCCGGCACCGGCGCGGGCGTACGCGCCGCGGTCCGGCGCAGCCACAGCCGGCGCACCGGCTCGGCCACCAGCATCGCCATCGTCAGGTACAGCAGCACCGCCAGCCACATGAACCCCGGCCAGGCCACCGCGCGCTGGAGCCAGAACGGCGCCCCCGCGTGCCCCGCCACCAGCGCCGTGACCGCGAGCACCGGCAGGGCGAAGGCGAGCACGGTCCCCGCCCTGCGCGCGGGACCACCCGGTCGGGTGGTGTCACGGACCAGCCGGGCCCACAGCCACCGGTGCACCAGGGCCAACAGGAGCAGCACCGCGAGCGCGACCACCGCGAGGACGAATACGGTCATCGTGACTCACGCCGCAGCGCCCGCACACCACGCAACCCGATCACCCCAACGGCCGTCCCCAGGAGAAAGGACGTGACCGCGAGGAGAAGGTGGACCCAGAAGTACGCCGTAGGGTCCCCGGCCGCGTCGAAGGACAGGCCGCTTCCGTTCTTCCACAGATTCCGGACGAAGGTCACCCAGATGAACCAGCTCCACACTCCGAAGGCGAGCAGGAACCAGGAGGCGGCGCGGCTGAGTTTCATGCCCTCAGTATCGGTTTCCTCGCCCGTACCGACGCGCCGGGGTGGGCTGTACCGGCGTCGGATGCGGCGGGTTGACCTCCGCGCGGCTGCCGTCAGCCCATCGGGATGTACTTTCACCTGCGTGTCTGCCAAGAAGACCGCCCTGACGGTCCTTTCCGCCGCACTCCTGGTCCCCGCGATGCTCTCGGCGCCCGCACACGCCCGCCCGGCGGTTCCGTCGGCGCCGCCGGCGGACGGGAAGGGCAAGCTTCCCAGGTCCGCCGCACCGCCCTCGTCGATGTCCAGCGTCGGCGGCGCCGCGCTGGGGCAGCCCGGCACCCAGGTGAACCTGCTGCCCGGGGCCCCGGCCCTGCCGGCGAACCTCACGGGGCGGTCCTGGATCGTGGCGGACGCCGACACCGGCGAGGTGCTGGCCGCGCACAACGCGCACTGGCGGCTCCCGCCGGCCTCCACGATGAAGATGCTGTTCGCGGACACGGTGCTGCCGACCCTGCCCAAGGACCAGGTGCACAAGGTGACCGAGGAGGAGATGGCCGACGTCGGCGCGGGCAGCAGTCTGGTCGGGGTCAAGGAGGACGCCGAGTACACCGTCCACGACCTGTGGCTCGGGGTCTTCCTCCGTTCGGGCAACGACGCGGTGCACGTGCTGTCGGCGATGAACGGCGGCATCGAGAAGACCGTCAAGGACATGCAGGCGCACGCCGAGGAGCTCCAGGCCCTCGACACCCACGTGGTCTCCCCCGACGGGTACGACGCCCCCGGCCAGGTGTCGAGCGCCTACGACCTGACCCTCATCGCCCGCTCCGGGCTCCAGAAGAAGGACTTCCGGGAGTACTGCGGCACTGCGAGCGCGCAGTTCCCCGGTGGCCGGCAGCTGGGCAAGGCGCGCGACTCCTTCGAGATCCAGAACACCAACCGGCTGATGACCGGCGCGGGCGGCATCTCCCCCTACAAGGGCATCGCCGGGGTGAAGAACGGCAACACCAGCATGGCCGGTTCCACCTTCACCGGCGTGGCGAAGCGCGGCGAGAAGAGCCTGCTGGTCACGGTGATGGACCCGGGCGCCGGTGGGATCAACTCGGTGTACGAGGAGACCGCAGAACTCTTCGACTGGGGCTTCTCGGCGGTCGGGAAGGTCAAGCCGGTCGGTGAGCTGGTGCCGCCGAAGAGTGCGGACACCAAGTCGAAGGGGGCGCCCGCCCTGTCGCACGAGCAGAGCCGGGCGGCGGCCGGCGGTGACCCGGGCGACAGCGGGCTCGGTACCGCGCTGGGCATCGCGGGCGGGGCGCTGGCCGCGCTGGCGGGCGGCGCGTTCGCCTTCAACCGGCGGTGGCCGCTCGGCCGGCGCGGGCGCCGGCCGGCGGACGAGGAGCTGTTGTAGGGACGGGGAGCCGGTATAGGGACGGGGAGCCGGTGTCGGGGACGAGGGGCTGGTGGGGGAACGGGGCTGGTGGGGGCCTTCGGCCCTCAGGCCCGCTCGGCCACGGGCGCCTCGTGCGTGTCGCCCGGCTGCTCGGCGCGGTCGTCGTCCCGGGTGGCCGTCCAGGCGGCGCAGAACAGCAGCAGCTTCGCCGTGAAGTTGATCCAGAGCAGCAGGGCGATCGGCACGCCGAAGGCCCCGTACATGCTCTTCCCGGCGACCTCCCGGATGTAGCCGCTGAGCAGCAGTTTCAGCAGCTCGAAACCGGCCGCGCCGATGAGGGCCGCCTGGATCAGGCGCCCGCGCGGCGGGTGGACCCCGGGGAGCAGGGTCAGGAGGTAGAGCAGCAGCAGGAAGGCGGCCAGGACGCTGACGAGGAAGGCGCCCGTACGCAGGACCACGCCGCCCGCGCCGTGCCGGGGGACGCCGAGCACGTCGCCGAACTTGCCGACCGCGCTGGAACCGATGATCGAGGCGGTGGCCGAGGCCAGGCCGGCGCCGCCGAGGCCGAGCAGTACCAGCGCGTCCTTGCCCTTGCGGACGACGGGATTGCCCTGGTCCTCGTCGTCCTTCCGCCAGACGGCGCGCAGGCAGTCGCGCATCGAGCCGACCCAGCCGATGCCGGTGAAGAGCAGCAGGCCGCCCGCCACGAGGCCGACGGTGCCCGCGTTGGCGACGAGTCCGTTGAGGTCGAGCTGGTCGGAGATGCCGGGGACCTGGTGGGCCAGGTTCTGCTGGAGGCGGTCCAGCTGCTCCTGGCTGAGGAGTGCCGCGCCGATGGCGGCGGCCACCGTGATCAGCGGGAACAGTGCGAGGAAGCTGATGAAAGTGATCGCCGCTGCGAGCCGGGTCCAGTGGACGCGGTCGAGCCGCTCGTACGAGTGCCAGGCGTGCGTACGCATCAGGGCGGCCGCCAGCGGCCCGATCACCGGGATCTTCGTCAGCCAGTCCATGGGGTCACCGTAAATGGGATGCCGGAAATAGCCGGATTTGCACCGCTAGGGGACTACGGTCGTCGATTGTGACTTTTCGCCAAGCGCACTCGATGGGACGGCCGTTTCACGCCCTGGTCCTACGGAGGCTCAGGTTCCGCACCTTCCAGGCCCTGCGGCCCCTCCGTCAGGAGCGCCGTATGGCCGCCCCGGCCGCCTCGTTCGCCGGACCCGACTGCGCCGGGAGGCCCGCCGGGCCGGGGCCGAAAGGGTACTCGCGCAGCTTCCGCCAGACGCCGTCCGAGCCCTGCTCGTAGAGCGCGAAGCCTTCGCACAGCCACTCGGCGCAGTAGTCGGCGAGCGTACTGAACGCCACGTCCATCGCTTCCTCGGAGATCCCGTGGGCGACGGTGACGTGCGGGTGGTACGGGAACGCCAGCTCGCGCTCCAGCGGCCCCTCGGGGTCGCGGAGCCGGCCCTGGAGGAGGGTGCAGCCGGAGCCGCCCTCCACCACCTTGACGAAGACGACCGGCGAGAGCGGGCGGAAGGTTCCCGTGCCCTCCAGCCGCATCGCGAAGGCGCGGAAGCCCGCCGCGACCTCGGCGAGGTGGGCCCGGATCGCCGGGAGCCGGTCGGCGGCGACCTCGGTGGGCGGGACGAGGGTGACGTGCGTGGGGATGCCGTGCGCGGCGGCGTCCCCGAAGCCCGCGCGCAGCTCCTGGAGGCGGCTGCCGTACGGCTCCGGGACCGCGATCGAAACGCCGAGCGTTACGGTCCCCACGTGTGTCTCCTCCGTCTGTCGCTTCTGTCTGTCCCCGATGGGGTGGTGCCGCCTCAGTGTGGCGCCACCACCCCCCGGACCGCCAGGGCTCTCGTCGGTCAGTGCTTGGCGGGCAGGAAACCGAGCCGGTCGTACGCCTGGGCCAGGGTCTCGGCGGCGACCGCGCGGGCCTTCTCCGCACCCTTGGCCAGGACGGAGTCCAGCGTCTCCGGGTCGTCCAGGTATTCCTGCGTGCGCTGGCGGAACGGTGTGACGAAGTCGACCATCACGCCGGCGAGGTCCGTCTTGAGCGCGCCGTACCCCTTGCCCTCGTAGGAGGCTTCCAGGGCGGGGATCGACTCGCCCGTGAGGGTGGAGTAGATCGTGAGCAGGTTGCTGACGCCGGGCTTGTTCGCCGTGTCGAAGCGGATCTCGGCCTCGGTGTCGGTGACCGCGCTCTTGATCTTCTTCTCGGTGACCTTGGGCTCGTCGAGGAGGTTGATCAGGCCCTTGGGGGACGACGCGGACTTCGACATCTTGCTGGCCGGGTCCTGGAGGTCGTAGATCTTCGCGACCTCCTTGACGATGTGCGCGGCGGGCAGCGTGAAGGTCGGTCCGAAACGCTGGTTGAAGCGCTCGGCCAGGTCCCGGGTGAGCTCGATGTGCTGGCGCTGGTCCTCGCCGACGGGGACGGCGTTGGCCTGGTAGAGCAGGATGTCGGCGACCTGGAGGATCGGGTACGTGAACAGGCCGACGGTGGCGTTGTTCACGCCGCCCTTGGCGGACTTGTCCTTGAACTGGGTCATCCGGCTGGCCTCGCCGAAGCCGGTGATGCAGTTCATGACCCAGCCGAGCTGCGCGTGCTCGGGGACGTGGCTCTGGATGAAGAGCGTGCAGCGCTCGGGGTCCAGACCGGCGGCGAGCAGCTGCGCGGCGGAGAGCCGGGTGTTCGCGCGGAGGTCCTTCGGATCCTGCGGCATGGTGATCGCGTGCAGGTCGACGACCATGTAGAAGGCGTCGTGCGTTTCCTGCAGGGCGACGTACTGCCGGATGGCTCCGAGGTAGTTCCCGAGGTGGAACGAACCGGAGGTGGGCTGGATGCCGGAGAGCGCGCGAGGACGATCAGAAGCCATGGGTTCATTCTCTCAGGTGCGGGGGCGGGCTCGGGCCCGCCGCTGGCCGGAACCTTCCGGGTCGCGACCCCTGCCCCGCCGAGCCGGCCCCGGTACCGACCGGTAGCGCCCCGACCGGATCCCGCCCCGGCCGAGCGACCGCTTTCCGCTGGTCGTGCGGGCTGGGACGGGACCGCGGGGCGCCCGCACCACACAGCCCCGCCGGCCCCACCCGGCCCCGCCGGCGCTTGAGGCGCGGGTCCGGGCGGAGCCCGGTGCCCGGCGGAGCCGGGTTCCCAGGGGGCTCCGCCCCGGACCCCGCGCCTGCCCCGCGCGGCGGGGCTGGTTCGCCGCGTCAGGAGAGGGGGAGCCCCGGGGCCGGGAAGGCGGCCATGAGGTCCGAGACCTCCGCGCGGATCGCGGTCAGCGTCCGCTCGTCCGCGGAACCGGCCGCGTCGACCGCCCGCGCGATCCAGTCCGCCACCACCGGCATGTGCTCCACCGACAGCCCCCGCGACGTCAGCGACGGCGTCCCGATCCGGATCCCCGACGGGTCGAACGGCTTGCGCGGGTCGAACGGCACCGTGTTGTAGTTCACCACGATCCCCGCCCGGTCCAGCGCCTTCGCCGCCACCTTCCCCGGCACCCCCCGCGAGGTCAGGTCCATCAGGATCAGGTGGTTGTCCGTACCCCCGGACACCAGGTCGAACCCCCGCTCCAGCAACGACGCGGCCAGCGCCTTCGCGTTGGCGACGACCGCGTGCGCGTACGTGACGAAGGCCGGCTGCGCCGCCTCGTGCAGGGCCACCGCGATGCCCGCCGTCGTCTGGTTGTGCGGGCCGCCCTGGAGGCCCGGGAAGACCGCCTTGTCGATGGCCTTCGCGTGCTCCTCCCGGCACATCAGCATCGCGCCGCGCGGACCCCGCAGGGTCTTGTGGGTGGTCGTGGAGATGACGTCCACGTGACCCGCCGGGCTCGGGTGCGCCCCGCCCGCGATCAGGCCCGCGATGTGCGCCACGTCCGCGACCAGGAGGGCGCCCGCCTCCTTGGCGATCGACGCGAAGGCCGCGAAGTCGATCGTGCGCGGGAGCGCGGTACCGCCGCAGAACATGATCTTCGGCCGCTCGGCGAGGGCGAGGTCGCGGACCGCGTCGTAGTCGACGAGCCCGGTGTCGGCGCGGACCCCGTACTGCACGCCCCGGAACCAGGAGCCCGTCGCCGAGACGCCCCAGCCGTGCGTGAGGTGCCCGCCCATCGGCAGCGCCATGCCCATCACCGTGTCGCCCGGCCGGGCGAAGGCCAGGTACACGGCCAGGTTCGCCGGGGAACCGGAGTACGGCTGCACGTTCGCGTGGTCGACGCCGAACAGGCCCTTGGCCCGCTCGACGGCGAGGGCCTCGACGCGATCGATGTTCTGCTGGCCCTCGTAGTAACGGCGGCCCGGGTAGCCCTCGCTGTACTTGTTCTGCAGGACGGTGCCGGAGGCCTCCAGCACCGCCGCCGACACGTAGTTCTCGCTCGGGATGAGGCGGAGCGTCTGCGCCTGGAGGGTTTCCTCGGCCGCGACGAACGACGCCAGCTCGGGGTCGGTCGCGGAAAGGGCGGGATGGCGGCGCGCTGTCATGGCGGTCCTCCGGGGTCGATGTCTGGTCTCGTCCCCGCGAGGCCCAGGCGAGCGGCCCTGTGTGCGGTCCTGCCCGCACGACTCCCCCGGAGTCGTTTCCCCGTGCGCCAGTCGCCGTGCGTACGGCCCACCTTAGCGGGCACGCCACGAGAAAGGTTTCTCCGTCCGGTATACGAGCGAACATGGAAAGTGACGCCACCCTCGTCGACTGCCTGACGGACGATCGGAGACCCCGTGTCGAAGACTGCTGATGCCATCCGCTCCGCCGACGCGCACAGCGCGCACAACTACCACCCGCTCCCGATCGTCGTCTCGTCGGCGCAGGGCGCGTGGATGACCGACGTGGAGGGCCGCAGGTACCTCGACATGCTCGCCGGCTACTCGGCGCTCAACTTCGGCCACGGCAACCGCCGTCTGATCGACGCCGCCCGCGCGCAGCTGGAGCGGGTCACCCTCACCTCCCGCGCCTTCCACCACGACCGCTTCGCGGACTTCTGCACCGAACTCGCCGCCCTGTGCGGCAAGGAGATGGTGCTGCCGATGAACACGGGTGCGGAGGCCGTGGAGACGGCGGTCAAGACCGCCCGCAAGTGGGGGTACGAGGTCAAGGGCGTCCCGGACGGACATGCCAAGATCGTCGTGGCGGCCGACAACTTCCACGGCCGGACCACCACCATCGTGTCCTTCTCGACGGACCACGAGGCCCGCGACCACTTCGGGCCGTACACCCCCGGGTTCGAGATCGTGCCGTACGGGGACCTCACCGCGCTCTCCCACGCCCTGACCTCGAACACCGTGGCCGTGCTGCTGGAGCCGGTCCAGGGCGAGGCGGGCGTCCTCGTCCCGCCGGCCGGCTACCTCCAGGGCGTACGGGAACTCACGCGCGAGCGGAACGTCCTGTTCATGGCGGACGAGATCCAGTCGGGCCTCGGCCGTACCGGCGAGACCTTCGCGTGCGCGCACGAGGGGGTCGTGCCGGACGTGTACATCCTCGGCAAGGCGCTGGGCGGCGGCGTGGTCCCCGTCTCCGCCGTGGTCGCCGACCGGGACGTGCTGGGGGTGTTCCGGCCCGGCGAGCACGGGTCCACCTTCGGCGGGAACCCGCTGGCCTGTGCCGTCGCCCTGGAGGTGATCGCGATGCTGCGGACCGGCGAGTACCAGCAGCGCGCCACCGAGCTCGGCGACCACCTGCACCGGGAGCTGAACCTGCTGGTGGGCAGTGGCGCCGTGACCGCCGTACGGGGCCGCGGCCTGTGGGCGGGCGTCGACATCGACCCGGCGCGCGGCACGGGCCGGGAGATCTCCGAGAAGCTGATGGAGCTGGGGGTGCTGGTGAAGGACACCCACGGATCGACCATCCGGATCGCCCCTCCGCTGGTGATCAGCAAGGAGGACCTGGACTGGGGCCTGGACCGGCTGCGGACGGTGCTGGCCGTCTGACGGGACCCGTCCGAGGGGCCTAGAGGATGACGTGGGGCAGGAAGCGGGCGTACTCGTCCGTGACCGGCCCCGCCGATTCCCGGATGCCCAGTCCCGCCGCCTCCTCCTCGACGACCCACGCGCCGAGCACCACCCGGTTGCCGTCGAAGTCCGGCAGCGGGGCCAGGGCCTGGAAGACGTACGTCTCGTCCTCCTCCGGCGCGAACGGCTCCCCGCCCACCGGGTGCAGGGTGACGCCCGCGCCCTCGCGGCCCAGCAGCGGCTTGGCCGCGAACCCGGTGGTTCCCGCGAGCTCGCGCGGCCCGTCGAGATAGGCGGGCAGCAGGTTGGGATGCTCGGGGAAGAGCTCCCACAGGATCGCCAGCAGCGCCTTGTTGGCGAGCAGCATCTTCCACAGGGGCTCGATCCAGCAGGTGCTGCCGGAGCCGCCGCCGTGGTCGTACGTGGCGAGGACCTGCGGGCCGAACGCGTCCTCGGCCAGCCACTCCCACGGGTAGAGCTTGAAGCAGCTGCGGATGAACCGCAGCCTGTCGTCGACGAACCGGCCGGACAGGCTGTCCCAGCCGATCTGTTCCACGGACAGGGCGTGCGTGGCCAGACCGGCCTGCTCGGCGGTCTCCTGGAGGTAGGCGACCGTCATCAGGTCCTCGCCGAGCTCATCGGTCTCGGAGTGCGCGAAGTGGACGGGCCCGGGGGGCAGCAGTTCCGCCTGCCGGCGCCACGCTTCGACGAGGCGCTCGTGCAGCGAGTTCCACTGGTCGGCGCCGGGGAAGCGTTCCTCCATCCAGAACCACTGCGGGCTCGCCGCCTCGACCAGGGAGGTGGGGGTGTCCGCGTTGTACTCCAGCAGCTTGGCCGGGGCGCCGCAGTCGTCGTAGCGCAGGTCGAAACGGCCGTAGAGGGACGGCTGTTCGGCGCGGCGCCGCCAGGACTCGGCGATGCGGGCGGCGAGTTCGGCATCGTTGATGCCGAGGTCCGCGAAACGGTTCTGCTCGACGATGTGGGCGGCCGCGGCGAGGCACATGGCGTGCAGCTCCTCGACCACGTTCTCCAGCGCCTCGACCTCGGGGAGCGAGAAGGAGTAGTACGCGCTCTCGTCCCAGTAGGGGCGCAGGGAGTCGTCGGGGTAGCGGGTCAGGGGGTAGATCAGGCCCTGCTCCTCGACGGTCTTCTGCCAGTCGGGGCGGGGCTCGATGGTGTGCCGCTTCACGGGGGCCTTCCTCAGCCGCCGCTGGAGCTGCCGTGGCCGCCGATGCCGCCGCGGGTGACGGCGGACTTGTCGAAGCTGCCGCCCTTGACCCTGCCGCTGCTGGTGGTGCCGCCGTAGTAGTACGCGCCGCGGCCGCCGCTGCTGCACTCCTTCTCGTTCAGCTTCTGCAGGGTGGCGCGGTCGGCGCAGCGCTTGTCGGGCTCGCTGCTGCCGCACGCCACGAGGGTGGCGGCGAGCAGTCCCATGCCGCCGAGGGCGACGGCGCCCGAGCGCATGCGGCGCCGGGTCGTGGTGTCGGTGGTGTCCATGTACGGGTTCGCTCCCCCTGGGTTGCGTTGCCCGACAGCCTAGAGCGGTGGGGCGGGGGGATGGAATCCGGCCGTCGTCACACCCTTGTCACGACGGTGACCTACAGTCTGTTCGTGCTGATTGGGATGGTTTGCGCGCTGGGGGCGGCGGTCTGTTTCGGAACGGCGTCGGTCTTGCAGGCGGTGGCCGCGCGGGCGGCGGAGCCGGGCACGGGGTCGGGGGTGGACGCGGCCCTGCTGCTGCGGGCGGTGCGGCAGTGGCGGTACCTGGCGGGGCTGGGCCTGGACGCGATCGGGTTCGTCCTCCAGATCGTGGCGCTGCGGCACATTCCCATCTACGTCGTGGGGGCCGCCCTCGCGGCGAGCCTGGCGGTGACGGCGGTGGTCGCGGCGCGGCTGCTGCGGGTACGGCTGAGCCGGGCGGAGTGGGGGGCCGTCGCGGTGGTGTGCGGGGGGCTCGTGATGCTGGGGCTGGCCTCCGGCGAGGAGGGCGCGCAGACGGGGCCGCCCTGGCTGGGGCCGGCGCTGCTGGTCGTGGCGGCGCTGGTGCTGCTCGCCGGGGCGGCTGCGGGCCGTCTCCCCGGGCGCGCCCGGGCCCTCGCGCTGGGCCTGGCGGCGGGGACCGGCTTCGGGGTGGTGGAGGTGGCGGTCCGCCTCATCGACGGCCCGGACCTCTCGAACCCGGCGCTGTACGCCCTGCTGTTGGGCGGGGGCGCGGCGTTCCTGCTGCTCACGTCGGCGCTCCAGCGGGGTTCGGTGACGGCGGCGACGGCGGGGATGGTCCTGGGCGAGACGGTCGGCCCGGCGGTGGTGGGCGTGGCCTGGCTCGGGGACCGCACCCGGGAGGGCCTGACGTGGCTGGCCGTCCTCGGCTTCGCGGTGGCGGTCGCGGGATCGCTGGCGCTGGCCCGCTTCGGCGAACCGTGACGCGGGCCGGGTACCCGGCCGGTGACCGAGGGGGGTGCCGGGTGCCCGACCGGTGACCGCAGGAGTCAGCCGAACCCGGCGCCCGCCGGCACCTACGGGAGGGCCGCCAGGAGGGCCGACAGGGTCGGCGACCACGCGCTGTCCGGCGGGTTGCCGTAGCCGACCACCACCGCCTCACGCGGCGGCAGGTCCGAAAGGGGGTGGCGGAAGGCCGACAGGCCCTCCAGGGCGAGGCCCTGCCCGGCCGCCGCCTGGAGCACCGGCCGCTCCATGCCCCGCGCGAGGTCCAGGACCACGTGCAGCCCCGCCGCGATGCCGGCGACCCCCGTCACCGACGCCCTGGCGGAAACCGCCTCGACCACCGCGTCCCGGCGCCTGCGGTACCGCGTGCGCATCCCCCGCACGTGCCGGTCGTACGCCCCGGACCGGATGAACTCGGCCAGCGTCAGCTGCTCCACCGCGCCGGAGGTCCAGTCGGTGTGGCCCTTGGCCGCGAGCACCTCCTCCAGCAGCGCTTGCGGCACCACCATCCACCCCATCCGCAGCCCCGGCGCCAGGGACTTGCTCGCCGTCCCCAGGTAGACCACGCGGTCCGGGTCCAGCCCCTGGAGCGCGCCGACCGGCTGGCGGTCGTAGCGGAACTCCCCGTCGTAGTCGTCCTCCAGGATCAGGCCGCCCGTGGTACGCGCCCAGTCGACCGCCGCCGTCCGCCGCTCCGGCGTCAGCGCGACCCCCGTCGGGAATTGGTGCGCCGGGGTGAGCAGTACCGCGCCCACCGCCTTGCCGGGCAGTTCGTCCGTCCGCGCCCCGGCTGCGTCCAGCCGCAGCGGGTGCGTCCGCAGCCCGGCCCCCGTGAGCAGTTCCCGGTGTACGCCGAGGCCGTACCCCTCCACCGCCACGTCCCGTACCCGCCGCCCCCGCAGCACCTTCGACAGCAGCATCAGCCCGTGCGCGAACCCCGCGCACAGCACGATGCGCCCGGGGTCCGCGTAGACGCCGCGCGCCCGCGCCAGGTACCCGGCCAGCGCCTCGCGCAGCTCCACCCGGCCCCGTGCGTCCACCGCGTACCCGAGCGCCTCGTTCGGGGCGCCCACGAGCGCCCGTCGGGTCGCCGCCGCCCAGGCCGCGCGGGGGAAGCCGCCCAGGTCCGGCGAGCCGGAGATCAGGCTGTACGCGGGCCCCCGGTGCACGGGGGGACGTACCCGGGCGGCGGGCGCAGCAGCGGTGCGGCGCGGTCTGGCCCGCTCCGCGACCCGGGTGCCGGAGCCCTGGCGGGCCGTCAGCCAGCCCTCGGCCACGAGTTCCGCGTACGCCTCCGCGACCGTGTTGCGGGCGATGGCCAGGTCCGCCGCGAGGGAGCGCGAGGACGGCAGCCGGGTCCCGGGCGCCAGCCGCCCGCTGCGCGCCGCCTCGCGCAGGGCCTCGGCCAGCCCGGCCCGCAGACCCCTTCCGGTGGCGAGGTCGAGGTGCAGGTCGGCGCCGAAAGTGGCCCAGGATTCCGTCATGGATGTGGACCATATCGGCGGGCTGCCCGCCTCATACGGTGGGGGCATGACGACGAACGAAGCCACCGGATACGCCCCCGAAGAGCCCGCCCGCCTGAACTGGTACAAGCACGCCCCCGAGGTCTACAAGGCGATGGTCGCCCTGGAGATCGCGTCCAAGAAGGACCTCGACCCGGTCCTGGTGGAGCTGGTCAAGACCCGTGCCTCGCAGCTCAACAACTGCGCCTTCTGCCTGGACATGCACACCAAGGACGCCCTGGCGGCCGGCGAGCGCGTCGAGCGCCTCGTCCAGCTCTCCGCCTGGCGCGAGTCCCGGCACTTCTACACCGAGAAGGAGCTGGCGGCGCTCGCACTGACGGACTCGGTGACCGTCCTCACGGACGGTTTCGTTCCCGACGAGGTCTACGCGGCCGCCGCCGGGCACTTCGAGGACACCGAGCTGGTCCAGCTGATCGCCGTGATCACGACGATCAACGCCTGGAACCGGTTCGGCGTCACCTGCCGGCTGGTCCCGGGCCACTACAAGCCGGGCTCCATGGGGCACTGAACCCCAACCGGCGGGTACCGGCGCTCGCCTCAGCCGCCCGGCCGGAAGGCTTCCAGCGCCGCCGTGTGGTGGCGGAGGGTGACCGTCCAGTCGGCGGCCGGGCCGGCGGTCAGGACGGCCCACTTGGCGCCGTCCTGGGTGCGCGAGACGCGCTCCACGCCCCGGCGCCGCCCGTGGGACTCCACGCTGTCGTACTCGTAGACCAGTTCCGCGGCGTCCGCGGAGCCCGGCACCTGTCCGACGCGGATCTCCTCGTAGCCCGAGGTGCGGGCGCGCAGGTCGGTGGAGGCGCCTTGGACGGCCCCGAGCGGGCTGAGATCCGCTTCGCTGACGCGGAAGACCTGGAGCAGGGAAGTCCGGTCGGGTGAGCGGTAGAAGACGCCGCTCTCGGCCTCCTCCCGAAGCCAGCCGGTGGGCACGGCGAGGGTGAACCCCTTGGGATCCCGGACCGTCTCGTGCGCCGCGTCCGCACTGGGGCCGCTGCTCGCGGACGGGCTCCCGGAGGGGCTCCCGGACGACGAGCCGAGCGGCGACCGCGACCCGGACGCGCCGCCGTCCGCCGGGGCGCTCGACGCCGACGCCCCCGCGTGCGGTGACGGCTGACCGGAGCCGCGCTCGACGAACCAGACGGCGGCCGCCCCGATCGCGAGGGCGGCCACCGCGATGCCGGCCGTGGTCGGCGTCAGCCACCGCCCGCCCGGCCCCCCGGGGCGCGGGGGCCCCGGCGGTACGGGCGGCGGTGGCGGCGGGCCCGGCAGCAGGTGCGGGTCGTACGGGGGCGGCACCGAAGGCAGGCCCCCCTCGTGCACCGGCGGCCGGCTCCCGTCGTAGGCCTGCGGGGGGCTCCCGTCGTAAGCCTGCGGTGCGGTCGGCGCCAGCGGGTCGTACGCCGGCGGTGCCTGCGGCGTCGCGGCGGGGGCGGAAGCGGGGCCCGGGGCCGGGGTACCGGCGGGGGCGCCGGCCGGGGCGTCCCACACCCAGCGCTGCGTGCGCGCGTCCCAGCGGGGTGCACCCTGCGGCTGCGGGGCCACGGCTCAGCCCCCCAGCGTGATCAGCAGCTCGCCCAGCGCGGTCGCCGCACAGACCGACTCCACCAGCGGGGCCCAGCGCTCCAGCGCCCCGCGCAGCCGGGCGGCGAGCCCGGGCCGGATCTCCCGCGCCGTCTCCAGCTCCTCGGCGGCCCCGTCCAGTTCGGCGTCCAGCGCCGACCGGTCCTCGCCCCGGGGCAGCCGTACGAGGGCGGCGCGCAGCTCCAGTACGGCGTCGAGCAGCACCTGCGGCGTGGGCGCCTCGGCGCCGGCGCCCCCGTGCCGGACGGTGTTCGTGTTGTTGCTGCCGCCGATGCTGAACGCGCTGCCGGTGATGTCGCCGAGCGTCACGGACGGCTCCGCCGGGCCCCCGCCCGTCGTGCCCGCACTGTTCCCGTCAGTTGCCACCGCTGCTCCCCTTGCCCCTGCCGCTGTTGTGGTGACCGGTGTTGGTGTTGTTGCTGCCGCCGACGCTGAACGCGCTGCCGTTCACCGACTGGATGAACACCCCGCCCTCGGCGACGTTGACGGCGCGCTTCGCGAACTCCTCGGTGTGCCAGCCCGCTTCGTGCAAGGCGACGATAACGCCGCCGACCACACGGTCCTGAACCGTTTTCAGGAAGCGGTCCAGGTCCATCAGGTGGAACAGCGACCCGTTGTCCTCGGAGGCGAGTTCGCGCACCGACAGGCGCGGCCCCTCGGGCCGGGCGCCGCCGTGGCCGCCGGTCACGATCCGCCACCAGCTCGCGAGGCCACGGCCCAGGGTGGTGACGGAGGCCGCGATGGAGCCCGGGGTCTGCCGCAGGGCCGCGACCGCCTTCCCGAAGCCGTTGTTGTTGCGGTAGCGCTGGGCGTCGGCGTCCGCGTTGTGGAAGGCGACGTCCACGGGGAGCAGCACGTGCGGCGCCACTTCCAGCATCATCATGCCGCCCTGGGTGTGGACCCGTACGAAGACGGTGACGACGAGGTTCTCGTCCCAGCCGCCCACCCGCACGCGCAGGAAGTGCCTGCGGCGCTCGCCGCCCTCCTCGACGGCTGCGGCCCGCTGCTCCGCGTACTGGGCGTGGATGGCCTGGGCCGCGTCCCGGTGCGGCAGCCCGTTGGCGGGCAGGAACACGCACTCGTCGACGACGAGTTCCCGCAGCCGGTCACCGACGGCCGCCTCGGCCTCCAGGGAGCCGTGCGGCGAGGGCACCCGCAGCCGCTCCAGCAGCGGCGCGATCTTGGAGATGAGGTGGGCGTTGGTGACCGGCGTCGGCTTGCGGTCGGGGCCGAGGTCCTCGCGCGGGCGCAGTTCGACGGAGAGCTGCCAGGGCCGGTAGGCGTCACCGGCGCCGCAGAACGGGTCGTTGACGTCGTACATGATCACCGGCGCGTGCTGCTCGGCCCGGATACGGGCGCGCACGCGATGGAAGCGCACACCCGGGGCCGCTTCGGCCGGGTCGCCGGCGTGGTCGGCGTAGCGGCGCTCGTTGAGGTCGGTGGCGATGGTCCGGTAGACGTGGCCGCGCTGGAGGCCCACGACGACGACCACGGCGGCGAAGACGACGGGCACCCACCAGAAGACGGCGGTGGCCGCCGCGGTGTTCCCGAAGGACGGGGTGAAGAACAGGGCGCCGGGGCCGCCCGAGTCGCCGAGCATGCTCATCAGGGCGAATCCGCCGAAGGCGAGGAAGAGCAGGGTGAAGGCGAGCACCACGAAGACGTAGACGCGCAGGATCACGGCCAGCGCCCGCAGCAGCGGCGTGCCCCGGCCGCGCAGCCAGTCGGCGAAGCTCAGCAGGAGGAACGGGACGAGCAGCAGCATGAGCGCGCCACCGGTGAGGAGGGAGCCGACGAACCAGGCTCCGAGCACCCCGGCCGCCCAGCCGAGTTCGGCGCGGCGCGCGCGCAGCGCGTGGGCGAGCACCCGGGAGGCGTCGAAGCCGTAGGAGGGGGCGACGATGCGCTCTTCGTGGACGTAGAGCTCGTCGATGACCCGGTCGCGGAATCCGGCGTCGAGGTACGTACCCGCGCAGAGGAACCGGCCGGCCTCGCTGAGCGAGGGGTGTACCGGCGGGCGGCCGGCGCGGGGATCGCCCCAGCCGGCCGGACCGGTCGACTGGTGGGGAATCGGGGTCTCGGTCACCGACCGACCTTAGGTTCCCCCTACATCACGCGATAGGCCGAATCGCGCCAAAACGCCCCGACCAGGTTTGGCCGGGGCGTTTCGTCGTTCGTATTGGTTCGAACGGGCCTGACCGGTCAGCGGTCCGGCCCGGCCGGTCAGATCAGACCGAGCTCGCGCACCGCGTCGCGCTCCTCGACCAGCTCCGCCACGGACGCGTCGATGCGCGTACGGGAGAACTCGTTGATGTCCAGGCCCTGGACGATCTCGTACTTGCCGTCCTTGGTGGTGACGGGGAACGAGGAGATGATGCCCTCGGGGACGCCGTAGGAGCCGTCCGACGGGACACCCATCGAGGTCCAGTCGCCGGCGGCGGTGCCGTTGACCCACGTGTGGACGTGGTCGAGGGCGGCGTTGGCGGCGGAGGCGGCCGAGGACGCGCCACGGGCCTCGATGATCGCGGCACCGCGCTTGGCGACGGTCGGGATGAAGGTCTCGGCGAGCCACTGCTCGTCGTTGACGACCTCGGCGGCGTTCTTGCCGGCGATCTCCGCGTGGAAGATGTCCGGGTACTGGGTCGCCGAGTGGTTGCCCCAGATGGTGAGGCGCTTGATGTCGGAGACGGCGGCGCCGGTACGGGCGGCCAGCTGCGAGATCGCGCGGTTGTGGTCCAGGCGGGTCATCGCGGTGAACCGCTCGGCCGGTACGTCCGGGGCGGCGGCCTGCGCGATGAGCGCGTTGGTGTTGGCCGGGTTGCCCACGACCAGGACCTTGATGTCGTCCGCGGCGTGCGCGTTGATCGCGGCGCCCTGCGGCTTGAAGATGCCGCCGTTGGCGGAGAGCAGGTCACCGCGCTCCATGCCCTTGGTGCGCGGGCGGGCGCCCACGAGCAGCGCGACGTTGGCACCCTCGAAGCCCTTGTTCGGGTCGTCGAAGATGTCGATGCCGCGGAGCAGCGGGAAGGCGCAGTCGTCGAGCTCCATGGCGGTTCCCTCGGCGGCCTTCATGCCCTGGGGGATTTCGAGGAGCCGGAGCTTGACCGGCACGTCCGCGCCGAGGAGGTGACCGGACGCGATGCGGAAGAGCAGCGCGTAGCCGATCTGGCCGGCGGCGCCGGTGACGGTGACATTCACGGGAGTGCGGGTCATGGCCTTCTCCGTTAGACAGCTGGCGGTGGGGCGTCCCTGCCCCATGTGCTGGAGGACGCCGCTCCCCTGTCCTCTAAATCTTGACGTGAAGAGACATCCGCGGTCAGGCTATCCGACCCCGGGGGCGGCTAACCCACAGGCCCGTGTGGTGCGTGGCACACGGACCCGGATGTTCGAAGGCCGGACGGCCGCCCGGGCCCCGAATCCACCCCGCCGCGCGGCTAGCGGACCGTGAAGCGGACCGCCGTCTCCAGGAACGGGACGTGCAGCGGCGGCTTGGGTTCCATCACCAGCGCGAGCAGGGTGATGGCCACGCCGAGCACCCCGTAGGTCAGCAGGTCCGTGAACCGGGAGCGGACGGCGAGCATCCCCACCGACGGCAGCACGCGCCGCATCACGGCGGCCGCGATCAGGGCGATCCCGATGATCAGGCAGCCCACCCGCGGGTGGCCCGTCGCCGTCGTCAGCAGCCCGGCCGCGGTGGCGGCGAGGACGCTGAGCATCGGCCACTGCCGTGCGGGCGCCGGGGCGTCCCCCGGAGCGGCCCGGCCGCCGCCCTCGGGCCGGGCGGTGTCCCGGGTGACGGAAGGGAACCGGCGGGACTTGGGGGCCTCGGCAGGCCCCTGGTCCCCCTCGCCCCCGGCCGGGCCGGTGGTGTGCTCAACCCGCACTGGTGGTCCGTTCCGCCGCCTCGACGACATTGACGAGCAGCTGGGCGCGGGTCATCGGGCCGACGCCGCCGGGGTTCGGGGACAGCCAGCCCGCCACCTCCGCGACCCCCGGGTGCACGTCGCCGACGATCTTCCCGCTCTCGTCGCGGCTGACGCCGACGTCGAGCACCGCCGCGCCCGGCTTCACGTCCTCCGGCTTGACCAGGTGCGGGACCCCGGCGGCCGCGACGATGACGTCCGCCTGCCGCAGCAGGCGCGGCAGGTCGCGGGTACCGGTGTGGCACAGGGTGACCGTGGCGTTCTCGGACTTGCGGGTCAGGAGCAGCCCGATGGAGCGCCCGACGGTGACGCCGCGGCCCAGGACGACGACGTGGGCGCCGTTGATCTCCACGCCGTGGTGACGCAGCAGCGCCACGATCCCGTACGGGGTGCAGGGCAGCGGGCCGGGCTCGTTGAGCACCAGCCGGCCCAGGGACATGGGGTGCAGTCCGTCGGCGTCCTTGAGCGGATCCATCAGCTCCAGGACGCGGTTGGTGTCGATGCCCTTGGGGAGCGGGAGTTGCACGATGTAACCCGTGCACTCCGGGTTCTCGTTGAGTTCCCGGACGACCGCCTCGATGTCCTCCTGGGAGGCGGTGGCCGGGAGTTCGCGCTGGATGGAGGCGATGCCGACCTCCGCGCAGTCCTTGTGCTTGCCGTTGACGTACCAGCGGCTGCCCGGATCGTCACCGACCAGCAGGGTGCCGAGGCCGGGGGTGACACCCCGGGCTTTCAGCGCCGACACGCGGGCGGTCAGTTCGGACTTGATCGCGGCTGCGGTGGCCTTGCCATCGAGAATCTGGGCGGTCATGCCCCCATCCTCCCGGATGGAGCGGCCCCGGTTCCACTCAAGGCCCCCGGCGGGCGTCCGGCGGGCGTCCGGCGGCGTCCCGGACCCTCTTGGTCATTTCATTGCACTTGCACAACAAGTCCCGACCGCTGTGCGAACCGGCTGGACAATCCCCCTGCGCCGGGACCACGATGACGGGCAATGAGTGCCGCGGGCAGTGCCGGGGGGTGACCGCAAAACGCAGTGTTTCCTCCGAAAGTGCCGTGCGTCCCCGCACTTCCACGGAGGAACAACCCAAAGATGAGCTTCGGCGACCCGAACAACCCGTACGGACAGCAGCAGCAGCCGCCGCAGGGCCAGCCCGGCTACGGTTACCCGCAGCAGGCCCCCCAGGGCATTCCGCCGCAGGGCGTCCCCCCGCAGGGCCAGCCCGGTTACGGCTACCCGCAGCAGCCGGGCCAGCCGCCCTACGGTGCGATGCCCCCGGCCCCCGGCACGCTCCAGGCGAACAACGGCTACATCAACGTGGCCGGCCTCGGCACCGTCGAGGTGGCGACGATGGGCCGCCGCTTCGGCGCCCGTCTGATCGACGGCCTGGTCATCGGTGTCCTGTACTCGATCCTCAGCGCGATCGGTGTCGCGAGCGCCTTCGGCGCGTCGAAGAGCATCCAGGACTGCACCGGCCTGGACTACGCGTCTTCCGCGTACCAGAGCTGCGTCAACGACCAGGCCGAGGCCGCCGGCGGCATCATCGCCACCTTCTTCGGCGTGATCCTCGTCTTCTTCGTCGCCACCCTGCTCTACGAATGGCTGATGATCGCGTTCGTGGGCGCGACGGTCGGCAAGCTGGCCCTGGGCCTGAAGGTCGTCAAGGAGAACACCGGCCAGGTCCCCGGCATCGGCGGCGGCTTCATCCGCTGGATCATCCCGATGGTCGGCGCGTTCCTCTGCGGCATCGGCCAGATCCTGGTCTACCTCTCCCCCTTCTTCGACAACTCCGGCAAGCTGCAGGGCTGGCACGACCGTGCCGCCGGCACGATCGTCGTGAAGAAGTAAGCGGTACCGCTCGCAAGACGGCGAAGGCCGCGCTCCCCGGACGGGGGGCGCGGCCTTCGCCGTGTGCGGGGTGCGATCAGTGGAAGAAGTGACGGGTACCGGTGAAGTACATGGTCACGCCGGCCGCCTTCGCGGCCTCGATGACCAGCTCGTCACGGACCGAACCGCCCGGCTGCACGACGGCCTTGATGCCGGCCGCCGTCAGGATCTCCAGCCCGTCCGGGAACGGGAAGAAGGCGTCGGAGGCCGCGTACGAGCCCTGCGCGCGCTCGGCGCCGGCCCGCTCGACCGCGAGCTTCGCGGAGTCGACCCGGTTGACCTGGCCCATGCCGACGCCGACCGAGGCGCCGTCCTTGGCCAGCAGGATCGCGTTGGACTTGACGGCCCGGCAGGCCTTCCAGGCGAAGGCGAGCTCGGCGAGCTCCTCGGCGGAGAGGGGCTCGCCGGTCGCGAGGGTCCAGTTCCGCGGGTCGTCGCCCTCAGCCTGGAACAGGTCGCTCTGCTGGAGCAGCGCGCCGCCGGAGACGGGCTTGAGGTCACCCGGCTGGTGCGGGGTGCCGTCGACCTTCAAGACGCGGATGTTCTTCTTCTTGGCCAGGACCTCGACCGCGCCGTCCTCGTAGCCGGGGGCGGCGATGACCTCGGTGAAGATCTCCGCGACCTGCTCGGCGAGCTCGACGGTCACCGGGCGGTTGACGGCGATGACGCCGCCGAACGCGGAGAGCGGGTCACAGGCGTGCGCCTTGCGGTGGGCGGCGGCGACGTCCGCGCCGACGGCGATCCCGCACGGGTTGGCGTGCTTGATGATCGCGACGCAGGGCTCTTCGTGGTCGTAGGCGGCGCGGCGGGCCGCCTCGGTGTCCACGTAGTTGTTGAAGGACATCTCCTTGCCGTGCAGCTGCTCGGCGTTGGCGATCCCGCCCGGCTGACCGTCCGTGTAGAGGGCGGCCGCCTGGTGGGGGTTCTCGCCGTAACGGAGGGTGGACTTGCGCTGCCAGGCACCGGCCAGGAACTCGGGCAGGACGGCCTCGGGCTCGGGCGCGTAGCCGTTCGTGAACCAGGAGGCGACGGCCACGTCGTAGGCGGCGGTGTGCTGGAAGGCCTCGGCCGCGAGCCGCTTGCGGGCGGTCAGGTCGAAGCCGCCGCCCCGGGCTGCGGTCAGGACGTCGGCGTAGCGCTCGGGGCTGGTCACGACGGCGACCGAGGGGTGGTTCTTGGCGGCTGCGCGGACCATCGAGGGGCCGCCGATGTCGATCTGCTCGACGCACTCGTCGGGCGTGGCACCGGACTGCACGGTGGCGAGGAAGGGGTAGAGGTTGACGACGACCAGGTCGAAGGGCTCCACGCCCAGCTCGGCCAGCTGGCGCCGGTGGTCCTCCAGGCGCAGGTCGGCGAGGATGCCCGCGTGCACGCGGGGGTGCAGGGTCTTGACCCGGCCGTCCAGGCACTCGGGGAAGCCGGTCAGCTCCTCGACCTTGGTGACGGGCACCCCGGCCGCGGCGATCTTGGAGGCGGTGGAGCCGGTGGAGACGAGCGCGACGCCCGCCTCGTGCAGGCCGCGGGCCAGCTCTTCCAGTCCCGTCTTGTCGTAGACGCTGATCAGCGCACGACGGATCGGCCGCTGGGTCGTGGTCGGGTCGTTGCTGCTGTCTGCGGTCTCTACGGCGGTCACTGGATTGTTACCTTTCGTCCCTCAATGCGGTAGCCGTGCCGGGCCAGGCGCCCCACGACGTCGACGAGCAGCGTGCGCTCGACTTCCTTGATGCGCTCATGGAGAGCGGCTTCGTCTTCCCCGTCCCGGATCTCGACGACACCCTGGGCGATGATGGGGCCGGTGTCCACGCCGCTGTCCACGAAATGGACGGTGCAGCCGGTGAACTTGGCGCCGTAGGCGAGGGCGTCGCGGACGCCGTGCGCGCCCGGGAAGGCGGGCAGCAGGGCGGGGTGGGTGTTGATGAACCGGCCGCCGAAGCGGTCCAGGAACTCCGGCCCGACGATCTTCATGAACCCGGCGGAGACCACCAGGTCCGGCTCGTGGGCGGCGGTGGCCGCGGTGAGTGCGGCGTCCCACTCCGCGCGGGTGGCGTACGCCTTGACCGGGCACACGAAGGTCGGGATCCCCGCCTTTTCCGCGCGCTCCAGGCCGACGATGCCGTCGCGGTCGGCGCCGACGGCGACGACCCGGGCGCCGAAGCCCTCGGGGCCGTCGGGGTGGGCGTCGATGGCGTCGAGCAGGGCCTGGAGGTTGGTGCCGGAACCGGAGACCAGCACGACCAGGCGAGAGGCGGCCATGGGAGGCCCTTTCTTGGGGGGCATCGCTTGCACTTGTACGGTCATACGAAACTCCGGGTCCCCGATATACGGGGAACCATACGAAGCGGCGGACCGCCTGCAACGATACCGGCACACGGGACCGCCCCCGGGGGACGGGGGCACGGCCGGGCGGTAGCGTGAGGCGACGCGACGTGGCTCACGCCGACGCGCCGACGCCACGCCCACGACACAGGGGAAGTAACGCACTCGATGCCGGACCGCCGTCAGCCCGACTCTTCGACCGACGACAACCCCTTCGCAGCGCCGCCCGAGGGCAGGCCCGACGAGCCGTGGCAGCCGCGCGGCGGCCCCGGTCACACCGGCCCCGGCGGCCCCGGCCAGGACCCGGCCCCCGGGGGTCCGGCCCGCTGGGACCCGACGGACCCGCTCCAGCGCCGCGCCCGCTACGCGTTGTTCGCAGGCATGTGGGGGTTCTTCTTCGGCGTTTTCGGGATCCCGTCGGTGGGCCTCCTGCTGGGCGCACTCGCGCTGTACTGGGGCATCAGCGCCCTCCGCGCCGGCGTCGCCGACCTCGGCCCGGCGGCCCGCCCCCAGCGCACGGCGGCGGTCAGCGGCCTGGTGACGGCGACGCTCGCCCTGCTGCTGGCGTCGAGCTCGTACGCGGTCCAGCTGGCGTACAAGGACTTCTACGTCTGCCGCGACGACGCCCTGACGCGCACGGCCGAACTCGAATGCAACACCCTCCTCCCGGACAACCTGGTGGGCAAGGCCCTCAAGGTCCGCCAGTAACCGACCGACGGGGGTTACCGGCCCGCCGGGGCAGCCTCAGCCCCGCGGGGCCAATCCCAGCCCCGCCGACAATTCCAGGCCCGCCGGGGCAATTGCAGGCCCGGCGGGGCATTTTCAGCCCCGCCGGCGTTTGAGGCGCGGGGTCCGGGGCGGAGCCCCGGCAACGGCGCCGCGCCCGTCAGACCGCCGGCCGCCGCGACAGCACCCGCGCCCCGGACACCCCCGGCACCAACTCCGCCGCAACCGGCACGGCCGCCACCGCCCCCGACGGCGCGTCACCATCCGCGGCCGCCACCGCCCCCGACGGTACGTCACCATCCGCGGCCGCCACCGCCGCAGGCGACCCACCACCCTCCCCCTCAACCGCCGCCACCGCCGGCGGCTCGGCAACCCCCACCGACTCCACCGCCGGGGCGACCATCGGCACGGCCGCCTCCCGCAACGCCGCCCACCTCAGCTCCCGCACACCCGGGTCGTGCCACTCGTCCGCCACTTCCACCGCCCCCGCCCCCCTCACCGGCCGCACCCGCCACCCGTGCACCGCCACGGCCACCGGCACGGCCAGCACCACCGCCCACCCCACCGCCGCTCCCCCCACCTGCCACCACACCGGCCCGAACCGCACCAGCTCCCGCGATCCCAGCGGCCCCGCCGCCACCGCCGCGAGCCCCGCCATCAGCACCCCGCACACCACCGCCCCCAGCACCGCCGTCCACGCGGTCTCCCCGTACGAGACCTCCCGCGCCCGCCGCACCGCGAACCACCCCACCGCCAGCCCCGCCACGACCGGCACGGCGAACGCCGCCCACGTCAGCGGCGTCCCCGCCCCCGCCCCCGGCAGCGCCGCCAGCAGCGGGAACCTCGGCAGCGCCGCATGCGATCCCACAGAGCCGAACGGTGTCGCCGTCGCCCCCGCACCCAGCGCGAAGCCCGGCCCCAGGCCGTAGGCCGCGCCCCACACCATCGCGTTCGGGACCAGCGTCACCGCCAGCAGCAACACCGCGAACCGCCCCGACCACACCCCGGTCAGCCCCAGGAACGACCCCCGCACCTCCGCCCCGTGCCACACCAGCGACGCCCCGACCAGCAGCACGCCACCGCCCACCAGCACCAGGGCCCCCGCCGCACCCGAGCGCAGCGCCAGCTCGTAACGGGGGCGCGCGATGGCCCTCCGTACGCCCCCCGCCGCCCAGCCCGGCACCCACCGCGGGAACTCGCCCAGCGGCCTCCCCCGCGCCGCCCACACCCCGCTCGCTGCGGCCAGTACGGCCACCAGCGGCACGTGCCACGCCGCGCTCAGCGGGTCGGCCGGCATGGGACCGACCGAGGCGTAGACCGTCGCCAGCGCCCCGACGCCGAGGTAGCCGCAGGTCACCGCCGAGAACACGACACCGGCCGGCAGCACCTCGTCGTCGCCCGGGCCGTCCGCCCGGCCGTCGCCCGAGGCGCTGCCCAGCCGCGCGGCCCGCCGCATCAGCAGCACCGGCAGGGCCACCAGCAGCAACGGCGTCACCCCGACGGGTGCGGGCACCCCCGACAGGGTTTCGTAGCGCACGAGTTCGGTCCCGTGGGCGAGCAGCCACAGCCCGGCCGCGAGGTGCAGCGCGCCGCCGGGGCCGCTGTCCGGATAGGGGGAGCTGATCCACAGCACGATCACGAGCACGGCCAGGAAGCCGAGCCCCAGTCCTGCGGCCACGGCGCCGCCCAGCACACACGCGGCGGCCGCCGGCGAGCGGCGCCGCACGGAGGCCGGCGGGGCCGCCGGCAACGAGGTACCGCGTTCGGTCACTTGGGTCACCCCGTCATGGTGCCAACGACACGCGCTATGGGTGGGTAACAGGCGAATGTCCGTGGTGTCGCCCAATATACGTTTATGTACTTTTTCGCGCAGAGCTACCGGGTCGCGGGGAGAGTGGCATGACACAAGGCGTCGGAACGACCTCCGCCTCAGGAGAGGCCGACCTGCCCTCCCCCCAGGAACGCCGAAGGCTGCGCGAATCCGCGGAACTGACGCACGGTGAGGTGGCGGCGGCCGTCGGGGTCAGCCCTGCCACGGTCCGCTCGTGGGAGAACGGGCGGACGCAGCCGCGGGGCCGGAAACGAAAGGCCTACGCCCGTTTCCTCACCCGCCTCGCGGCGTCCGCCGACCCCGCCGAACCCGCAGCCCCGGCCCCGGCCGCCGGGCCTCCCGACACCGCAACCCCCCGAGCCCAGACCTCGGCCACCCGGGCCCCGGCCGCCGACGCCCCCGCGGCCCACGCCCCCGACACCCCGAAGGGTTCCGGCCCCGGCGCCGTACGGGTCTCCCCGGCCCCGGCGCGGCCCGTCGGCTCCCGCAAACGGCCCAAGGTGGCGGCCAAGCGGGCCCCGAAGCCGCCGGCCGGCTCCTCGCGCCACGACGGCAAGACGCCCGGCAAGGCCGCCGGGAGCAACCACATCCCGCTCCCCCCGGAGCCCCCGGAGCCGCGGCCCGAGCCCCAGCCCCGGCCGCCCGCACCGCAGGCCCCCACCAACCCCGCTCCCGCCCCCGGGTCAGACACGCCCACCGCCACGGCAGAGCCCGACGCCACGGCAGAGCCCACCGCCACGCCAGAGTCCGATGCCGTTGCCGAGCCCGAAGCCCCCGTCGACAGCGGCCCCCTGACCCCCGCCCAGGTGTACGACGCCCTGTACGCCTACGCCGCCCCGGCCCTCGTCCGCCAGGCGTACCTGCTCACCGGCCGCCGCTCCCTCGCCCTGGAGGCCGTCGAAAAGGCGTTCCTCCAGGCCTGGGCGCGCTGGCCGGAGGTCGCCACCGACCCCGATCCGGTGGGGTGGGTGCGCGCGGCCTCGTACGAGTACGCCCTCTCCCCCTGGCACCGGTTCCGACGGGCCTTCCGCCACCCCGACAAGGCCCCGGCCGAAGCCGCCGACCGGATCACGATGGACGCCCTGCTCGCGCTGCCGACCGCGTACCGCCGCGCCGTCCTGCTCTACGACGGCGTCGGCCTCGACCTCCCCGACACGGCCGCCGAGATCGAGGCGTCGACGCCCACGGCGGGCCTGCGCCTGCTGAACGCGCACGCCGCACTGGTCGCCCGGATCCCCGAGCTGGCCGCCCTGCCGCCCGCGCAGCGGTCCGCCCGGCTGCGCGAACGCATGGGTTCGGTCCGCCCGGCCGTCTCCCTCGAACCGCGCCCGGCAGCCGCCGTACGCACCTCCTGCGAGCGCCGCTCGCGCGCGCTGAGCCGGGCGGCGCTCGGGCTGACGGCGGTGATCGCGGTGGCGACGGCGTACACGGCGACCACGGCTCCGACCCAGTACATCCCGCCGCTCGCACCGGGTTCGAGCGTCTCCGGGGTCCCCCCGCTCAGCGGGCCCCAGCGGTTCACCGAGCAGAGCAAGGAGCTGCACGACAGGCTCCGCTCCGAGCCGGCGGCCGGACCGGCCCGCCTCGCTCCGAAGTCCGAGTGAGCCGGGGCCGCACACGGCAGGAACGGGCGTGGCCCGCACCCGTGAGGGGTGCGGGCCACGCCCGTAGGCACGTACGGCTCCTGCTTACTGAGCGGCGTTCAGGATCTCGCGCGCCAGCTTGGCCGTCTCGGTCGGCGTCTTGCCGACCTTGACGCCCGCGGCCTCGAGGGCCTCCTTCTTGGCCTGTGCGGTGCCGGAAGAACCGGAGACGATGGCGCCCGCGTGACCCATGGTCTTGCCCTCGGGGGCGGTGAAGCCCGCGACGTAGCCGACGACCGGCTTGCTGACGTTCTTCGCGATGAAGTCCGCCGCACGCTCCTCGGCGTCGCCGCCGATCTCGCCGATCATGACGATGAGGTCGGTCTCGGGGTCCGCCTCGAACGCCGCGAGGGCGTCGATGTGCGTGGTGCCGATGACCGGGTCGCCACCGATGCCGACGGCGGAGGAGAAGCCGATGTCACGGAGCTCGTACATCATCTGGTAGGTCAGCGTGCCGGACTTCGACACGAGACCGATGCGGCCGGGCTTGGTGATGTCGCCCGGGATGATGCCGGCGTTGGACTGGCCGGGGGTGATCAGACCCGGGCAGTTCGGGCCGATGATCCGGGTCTTGTTGCCCTTGGCGGTCGCGTACGCCCACAAGGCGGCGGAGTCGTGCACCGCGATGCCCTCGGTGATGACGACGGCCAGCGGGATCTCGGCGTCGATGGCCTCGACGACGGCGGCCTTGGCGAAGGCCGGCGGGACGAAGAGGACGGAGACGTTGGCGCCCGTCTTCTCCATCGCCTCGGCGACCGAGCCGAAGACCGGGACCTCGGTGCCGTCGAAGTCGACGGTGGTGCCGGCCTTGCGCGGGTTCACGCCGCCGACGATGTTGGTGCCGTCAGCCAGCATCAGCTTGGTGTGCTTCATGCCCGTGGCACCGGTCATGCCCTGGACGATGACCTTGCTGTCCTTGTTGAGGAAGATAGCCATGTGAGTCTGTGACCTCTGCCCTTACTTCGCAGCCGCGAGCTCGGCGGCCTTGTCGGCCGCGCCGTCCATGGTGTCCACGCGCTGCACCAGCGGGTGGTTGGCGTCCGAGAGGATCTTGCGACCCAGCTCGGCGTTGTTGCCGTCGAGACGGACGACGAGCGGCTTGGTGACCGCCTCGCCCTTCTCCTCCAGCAGTGCCAGCGCCTGGACGATGCCGTTGGCGACCTCGTCACAGGCGGTGATGCCACCGAAGACGTTGACGAAGACGGACTTGACGTCCGGGTCGCCGAGGATGATCTCAAGGCCGTTGGCCATGACGGCGGCGGAGGCGCCACCGCCGATGTCCAGGAAGTTGGCGGGCTTGACGCCGCCGTGGTTCTCACCGGCGTAGGCGACGACGTCGAGGGTGCTCATGACGAGACCCGCGCCGTTGCCGATGATGCCGACCTCACCGTCGAGCTTGACGTAGTTGAGGTTCTTCGCCTTGGCGGCGGCCTCGAGCGGGTTCGCGGCCGCGTGGTCCACGAACTCCTCGTGACCCGGCTGGCGGAACTCGGCGTTCTCGTCGAGCGAGACCTTGCCGTCGAGCGCGATGACGTCGCCGTTGGCGACCTTCGCGAGCGGGTTGACCTCGACGAGGAGCGCGTCCTCGGCGATGAAGGTCTGCCACAGGGTCACGAGGACCTCGGCGACCTTCTCGGCGACCTCGGCCGGGAACTTCGCGAGCGCGACGATCTCGCGGGCCTTCTCGATGGTCACGCCCTCGTTGGCGTTGACCGGCACCTTCGCGAGGGCCTCGGGGGTCTTCTCCGCGACCTCCTCGATGTCCATGCCGCCCTGCACCGAGGCCATGGCCAGGAAGGTGCGGTTGGTGCGGTCGAGGAGGTACGAGACGTAGTACTCCTCGAGGATCTCGGGAGCGGTCTCGGCGATCATCACCTTGTGGACCGTGTGGCCCTTGATGTCCATGCCGAGGATGTCCGTCGCCCGGGCGACGGCCTCGTCCGGGGTGGCGGCGAGCTTGACGCCGCCGGCCTTGCCTCGGCCACCGACCTTCACCTGCGCCTTGACGACCGACTTGCCGCCCAGCCGCTCGGTGGCCTCGCGAGCCGCCTCAGGCGTGTCGATCACTTCACCGGCCAGCACCGGTACACCGTGCTTGGCGAAGAGGTCCCTCGCCTGGTACTCGAACAGGTCCACGCGCGTCCGTCCCTTGTCTTCAAAGATTCGCAGTGATTCGCGGTTGTCTGCTATCTGCGTGGGCGTGCCGCGGAGGGCAACGTGACGGCGCTGTCACAAGGAAGGCGCACACGGTGACCGTGGACGCGGCATGTCCGTCTCGCAGGTTATCCCCGTGGGACGTGGGTCCCTAAATCACAGGTCGCACCAGAGCGGTGATACCTGTCACAGATCGCCTCACGGTTGAGCTGCGCATTCGTACGATCCACCGACTGGCGGCCGCGGGTGCGGGGCAGGGACGCCGGGCGCGGCGGGGGCGTTCACGGGACGGGCAGCGGCCGCTTCTCCAGGGCGGCGGCCATCACGTCGGGGAAGAGGTCGGGGGTGCAGGCGAAGGCGGGTGCGCCGAGTGCGGCCAGAGCCGCCGCGTGCTCGCGGTCGTAGGCCGGGGCGCCTTCGTCGGACAGGGCGAGCAGGGTCACGAACTCCACCCCGGCGGCCTTCATCGCGGCGACCCGCTTGAGCATCCCGTCGCGTATCCCGCCCTCGTAGAGATCACTGATCAGGACCACGACGGTGTCGGCCGGCCGGGTGATCCTGGACTGGCAGTAGGCGAGGGCCCGGTTGATGTCGGTGCCGCCGCCGAGCTGGGTGCCGAAGAGCACGTCGACGGGATCGTCGAGCTGGTCCGTGAGGTCCACGACGGCGGTGTCGAACACCACCAGCCAGGTGGCGATCGTCCGCATCGAGGCGAGCACCGCCCCGAAGACCGAGGCGTAGACGACGGAGGCCGCCATCGAACCCGACTGGTCGATGCAGAGGATGACCTCCTTCTTCATGGACTGCGCCGCCCGGCCGTATCCGACCAGCCGTTCCGGGACGACGGTGCGGTACTCGGGGAGGTAGTTCTTGAGGTTGGCGCGGATCGTCCGGTCCCAGTCGATGTCCCGGTGACGGGGGCGGCTGATGCGGGCGGAGCGGTCGAGGGCTCCGGTGAGGGTGGCGCGGGTACGGGTCGCGAGGCGCTCCTCCAGCTGCCGGACCACCTTGGCGACCACCGTGCGGGCGGTCTCGCGGGTCGTCTCCGGCATGGCCTTGTTGAGGGAGAGCAGGGTGCCGACGAGGTGGACGTCCGGTTCCACCGCCTCCAGCATCTCCGGCTCCAGCAGCAGGGAGGACAGGCCGAGCCGCTCGATGGCGTCCCGCTGCATGACCTGCACCACGGAGCCGGGGAAATACGTCCTGATGTCCCCGAGCCAGCGGGCCACCTGCGGCGCGGACCCGCCGAGCCCGGCCGACCGCTCCCCCGTCCTCTTGCGGGAGCCGCCGCCGCTCTGGCCGTACAGCGCCGTGAGCGCGGCGTCCATCTCCGCGTCGCGGCCGGAGAGCGAGCAGCCGGTGCCCTCGCCCTCGCCTCCCCCGAGCACCATCCGCCACCGCCGCAGCCGCTCGCCCGCGTCCGTCGGCCGTCCCGTACCGGTCTCCATCTGTCCGTCCCCCTCGTCCCGTGTCCTGAGCCGCCCGGCCCCTCGCCGGCGGCGCCTTCGCCGTGCCTTCTGCTGCGCGGCGCCCCACGTCAGTCCGCTCCCACCCCCGCCCCGGCGAGCAGCATGCGGACCACGTCCGCCACCGCGTCCGCGCGGACGGGGTCCAACTCCCGGCCGAAGCCCTCGGGGGCCGGGCCGGGCCCCGCGGTGCGCGCCCGGGCGGCCGGTCCCCGCCGGACCAGTTCGCCCAGGGCCCGCTTCACGCCCGGCTCGTACGCCCCGAAGGTCCGCCGCAGCAGGGGCAGTACGTCGACGAAGGCACCCGCCGGCACCGACACCAGCCAGGCGTCGATCAGGCCGAGCAGCCGCTCGTCGTGGACCAGCAGGGTGCCGCCGCCCGCGCTGCCGCCGGCGAAGCCCTCGATCCAGCCCGCGGCGTCGGCCGGGGTGGCCGCCGGGGACAGCGCGAGCCCCATCAGCCGCGCCGTCTCCTCGGGCGGGAGCCTGCCGTCGTCCAGGAGCAGCCGTACGGCCCGGCCCCTGATCAGCCCGGGCACGGTGTCCCGGCCGGCCAGCGTCCGCAGCACCGCCGCCCAGCGCTCGCGCAGCCCCTCGTCGGCGTCGGCCAGCAGGGCGATCGCCCCGTGGACGGCGTCGACGTGCCCCCGTAGCTCCGCCGCACCGTCGGCGTCCGCCCCGGCCGCGCAGGCGGGTGGCAGGGCCACGCATATCCGCTCCGCGAGCCCGGCGGCCACGGTGGCGAGCGCCTGCGCGTCGGTGCCCCGTACGTCCCCGTACCGCAGCGAGCGGGCCAGCGCGGGCAGCGCCTCGGCGAGGCGTGCCACATCGGTGTCGAGTGCGGCCCGGTCCGCGAGGGCCCGCAGTACGGCGGGCAGGGCCTCGGAAAGCCCGGCCAGGAGGCACTGTTCGGCCAGGGCGGTGACCTCGCCCAGTTCGGCGGCGTCCGCCGCGAGCGCCTCGGCCCGGGCGGTGGCCGCCCCCAGGACGGTCGTGCCCCAGATCCCCGCCTCCGCGACCCGCACCGACAGCTCGGGCTCCCAGCGCAGCCGCCACGTCTCCCGGAACGTGCCGGTGCTGCCGCGGGAGGCGGTGGGTACGCCCCAGTCGATGCCGAGCAGCCGCAGCCGGTGCAGCAGCGAGGACTTGGCCGCGTCGGTGTCCTTGCGCAGGTCCAGTTCCAGCTCGCGGTCCTGTGCCTCCGCCTTGAGGCGCAGGGACCGCTGTCTGCGGGTGAGGTCCCGCTGGAGCGGTACGACGGGCGCCGCGTCCGGGACTTCGCCCAGTACGTCCCCGACCACCAGGCGGTCCTCGATCAGGGCGAGCGGTATGTCGGAGCCGTCGCACATGACCGCCCGTACCGCTTCGAGGGTCTCGGTGAGGCCGGGCACCGGCCGCCCCCGCACGGCGGCGAGGGTCTGCGCGAGCCGTACCGCCTCTATGACGTGGGCGGAGGAGACCTGCCGGTCCTCCTCCCGGAGCAGGCCCGCGACCTTGGTCAGCCAGCGCTCGACGGGCCGGTCGCGGGCGGTGAAGAGGTGCGCGTACCAGCCGGGCGAGGTGATGCCGGCGCCGTATCCCCCGGCGCGGGCGAGCCGGCGGTGCGTCCAGGGAACCCAGGTGGTCTCCACCTTGATCTTGGGGAGTCCGGTCAGCAGTGCCTTGTCGGCGGAGGCCGTGGCCGGGGCGCGCAGGGCCGGGACGTGCCAGGCCCCGCAGACCACGGCGTAGCTGTCGCCGAACTCGCGGCGGGCGGCCCGCATCCGCTGGCGCATGTACGCCTCCCGCACCAGGTCGCGCGGGTTGCCGCCGCAGCCGTACGCCTCGCGCAGCGCGCCCATCGCTTCACCGAGGGCTTCGAACGCGGCCAGGGGGTCTTCCCGTACGGCGTCACGGTGCTCGACGACGTCCTCCCACCAGCGCTCGGGGTCGTCGTACCCGGCGCTTTCGGCGAGCACCGCGAGCGGCTCGACCCGTACGGAGTCGGGCCGCTCCTCCTGGTCCTCGGTCACGGCCAGCGAGTGCGCGGCGGGGAGGTCGATGAACCGGACGGGCACCTCCCGCTCCTGGGCCCAGCGGATGGCGGCCCACTCCGGGGAGAACCCGGCCAGCGGCCAGAACGCGGCCCGCCCCGGATCGTCCGCGGCGTGGGCGAGCAGGGCGACGGGCGGTCGCATCTGCGGGTCGGCGGCGAGCGGCAGCAGCGCGTCCCCTTCCGGCGGCCCCTCTATGAGCACCGCCGCCGGCCGGACTCGGTCCAGCGCGGCCCGCACCGCGCGGGCGGAGCCCGGTCCGTGGTGGCGGACCCCCAGCAGGAGGGGTCCCCCGGTGCGCGGGTTCATGCCGTCACCTCCCGGCAGGCGCGGTAGAAGTCCTTCCAGCCGTCCCGCTCGCGGACGACGGCTTCGAGGTACTCCTGCCAGACCACCCGGTCGGCGGCCGGGTCGCGGACCACGGCACCGAGGATGCCGGCCGCCACGTCGGAGGGGCGCAGGACGCCGTCCCCGAAGTGGGCGGCCAGGGCCAGGCCGCCGGTGACCACGGAGATGGCCTCGGCGGTGGACAGGGTGCCGCTGGGTGACTTGACCTTGGTCCGGCCGTCGCCGGTGACCCCGTCGCGCAGCTCGCGGAAGACGGTGACGACGCGGCGGATCTCCTCCAGGCCCTCGGGCGCCGCCGGCAGGTCCAGGGCGCGGCCCATCTGGTCGACGCGGCGGGCGACGATGTCGACCTCGGCGTCCGCGGTGGCGGGCAGGGGCAGCACCACTGTGTTGAAGCGGCGGCGCAGCGCGCTGGAGAGCTCGTTGACCCCGCGGTCACGGTCGTTGGCGGTGGCGATGAGGTTGAAGCCGCGCACGGCCTGCACCTCCTGGCCGAGCTCCGGTATGGGGAGCGTCTTCTCGGACAGGACGGTGATGAGGGTGTCCTGGACATCTGCGGGGATACGGGTGAGTTCCTCGACGCGGGCGGTCATGCCGTCGGCCATGGCCCGCATGACGGGGCTGGGGACGAGGGCTTCGCGGCTGGGGCCGTGGGCCAGGAGACGGGCGTAGTTCCAGCCGTAGCGGATGGCTTCCTCGGGGGTGCCGGCGGTGCCTTGCACCAGGAGGGTGGAGTCCCCGCTGACGGCTGCGGCGAGGTGCTCGGACACCCAGGTCTTCGCGGTGCCGGGGACTCCGAGCAGGAGCAGCGCGCGGTCGGTGGCCAGCGTGGTGACGGCGACTTCGACGATGCGGCGCGGACCGACGTACTTGGGCGTGATCACGGTGCCGTCGTCCAGTGTGCCGCCGAGCAGGTAGGTGGCGACGGCCCACGGGGAGAGCTTCCAGCGGGTCGGGCGGGGCCGGTCGTCGGCGGCCGCCAGGGCTTTCAGTTCGTGTGCGAAGGCGTCTTCGGCGTGCGGTCGCAGTGCCTCTGCGCGGTGTTCGGTCTCGGGCGTGCTCATGGTCCCCCTCCAATGCTCGGCAGCCGCTTCCGACTGCTGACACCACGGTGCACCACCCCACTGACAACGGCCTTCGCTGGAGGCGTCGTTGCAGGTCAGGGCGATTGTCAGTGGGGGTCTCTACGGTGGGACACATGACTGAGCAGGGGGTCCGCTGGACAGCGGAACAGGTACTGGCTCTGGCTCCTGACGATGCGTCGCGCAAGGCGGGGGGCAAGCTGGGTGGGGCGGGTCCGTGGTCGCAGACCGGAGGTTCCGCTTCCGGTGCGGTGTGGGGGTTGTGCAAGGGCAGCGGCAAGACGCCGTACCGGACGGTCGTGGATCTGACGGGCCCGGCGTACAAGTGCTCGTGCCCGAGCCGGAAGTTCCCGTGCAAGCACGCGCTGGGGCTGCTGTTGCTCTGGGCAGCGGAGGGGGTGGGTGATCCGGCACCGGAACCGGAGTGGGCCGGCGAGTGGCTGGCGGAGCGGGCGGCGAAGGCGGCCCGGCCGGCGGTCGCCAAGCCGGTGGACGAGGAGGCGGCCAGGAAGCGGGCGGAGCGGCGGGCGGCCCGGATCGGGGCGGGGGTCACCGAGCTGGAGCAGCGGCTCCTGGATCTGCTGCGGGGCGGGCTCGCCGGCCAGGAGCAGGCGGGGTACGGGGCGTGGGAGGAGACGGCGGCCCGCATGGTCGACGCCCAGGCGCCCGGACTGGCCTCCAGGGTAAGGGAGTTGGCGACAATACCCGGTTGCGGCCCCGGCTGGCCCGCCCGGATGCTTGAGGAGTTCGCGCTGCTGCACCTGCTCGACCAGGCCTGGCTGGGGGTGTCCGGGCTGCCGGAACAGCTGGCCGCGACGGTGAGGACCCGGGTGGGGCTCGCGCCTTCGGCGGAGGGCGAAGCCGTCCGGGACCACTGGCTCGTGCTGTCGCAGTACGACTCGGTGTCCCCGGACGGCCGGCTCATCACCCGTCGGATATGGCTGCGTGGGCTGGCGGGCGGGCGGCCGGCCCTCGTGCTGGACTTCGGACCGCCGGGGCGGCCTCCGGGGCTGGCGCTGCCGGTCGGACTGGTATTGGAGGCGGAAGTCCGCTTCCGGCCCGGTTCGGCGGGACTGAGGGCGGATCTCGGGGAACGGTGTGCGGCGGCGGTGCCGGGCGGGCGGGCGCCGGTCGGGGTGAGTGCGGAGGCGGCGCTGGAGGCGTACGGTGCCGCACTGCGGGAGGACCCCTGGCTGGAGTCGTGGCCGGTGGTGCTGGGGCCGGTGGTTCCCGTACCGGGTGAGTGGGGCTGGCAGTTGGCGGACCTGGAGGGGACGTCGGCGCTGCCGGTACCGCTCGCGGGGCCGGGCGGCAGGTCCCGCTCGGGACTGTGGCAGCTCGCCGCGGTCTCCGGCGGGGGGCCGGTGACGGTGTTCGGGGAGGTCGGTCACCGGGGGTTCACGCCCCTGACGGCCTGGCAGCCGGATTCGCCGGAACCGGTGGCGCTGGTCTGACGGGTCGGCGCGACCGGCGCGGGCACAGCAAGAGGCGGGCGACGCGGGGGAGCGTCGGCGCTGGGGAGGGAACGGCGGCGCGGGGGCGCCGTCGTGCAGGACCGAGATGAGCCGGGGGGCTTCGATGAACGACAACCACGCCAGCTGACGCGCGATTTGAGACGACATTTCACCATTGTGCTCCGGTCCCGCGGAGGGGGCGGGACCGGAGCACCGCACGGCACGACACGAGGGAGGGGTCCGATGGAGACGGCTGGGGCGGAGCGCACCGGACGCACGGCGCACGAGGGACACGCGGGGCAGCAGGGGCAGGAGGCGTACGCCGACTGGGACGGGCTGGTCGGTGCCGCACTGCTCGGCACCGAACGGCGCCGGGGCGGCTCACCTCGGGCGCTGTTGGACGAAGCGGCCGTCCAGACGCTGCGGCGCCGGGCCGGGCTGCGGCCCGCGCAGGCGCAGGAGCGCCCCGAGCCGGCGCCGCGCGATCCGCGCCCCGAACCGCCGGAAGCGGCCCGGCGGCGGTTCACGCAACTGCTGGCCGGCCGCGGCGCGGGCGGCTCGGGCGGGCGGCGGGGGGCCGCCCCGGATCTGACGGAGCTGCTGCCGCAGTGGCTGGCCGCCGCCGTACGGCACGGCTACCGCGCTCCGGCAGCGCTGGCCCCGGCGCTGCTGGACGCGGCCAAGGCCCGTACCGACCTCCGGCCGCACGCACTGGCCCTGGCCGGGAGCCGGGGACTGTGGCTGGCCCGGCTGAATCCGGACTGGCGGTTCGCGCTGCGCGGCGGCGCGGCCGGCACGCCGGAGCTGCCCGGCCCGGAGGACCGCGAGGGGGTCGAACGGCTCTGGCAGGAGGGCCTGTTCGCCGAGCGGGTGGCTCTCCTGGGTGCCGTACGGGCGCACGACCCGGCCGCCGCGACCGCCCTGCTCACCACCACCTGGACCGCCGAACGGGCCGAGGACCGGCTGATGTTCCTGGACTCGCTGAGGGTGGGGCTGTCCGATCTGGACGAGCCGTTCCTGGAGGCGGCCCTGGGCGACCGCAGCCGCAACGTCCGGGCGACGGCGGCCGAGCTGCTGTCGGCGCTGACGGGTTCCGCGCTGGCGGGGCGGATGGCGGAGCGGGCGCTGGCCTGCGTGGGGCCGGAGGGGATCGACCCCCCGACGGAGTGCGACGCGGGGATGCTGCGGGACGGCGTGGTCAAGCGGCCGCCCGCGGGGCGCGGGGAGCGGGCCTGGTGGCTGGGCCAGCTGGTGGAGGCGGCTCCGCTGTCCCGCTGGCGGGAGCGGTTCGGGGGGCTCGACCCGGCGGCGATAGTGGCCCTGCCCGTGGGCGACGGCTGGGCTGAGGAACTGCATGCGGCGTGGTGCCGGGCGGCGGTGCGCCAGCGTGACCCGCAGTGGTCGAAGGCGCTGCTCGGCTCGGCCTCGGCCCCGCCCGCGGCCGGCCCGGGCACGGCGTCGCTGGCGGAACGGGCGAAGCTGCTGTCGGTCCTGCCGGACGGGGAGCGGGCCGAATGGGTGGCGGAATTCGTACGGGCACACGGGCTGTCGGAAGCGTTCCAGCTGCTCGGGGTGTGCGTGGTGCCGTGGGCGGGGGCGCTGGGCCTGGCCGTGGTGGACGCGCTCGACGCGGCCCGGCAGGCGGGCAGCTACCCGTGGAGCTTCAGCGGGGTGATGGGCCTCGCGGAACGCTGCCTGGACCCTGCGGACGCCTCACGGCTGGAGGCCCTGACCAGGGCGCCCGGGGACACCGTCGAGGTCTCCCCCGGCGCGGCGGCGTACTGGGAGGAGGCCTTCCAGCGCCTGGCCTCCACCCTCCACCTCCGCGCGACCATGCTGGCGGAGCTGACACCGCCGTCCTGAGCCCGGCCGCGCCCGCGCCGGGCGGGGTACGCCACCCGGGCGGGGCCCGCCACCGGGGCGGAGCACCGGCCAGCTCAGCACCGCCGGGCACTGGGCCGCCGGGCTCAGCACCGCCGGGCCCAGGGCCGGCGGCTCAGTGCTGGCGGACGTTCGCGTTGACCCAGTCCACGATCGCGGTGGTGGTGGCGCCCGGAGTGAAGATCTCCGCCACGCCCTTGTCCTTGAGGGGGGCGATGTCGTCCTCGGGGATGATGCCGCCGCCGAAGACCTTGATGTCCTCCGCGTCACGCTCCTTCAACAGCTCCAGCACCCGCACGAACAGCGTGTTGTGGGCGCCCGAGAGGATCGAGAGGCCGATCGCGTCGGCGTCCTCCTGGATCGCGGTGTCCACGATCTGCTCGGGGGTCTGGTGGAGGCCCGTGTAGATGACTTCCATGCCCGCGTCCCGCAGCGCACGCGCGATCACCTTGGCCCCGCGGTCGTGGCCGTCGAGACCCGGCTTGGCCACCACCACACGGATCGGACCGGTCACACCCATCGCACTGCCTCCCGAGTGAACGAACGTTAAGTACAGCATCGCGCACCAGCCCGTTTCACAGTCAAGCAGGAGGGGGAAATCACACAGAGGGAGCGTGGAGCCACTGCCACTGGTTCACCGCCCCCACCAACTGGTTCATGCCGGCGGATACGCCACGGTGGAGCCGCACCGAGTCGTCCCGCCACCGCGCCGTCAGCCGCACGGCACGGAGGCGGGCCGTCGGCGGTACGGCCCAGTACCCAAGAGGCCCGGAGGCCGCCATGGGGCTGTCGATCACGCCGATATCCGTACCCTTACCGCTCGCCGCCTTCCGGTCGCCGGCGGCCCTTCGGGCAGCCGTCCTGGAGGCGGTGGTGCTCAGCGGGCACCTGCTCCTGTACCCCACCGGGGTTCTCGCGGAGCGGCTCGCCGCCGACACCGCGGCCGGGGCCGCCGGGCAGCGCCCCCCGGTGCTGCTGCTGCACGGCTTCACCGACAACCGCTCGGTATTCGTCCTGCTGCGCCGCGCCCTCGCGTCGGACGGCCTGCGCCGGGTGGAGACGTACAACTACTCTCCGTTCACCCGCGACCTCCGCGACACCGCCCGACAGCTGGCCCGTCGTGTCGGGGAGCTGTGCGAGCGCACCGGGCAGGAGCGGATCGACCTGGTCGGCCACAGCCTCGGCGGCCTGGTCGCCCGGTACTACATCCAGCGGCTCGGCGGCGACGCCCACGTGCGCACCCTCGTCACGCTCGGTACCCCGCACGCCGGCACCATCGTGGCGCCCTTCATGGACGCCCACCCGCTGGTCCGCCAGATGCGGCCGGGCTCCGAGGTCATGGCGGAACTGGGCGCACCCGCTCCGGGCTGCCGGACCCGTTGCGTGGCCTTCTGGAGCGAGTTCGACGGGCTGATGTCGCCGCCGGGGACGGCCCGCCTCGACCACCCCGACCTGATCGCCGAGAACGTGCTGGTCACCGGCATCGGCCACCTGGCGCTCCCGGTCCACCCCACCGTCATCAATGCGATCAGGCGCACTCTGGACGCCCCGCTCGCCCGCCCGTCGTCCGGCACCGACGGTGCCGAAGTGCGCCGCATCGCCATCTGAGGTACGGGCAACGCCACACGGCGCGGAGTCGAACGCATATCGAACTCAAGGCCAAGGCTCGGTGTTCAGTCGACCGAAAGACAGCCGAATGCCCGGTTCCCGTGAGGCCGAAACCCTTCGAAGATTGTCGTCGCCAGTAACCGCCGGGTACAGTCGCGCCACTGCTCTCCTCCGGGGAACCTCTCATTCCCCGGCCACCCAGGCCCCCACTGCCGAGGCGAAAGAGAAGTTGGTGAACGACCGCCCCTCGTCGGGCCAGTACCCCGAAAACGGGTACGACGGCCTCTCCACCACCACTTTCGCTGGTGACCAGGCCTACGTTTCCTATGAAACGCAGGGCCAGGGCTACAACTACGGTGCTTCCGCGGCGTATGACGCCTACGGTTCGTACCAGTCGACCGGCACCTACGACGCCACCGCGTGGACGGGCCAGGAGAGTTACCTCTCCACCGTCCCCAGCCAGGCCATGCCCGAGGACACCACGGGCCAGTGGGACGCCAACGCCTGGAACGGCGCGAACACCGCCGAGTACCAGCCGACTTCCTTCGGCTACGAGTCGGCGGGCGCCGAGCAGACCGCCGAGCAGACCGTCGACCAGACCGCGCAGTGGAACACCTTCACCGCGTACGGGCAGCAGGACACCGGCGCCTACGACGCCACCGCCTGGAACACCGGCCACGGCGACGGCGGATACGACGACACGTCGCTCCACGCGGCCCACCACGGCTACGAGACCTACGCGTACGAGGCGACCAGCGTCGTCCCGGTGGTCATGCCGGAGGACGGCGCCCCTGACACCGCAGGTCTCCACGCCGATACCGCCGATACCGCCGACATCCACGCCGCCGAGACCGCCGTCTTCGAGGCCCTCTCCGACGATGACGCGCCGGAGCCGTCGGCCGGCGTGCACGCCATGGCCACGCAGACCATGCCGGTCACGCCCGGTGCGACGCCGGCTGAGCCGCGCGCCTCACGCCGGGCCGGGAGCGCGAAGAGCGGGAGCGCGAAGAGCGGGACCGGGAAGTCCGGCAGCGCGAAGACGAGCGGCGCGAAGTCCGGCAACTCCAAGGCTTCGGGCGGCAGTAGCCGTCGCCGCACCCCGGCGAAGCGTTCCGCCCTCCTGACCGTCGCCGTTCCCTCGGCCTGCGTCATGGGGGTCGCGGGAGTCGCGGCCGCCTCGGTCGGCGGGCTCACCGGCACCGACAAGCCCGCCCAGGACACCACCACGATGGCCGCGGCCGACCCGGCCTCGGTGAAACCCGTCGCGGCGAACAACAAGCTCGACACCCAGCTCACCGCCCTCAGCGCGGACGCCGGCGACTTCGCGGACCGCGCGAGCCGCACCCAGGAACGCCTGGACCTGAGGCAGCGTCAGGAAGAGGAGAAGAAGAAGCGGGCCGAGGAGGCCGCGGCCAAGGAGGCCGCCCGCCCCAAGTTCGCCATTCCGGTCACCCAGCACGGCCTGAGCGCCGGGTTCGGGCAGGCCGGCGGCATGTGGATGTCCGTGCACACCGGCATCGACTTCCCGGTCTCCTACGGCACTCCGGTCATGGCCGCCACCGACGGCACCGTGCGCACCCAGTGGAACAGCGCTTACGGGAACATGGCCATAGTGACCTCGCCCGACGGCACCGAGACCTGGTACTGCCACCTCAGCAGCACCAAGATCCGGTCCGGCAAGGTCAAGGCCGGTGACGTCATCGCGTACTCCGGCAACTCCGGCAACTCCACCGGTCCGCACCTCCACTTCGAGGTGCGCCCCGGCGCCGGATCGCCGATCGACCCCCAGGCGTGGCTGCGCAGCCACGGTCTCGACCCGACGTAAGCGCGGGTCCCGGTCCCCGCCCCCGGCAACTCCGTAGCTCAGCGCTCCCTGCCTCAGCGCTCCCTGCCTCGGCACACTCCGCCTCGGCCCGCTGTTGACCCTCGACTTGGTCCAGGGCCCACAGTCCCGGGTGTGGAGAACGAGATGCGCAGTATCGGCGAGATGGCCCGCGACAGCGGACTGGGCGTGAGCGCCCTGCGGTTCTACGACGGCGCCGGCGTTCTGGTACCGGCGCGGGTGGATCCGGTGACCGGCTACCGCTGGTACGGCCCGGAGCAGCTCGAAGAGTCCCGGTTGCTGGCCCGGCTGCGCCGTACCGGTATGCCGCTGGCCGACATCCGGCTCGTCCTGGCCGGATGGTCCGGCAGGGACACCGACTTGGTACGCCGGCTGCTCCAGGCGCATCTGCGCCGTCTCGAACTGGGGCTGTCCGACGCCCGCAACGAGTTCTCCACGATCCGAGCGCTACTCGAAAACAGGGAGAACCCGATGGCTTCGCTCCACACCGCCCCGATCCGGCTGACCGTCTCCGCACCCGAACTGGCCGCCGCCCTGGACGCGGTGCGCTTCGCCGTCGGCAGCGACCCGGAACTGCCGGTGCTCGGCGGCGTCCTGTTCGACATCGAGGGCGACGGACTCCGTGTCGTGGCCACCGACCGGTACCGGATGGCTGTCGCAGCGGCCCGTACCGCCGGCCACGGCGGCCCCCGAGTGCAGGTCGTCGTGCCGTCCCCGCTCGCCGACGCGATGCGGGCGCTGCTCGGTGACGACGCCTCCGCCGAACTCACCGTGGACGCAGACCGCGTGGCCCTGGAGACGGCGGACCGTGAAGTGGCCGGCCGACGCCTCGACCACGACTTTCCCGACTACCGTCGCCTCGTTCGCCTGCCGGCGGGCCGGCGGGCCCTCGTCGACGTCCCGGCCCTCCGCGAGGCGGTGGAAACCGGCCCCGTCCGCGCGGGCGTGGTGCGGGAGCCGGACGGCGTGCCCTGCGAGCTGACCGTGCTCAAGGTGGCGGCCGACGGCGTGGTCACCGTGTGCGAAGACGGTGACGACGACCGGGACCAGGTCGCCGTCAACCGCGAGTTCCTGCTGCACGCCCTCGCCGCCGGAGCCCGGGACCGGCTGGTCCTGGAGTTCGGCGCGCCGACGGCGCCCCTGGCGATCCGCCGGAGCGACAGCGAGGACACGTTCTCCCTGCTGATGCCGTTCCGCCTGGACGACTGACCCGCGCCTCAGGGTCCCCGGGTCCCGTGGAGCCGGGGACCCGGCGGAGCCCCGGCGCGCTACAGCTTCTGCACCGGCGCGTAGCGCAGCAGCAGTCGCTTCGGCTTGTCGTCCCCGAAGTCGATCGTCGCCTGCGCGTCGGCGCCCGCTCCCCGGACCTCCATGACGGTGCCGAGACCGAACTGGTCGTGCGTGACCCGGTCTCCGACGGTCAGCGCGACGACCGGCTTGTCGGCGGCCCGGCGCGTCGCGAACCCCGAGGGGCCCGCCTTCGTACGCGACGAGGACAGGAACGCCTCGGGCGAGGTCCCGAACGAGGCCTTGCCGCCGCCGGAACCACGCAGGGGACCGGCCGGCTTCTGGGACGCGCCCGTCCGCTTCCACTGCAGGTACTCCGGCGGGATCTCCTCCAGGAAGCGCGAGGGCGGGTTGTACGAGGGGGTGCCCCATGCGCTGCGCATCGAGGAGCGGGTCAGGTAGAGCCGCTCGCGCGCCCGGGTGATGCCCACGTACGCGAGGCGTCGCTCCTCCTCCAGTTCCTTGGTCTGGCCGAGCGCGCGCATGTGCGGGAAGACCCCGTCCTCCATGCCGGTCAGGAAGACCACCGGGAACTCCAGGCCCTTCGCCGTGTGCAGGGTCATCAGCGTGATGACGCCAGAACCGTCCTCGTCCTCGTCCGGGATCTGGTCGGAGTCGGCGACGAGCGCGACCTGTTCCAGGAACTCGGCGAGCGTGCCGCCCGTGGCGCCGGCCGCCGATGTCCCGGCGGCGTCGTCGCCCTCACGGGCCTGCTCGAATTCGAGTGCCACCGCCGCGAGTTCCTGGAGGTTCTCGATCCGCGTCTCGTCCTGCGGGTCGGTCGACGCCTGGAGTTCGGCGAGGTAGCCCGTACGCTCCAGCACCGCTTCCAGTACCACCGCGGGGCCCGCGCCGGACTCGACGATCGTACGCAGCTCCTCCATCAGCGCGTTGAAGCGCTTGACGGCGTTGGTGGAACGCGCGGCCATGCCGAAGGCCTCGTCCACCCGCCGCAGCGCCTGCGGGAAGGTGATCTTCTCGCGCATCGCGAGGGCGTCGATCATCGCCTCCGCGCGCTCGCCGATGCCGCGCTTGGGGACGTTGAGGATGCGGCGGAGCGGGACGTTGTCCTCGGGGTTCGCCAGCACGCGCAGGTACGCGAGGACGTCGCGGACCTCCTTGCGCTCGTAGAAGCGGACGCCGCCGACGACCTTGTAGGGGAGGCCGACGCGGATGAAGATCTCCTCGAACACGCGCGACTGCGCGTTGGTCCGGTAGAAGATCGCGACGTCGCCCGCCTTGGCGTCGCCGGCGTCCGTCAGCCGGTCGATCTCGTCGGCGACGAACTGGGCCTCGTCGTGCTCGGTGTCCGCGACGTAGCCGGTGATGACGGCGCCGGTCCCGGCCTCGGTCCACAGGTTCTTCGCGCGGCGGTTCTCGTTGCGTTCGATGACCGCGTTGGCGGCGGAGAGGATCGTCTGGGTGGAGCGGTAGTTCTGCTCCAGCAGGATCGTCGTCGCGTTCGGATAGTCCTCCTCGAACTGGAGGATGTTGCGGATGGTCGCGCCGCGGAAGGCGTAGATCGACTGGTCGGCGTCACCCACGACGCACAGCTCGGCGGGCGGCAGGTCCGGGTATCCGGTGCCCACGAGCTCGCGCACCAGCGTGTACTGGGCGTGGTTGGTGTCCTGGTACTCGTCCACCAGGACGTGCCGGAAGCGGCGCCGGTAGTGCTCGGCGACGTCCGGGAACGCCTGGAGCAGGTGGACGGTGGTCATGATGATGTCGTCGAAGTCGAGCGCGTTCGCCTCGCGCAGCCGTCCCTGGTACATCGCGTACGCCTGCGCCAGGGTCTTCTCGAAGCCGTCCACGGCCTGGTCGGCGAAGGCTTCCTCGTCGATCAGCTCGTTCTTGAGGTTCGAGATCTTGGCGTTGAAGGCCTTCGGCGGGAACTTCTTCGGGTCCAGGTCGAGGTCCCGGCAGACGAGCGCCATCAGGCGCTTCGAGTCGGCCGCGTCGTAGATCGAGAAGGACGAGGTGAAACCGAGGCGCTTGGACTCGCGGCGCAGGATGCGGACGCACGCGCTGTGGAAGGTGGAGACCCACATGGCGTTCGCGCGGGGGCCGACGAGGCCTTCGACGCGCTCCTTCATCTCGCCGGCGGCCTTGTTGGTGAAGGTGATCGCCAGGATCTGACCGGGGTGGACCCCGCGCGCGGCCAGCAGGTGCCCGATGCGGTGGGTCAGCACCCGGGTCTTGCCGGAGCCGGCGCCGGCCACGATGAGCAGCGGGGAGCCCGCGTGCACCACGGCGGCGCGCTGCTCCGCGTTCAGCCCCTCCAGGAGCGCCGCCGGGTCGATGACCGGCTTGGGCGCCCCGTTGCGGTAGTAGGCGTCCCCGGTCATGGGCACGTCGAACCGGCCCCCGAAGAGGTCGTCCGCGCCCGGCTCGGGGGCGGGGTGGTCCTCGGGTGGCGGGGGGACCTCGTCGGAGGGGGTGAGGTCCGCCAGGAAACTGTCGTCAAAGAGGCTGCTCATCGCTTTCCGAGTCTAGAGGCCGGGACCGACAAGCCAGTACGAGTTCCAGCAGACCGGGGAAACGCAGGTCCAGGTCGGCCCGGCGCAGCGTGAGGTAGAGCTTGCGGCCCTGCGGGCGCTGGCAGATCACGCCGCTCTCGCGGAGCGTCTTGAGGTGGTGCGTCACGCTCGACCGGGGCAGGTCCGGCGCCACCTCGCCGCAGAACGCCTCCCCGCCGGACGCGAGCTTGCGGACGATCTCCAGCCGGACGGGATGCCCGAGGGCCGCGAGGACCTCGGTGATCTCGAGGTCCTCGGCGGCGGGGTGGGTCAGCTCAGCAGCGGCAGCCATGGCCCAACTGTACGCAGATGTCGTAAGGACCTTGCCGGACCGTTCGAACATCTCGTACAGTCGCACCCACGGCGACCGTACGAAATATTCGAACGGTTGCCATTGCCCCGTTGCCCCGTTGTCCGTCACCCGCGCTCCGGAAGGACCCCCATGACCGACGCCGCCGTGCCCGACGCCGCCATGACCCACGCCACGCCCGACGCCGCCACGCCCGACGCCCTGTCCGACCCCCTGTCCGACGCCGCCCTCGCCGCCTCCCTCGACGGCGGCTTCACCAGCCACCACGCCGACGTCAACGGCACCCGCCTGCACTACGTCCAGGGCGGCAGCGGCGATCCGCTCGTGCTCCTCGGAGGCTGGCCGCAGACCTGGTGGCAGTGGCGCAAGGTGCTGCCCGCTCTCGCCGCCCGCTATCGCGTGCTCGCCGTCGACCTGCGCGGCATGGGCGGCTCCGCCAAGCCCGCGGCCGGCTACGACAAGAAGACCCTGGCCCACGACCTCCACGCGCTGCTCGGCCGGCTCGGCATCGGCTCCGCGCACGTCGTCGGCCACGACATCGGCGCGATGGTGGCCTACGCGCACGCCGCCAACCACCCCGGGGCGACCCGCAAGATCGCCCTCCTGGACGTGTCCCACCCCGAGGAGAGCTGGGCCCACGAGACCCTGCTCCCGCGACAAGGGGTGTTCCACAAGTGGTGGTTCGCCTTCAACCAGGTCCACGGCCTGCCCGAGCAGCTGCTCGCCGGCCGCTCCCGCGTCCTGCTGGACTGGCTCTTCGACCACGCCTGCGCCGACCCCGACTCCGTCGACGCGCACGCCCGCGCGGTGTACGCCCGCGCCTACGATGCACCGGAGGCCGTGCGGGCGGCCAACGACTGGTACCGGACCTTCACCCAGGACATCGCCGACCTCGCGACGTACGACCCGGTGACCGCGCCGCTCCTGGCCCTCGGCGGCGAGTACAGCAACTACGAGAGCCTGGTCACGGCCGTTCCCGCCCTCGGGACCGACACCCGCGTCGTCCGCGTCGACGGCAGCGGCCACTACCTGCCGGAGGAGCGGCCGGAGGCCGTCGTGGAGCAGCTGACCCGCTTCCTGGGGTGACCGGGAGCCCCCGTACGCTCGACGCCATGGACGTACTGATCAGCGTTTTCCTCGGCCTTCACATCATCGGCATAGCCTCGCTCCTCGGCGGTTTCCTCACGCAGATGAAGGCGATGGGCGCCGGCACCGCCCGCTTCGTGCCCGCGATGCTGCACGGCGCGCTGACGATGCTGGTGACCGGCGTGCTGCTGGTGGGCTTCCGCGAGATGGACGGCGGCACCGTCGACAACGTCAAGATCGGTGTGAAGCTGGCGGTCCTGTTCGTCGTCCTGGCGCTGGTCTACGTCAAGCGCGACGAGGAGCGGGTGGACAAGGCGTTGTTCGGCGCGGTCGGCGGTCTGACCATGGCCAATATCTTTATCGCCGTCCTCTGGCACTGACCGTTCACTAACGGTCAGTTCGGAGCATCCCGTCATCTCTCCGTTACCTCCAGGCTTAGCGTCCTCCCCCAAGACCAACGGAAGGACGTGACGCCCCCGTGGCCAGTCATCGAAAGCCCAGGCAGCGCCCGCTCTCCGGCGGCCCCGTACGGACCGCGGCCACCACCCTCGCCCTTGCGGGCGCTGCCACCGCCACCGCCTTCGAAGGCACCTCGCAGGCCGAGCCCCGCCAGACGCCCACCCAGGTCAAGGCGGAGGTGGACCGGCTCTACCAGGACGCCGAAGCGGCAACGGAGCAGTACAACGGGGCGAAGGTGAAGGCCGACGAGGCCGAGCGCGCGCTGTCGGGCCTGCGCGACGAGGCCGCCCGCAAGGCCGACCGCCTGAACGCGGCCCGCAGCGCGCTCGGTGCGCTCGCCGCCGGCCAGTACCGCAGCGGCGGTCTGGGGCCCGCCGTCCAACTGGCGATGTCCGGGAACCCGCAGGAGTACCTCGACCGGGCCGCGTTCCTCGCCCGGACCGGCAACCGCACGGCCGCGGAGGTGGCCTCCGTACGCCGCGGGCTCGACGAGGCCGACCGGGTGCGCGACCAGGCGGCCGGGCGGCTCGCGGACCTGCGGGCGCGCCAGGACGAACTCGCCGCCGCCAAGGCCGCCGTCGAGGGCAAGCTGAACGCCGCCGAGCGGCTGCTGGACAAGCTCACCGCCGAGGAACGGGCCGCCTACGAGGCGCAGTCCGCGCCCGCCTCCGGACCGCAGAGCCCGTCGTCCGTCCCGGTGGGGGACGGGAGCCGCGCCGCCCGCGCGGTGGCGTTCGCGTACGGGGCCGTCGGCAAGCCGTACGTGTGGGGCGCCACCGGACCGGCTTCCTTCGACTGCTCGGGCCTGACCCAGGCGGCCTGGGGCGCGGCCGGGGTCTCGCTGCCCCGCACCACCTACACCCAGATCAACGCCGGACAGCGCGTCTCCCGCGACCGGCTGGCCCCCGGCGACCTGGTGTTCTTCTACTCCGGCATCACGCACGTGGGCCTCTACATCGGCGACGGCAAGATGATCCACGCCCCGCACCCCGGCGCGACGGTCCGCGTCGCCCCCATCGACTCGATGCCCTGGGCCGGGGCGGCCCGCCCCGCGTAGCCGACGGCCGGGTCCTACGGCGCCTTGACCGTCTTGCTCAGCCAGCCGAAGGTCTGCGGGATCTGCTTGGACCACGAGTCGAGGTTGTGGCCCCCGGTCACCCGCTCCGCGTGCACGGTGGTCGGGCTCTTCGCGATCGCCTGGAGGTCCAGGCCGGACAGGTAGCCGTCCTGCTCGGCCCCCGACATCCACAGCGACACGGCCGGCGGCGCGGGCGCGGCCGTCAGCACGTTCTTGAGGTTGTGGGTGCGGCGCAGCTCCGGGTCCTTGGCGATCAGCGACGAGGGCTCCTGGCCCGGGTCGTTGTAGCCGGACAGGGACACGGCCGCGCCGTACCGGTCCGGGTGGTTGATCGCCAGCTTGGCGGCGCAGTACGCGCCGGCCGAATACCCGGCGACGCCCCAGGTGCGGGGCTCCGCCGAGACCCGGAAGTTGTCGGTGACCATCTTGCGGACGTCGACGCTGAACCAACTGTCGGCGTTGACCTTGCCCGGGATGTTCGCGCAGCCGGTGTCCGCGTTGCCGAGCAGCATGGCGCGCGGCGAGACCAGGACGAACGGCTGCACCTTGCCGCTCTTCATCAGCGGTTCCAGTACCTCGTGCGCCTTGAGGCCCTGGAACCAGGACTTGCCCGTTCCCGGTATGCCCGGGATCAGCTCGACCACGGGGAACTTCTTGTCCTTGAAGGCGGGGTCGTCGTACTGGGGCGGCAGCCACACCATGACGTCGCCCTTGACCCCGGAGACCTTGCCGTCGAGCTCGGTCTTCCTGACGCGGCCGCCGAGTCCCTCGACCGGCTGGAAGTCCTGGCGCACCTTCGGCTCGGCCTCGACCTTCTTGCCGCCGAGCCCGTCCGCGCCGAGGTCGGGGGCGGCGGTGACGTAGCTGCCGGTGCCCAGCAGATCGCTCCAGGAGGCGTAGAAGGTCTCCTGCCGGTTCACCGCGACGAACACCAGCGCGACGGCGGTGAGCTGGGCGAAGGCCACCATCAGGCAGCGCGTGGCGACGCGTACGAGGACCGGCCCGCGCGCCCTGCCCCACAGCAGCAGCGGCAGCAGTACGGCGAGCACGGTCAGGGCGATCGCCGTGGCGAACAGGGGGGTGCCGGTCAAGCTCATCACGCCTGCCAAGAGGCGCGGCGGACGCACCGGGGTTCCCGTTCCCCGGTGCGTCGTTGATCACAGCCGCCGCGGCGGAGGACCGCCCGGCGGCGGGCCCCTCAGACCAGGCGGCGGGCCGTCGCCCAGCGGGTCAGCTCGTGCCGGTTGGAGAGCTGGAGCTTGCGAAGGACCGCGGAGACGTGCGATTCGACCGTCTTGACGGAGATGAACAGCTGCTTGGCGATCTCCTTGTACGCGTAGCCGCGCGCGATCAGCCGCAGCACCTCGCGCTCGCGCTGGGTGAGCCGGTCCAGGTCCTCGTCCACCGGCGGGGCGTCCGTCGAGGCGAACGCGTCGAGCACGAAGCCCGCGAGGCGCGGCGAGAACACCGCGTCGCCGTCCTGCACGCGGAAGACGGAGTCCACCAGGTCGGTGCCGGTGATGGTCTTGGTGACGTAGCCGCGGGCACCGCCGCGGATGACCCCGATGACGTCCTCGGCGGCGTCCGACACCGACAGGGCCAGGAACCGCACCGGGTTCTCGGCCGCCGCCATCAACGGGGCGCAGCGCCGCAGCACCTCCACTCCGCCGCCGCCGGGCAGGTGCACGTCGAGGAGCACCACCTCGGGGCGGGTGGCGGTGATGACGGTGACGGCCTGGTCCACGTCGGCCGCCTCGCCTACGACCTCGACGCCGGTCCGGGCGGTGTCGCCGATCTCGGCCTGCACGCCGGTGCGGAACATCCGGTGGTCGTCGACGAGCACCACCCGGACGTTCCTGGTCTGCTGCGCCCCGCTGTCGTCGGTCATGCCGCCCTCTCCATCTCCAGCTCGACTTCCGTGCCGCCGTCGGGCGCGGACCGCAGCCGTGCGGTCCCGCCGTGGCGCCGCATCCGGCCGATGATCGATTCTCGTACGCCCATGCGGTCGTCAGGTACCGCGTCGATGTCGAAGCCCGGCCCCCGGTCCCGTACGGAGACGAACACCGTGCGGCCCTCGACTTCCGCGTAGACCTGTACCGGCCCGCCGTCGCCACCGTACTTGGCGGCGTTGACCATCGCCTCGCGCGCGGCCTGGATCTGGGCGGCCAGCTTCTCGTCGAGCGGGCAGTCGCCGACGACGACGACCTCGATGGGGACGCCGTGGTGGTCCTCCACCTCGGCGGCCGTCTTCTTCACGGCCTCCGCGAGGGTGGCGGGTTCCTCGGCCTCGTCCTTGCCGGTGCCCTCGGGCTTGTACAGCCAGTTCCGCAGCTCGCGTTCCTGGGCGCGGGCGAGGCGGCGCACCTCGCCGACGTCCTCGGCGTTGCGCTGGATCAGGGTCAGGGTGTGCAGCACCGAGTCGTGGACGTGGGCGGCGACTTCGGCGCGTTCCTGGGCGCGGATGCGCATCAGGCGTTCCTCGGAGAGGTCCTGGGTCATCCGGATCAGCCAGGGCCCGGCGAGCAGGGCCACGCCGACGAGGACGGCGAGCGTGGCGGTGAGTACGTTGCCCAGCTGCGCGGCGGAGCCCCGTACGACGATGAAGACGGTCAGGCCCACTCCGACGAGTGCCACCCCCGCGAGCGCCCGGCCGGCCTGGAGCAGGCGCTTCTGGCGGCCCGCGGCGGCGCTCCAGTGGGCGCGGCGGGCGTTGTCGGCCTGCCGCCACACCAGGACGACCCCGGCGCCGACCAGCAGCGTCGGCCAGATGTAGCGGCCGTTGGAGCCGCCGACGCGCAGCTGGGAGAAGTAGATGGCGGCGCCCACGCACAGCGCGACCAGTGCGGTGACCTGGCCCTTGTCGGGCTTGCGCAGCCGCCGGGTGCCGTCGGGGAGGGTCTCGAAGTAGGAGCGGTGGCCGGTGCGGCCGCCCACGCCGAGCGGTACGAAGACCCAGAACGCGGCGTACAGCAGCACGCCGAGGCCGTCCCCCCACATGAACATGGCGAGGAACACGAGCCGGACCCAGATCACGGGCAGCCCGAGGTGCCCGGCGAGTCCGCGCGCGACCCCACCGAGCATCCGGCCGTCGGCGCTGCGGTAGAGCTTGCGGTGCGGGGCGTCCTCCGGGTCCTTCGGCGCGTTCGGGATGCGGGGGGCGGCGGCTACGGGCATGTCACCGATGGTCACATGCCCGGAGGTCCGGGGGCATCAGGGCGTTCCCCCAGTTCAACCCGGGGGATATCAGGGTTGTGCCAGGGTCGGGCCTGATGCCGGGGGTCCGGGCGGCCCGTCAACATGGACCCATGACCGAAGTACACGACTCCCCGCCGCAGGATGCCGGGGCCGCCGCCCCGGACGGGCGTCCTGCGCTGCGCCGCAGCAAACGCGACAAGGTCCTCGCGGGCGTGTGCGGCGGTCTCGGCCGGTATTTCGACCTGGACCCGGTGGTCTTCCGCATCGTGCTCGGTGTGCTCGCGGTCACCGGAGGCGTCGGCCTGATCTTCTACGGGTTCGCCTGGCTGTTCCTCCCGCTGGACGGCGAGGAGGACTCCGAGGCGAAGAAGCTGCTCACGGGCCGGGTCGAGGGGGCGACGCTCGCGGCGCTGTTCGCGGCGCTGGTCGGATGCGCGCTGTTCCTGTCGATGCTGGACAACGGCGGCCTCGGCATCTTCTCGATCCTCGTGGTGCTGGCGCTCGGCGGGGCCGCCTACTGGTCCCGGCGCCACCGCGCCTCGGCGCCGCCGGAGCCGGCTTCGCCCGAGGCCCAGCGGTCGGCGGCCGCGCACCGGCCGGTGCCGCCGCCCGAGACCCAGGCGCCGCCCGTGCCCGGCACTCCTTCCTGGTGGCGGGATCCGCTGGTGAAGGACGGCACCACCGGCCCCGTCGGCTCGACGGGTTACCTGTGGGGGCCGGACGACAGCGCGGCCCCGAGCGGCCCGGCCCCGGCGGCCGCCGCGTCCCCCTCCCGGGCGGCGGTCCGGTCGGGCGGGATCGGCGGCAGGGTGTTCGTCCTGGCGCTGCTGGCGGGCGGGGGTTCCTGCGCGGCGGTGTGGCAGGGCAGCACCCTCTCGCACGCCCTCCAGGTCGGGCTGGCAGCGGCGCTGGCCGTCTTCGGACTGGGCCTCGCGGTCAGCTCGCTCAAGGGCCGCACCGGCTTCGGCACGATCCTGCTGTCCTTGATCACCGCCGGTCTGCTGGCGGGGGCGGCGGCGCTGCCCCGCGACGTGAGTACGGACTGGCACGACGTGCGGTGGCGGCCGGCCGCGGTGGCCGACGTACGGCCGCAGTACACCTCGGGGACCGGGCTCGCCACCTTGGACCTGAGCCGCCTGGACGTGGCGAAGGGCAGCACCCTGAGCATCCGGGCGTCGATCGACGCGGGCCGGCTCAAGGTGGTCGTGCCCCGCGAGGTCACCGCGCAGACGGACATCTCGATCCGGGTGGGCGACATCCGGCTGCCCGGCGAGTCGAGCCGGGACGTGCGGATCAAGAGCGGTGGCGAGACACGGCGGGCGACGCTGCCCCCGGCCGCCGGCACCGAAGCCGGCGGAACGATCGAGCTGCACCTGGACGCGGGTGTGGGACAGGTGGAGGTGGCCCGTGCGGCGTCATGAGTTCCAGCCTGGACGGCTGATCGCGGGCCTGGTGCTGCTCGCGGGCGGGGTGCTCTACCTGCTCGACGCGACCGGCGAGACCGACGCGCCGTGGTACGCCGTCGTCCCGCTCACGGTCGGCGGTTTCACCCTGGCCGCCCTGGCCGGTCTGGTGACCTACGCCGTGCGCCGCGACCGGCGCGAGCGCAGCAGCGCGTCCAGCGACCAGTAGGGCGCCCCGGCCAGGACCAGCGGCAGCCAGGCCATCAGGTAGGCCAGGTCATTGCCGTAGTAGTACGGGGAGACGGCCCAGGAGACGGTGAGCCACAGGCTGAGCGAGATCAGCGCGCCGCCGGTGGCCGCCAGCCGGGTCAGCAGGCCCGCGAGGACGCCGAGGCCGACGAGCAGTTCACCGACGCCGATGGCCGCGGCGAAGCCGACGGGGGCGTTGAGGGCCAGGTCCACCAGGGCGGGGACCGCGGAGGTGTCCCGTACGCCGTGCATCAGCTCGCCGATGGAACCGGGGCCGGAGGCGGACAGGAACGCGGAGTCGGTCAGCTTGTCCAGACCCGCGTAGACGAAGGTCACGCCGAGGAAGATCCGCAGCGGGAGGAGCGCGTACCGGGCGGCGCGGTCCCGCGGGCCGGAAGGGGCGGCGGAAGCAACATCAGTTCGGGTCACGCCCCATGTGTACCCGGTTCACTCGGCCACGTCGATGGTGCAGCGGTTGGATTCCACTCCTGCGGCGGTGACCACTTGGACCTCGATGCGCCCGGGTTCCACTTCCGCGGGGACCGGCACCGTCAGGACCGTGTCCGACGGGTTGGCGAAGCCGCCCGCCACCGGCACCAGCGGCACGTGGACGTGCACGGCCCCGATCCGCACCACCAGCCGGGCCAGCATCTCCGGCGTCTGCGCCCCGGGCGGCACGAATCCCACGCCCCGGATCTCGATGTCGTCGCCGGGGCGGACGGCCGCGTCCAGGTCCCCGGGCTCCCGTCTGCGCACCACCGACAACACCAGCGGTCGGCTGCCCTCCGCGTACTTCGCCGCGAGGTACACCGCCGCCGACAGCGCCACCAGCAGGGTCAGCGCCCACGGCAGCCGCGGCAGCCGGTCGGGGAAGCGGGCCAGCGACACCGCCGCGAAGGCCAGCACCACCGTGGAGACCAGCACGTACTGGGCGTCGGGGAAGCTGCCCCGCCCGGCGTCGTCGGTCAGCAGGTCGGCGCCGCTGGGCTGGTCCGCGGGGAGCTTCTGGAGCCGCTGGCCCATGATGCGTACGCACACCACCCGGCGCACCAGCACCGCCACGCCGGAGGTCAGCGCGAGCACCGCCAGCAGCGGCAGCGCCCGCCCGAGCGCGAGCCCCTGGTACAGGGCCTGGCGTTCCGGTCCCGGCGAGGAGGCGGCCAGGCGCAGCGCGGGCAGCAGTGCGGCGAAGGCGGTCAGCACCAGCCAGGCGACCGGTACCGCCTTGGAGGTGGACAGCCGGTTGTCCTCGCCGACCAGCGGGGCCAGCAGTCCGCCGCGCAGCGACTGCGCCCGTGCGGCGACGGTCAGCAGCCCGGCCAGCACCAGCGCCGCCAGCAGCCCCGCGGTGCGGGCGGTGGACCAGCCGGTGCCGAGCGCGGTGCCGATCTGGACCACCAGCAGCACTCCGGCGGCGATCCACAGGGTGAGGACGGCCCGGCGGGAGAGCAGGTACAGCCAGGAGTGACCGGCCTCGCGGCCCCGGTCGGCGACGGTGCGCGCGGACAGGGTCAGCTCGTCGGAGACCCACTGCCGCGACGCCCCGGCGGAACGGGCCACCGCGGCCGGCAGGCCCTGCCCGGCGGCGAACTCCTCCCGCTTCTCCAGGAACGCGGCCACCGCGCGGCGGTGGCCCTCCCGTGCGCCGTGCGGGCAGTCGTCGCAGGTGCAGGTGCCGCCGTGGGTGCTTCGGGGGATCTCTTGGACAGCCACGTGCGTGCCGCCTCTCTGAACTTCGGTGCAATGCCAGCGAATTGTGCACCACTGCGGCAGTGCTCCGGATTGCGCACGATGTCAGAGCAGGTGATTAACCGTTCATGATGTTGACGTCACCCGTCCGGCTGCCCTCCGTGCCGTGCGGCGGGGGCGCGTCCGCCACCGTCTGGCGCAGCGGCTGGTAGCTCACCCAGGCGGCCAGATCCGTCCCGAACCGCTCCCGCGTCGCCACCGCCGCGCGGTGCTCGATGGGCACCGGTTTCCCCGCAGCCCGCGCGATCAGCTGCACCTGCGCCGCCCGCTCGGCGGCGATGAACCACCACAGCGCCGCCTCCACGGAGTCCCCGACGGTCAGCAGGCCCCGGTTGCGCAGGATCAGCGCCTTGTACGGGCCGAGCGCGCGCCCGATCCGCGCCGGGTCGTCCGCCCCCGCGAACGCGTCCAGCAGCGCGTGGTCCTCGTAGAAGGCGCAGGCCTCCTCCGTGACCGGGGCCAGCAGTTCACCGAGGCAGGCCAGCGCCCTGCCGTACGGGCCCTGCGTGCGTACGACGGCCACCACTGCGGGCCGCTCCCGGTGGACGGCGGCGTGCACGGCGAAGGCCAGCTGGTTCACCCGCCGTTCCCCCCGCAGCACCCGGCCCTCCCCGTCGACCAGCAGCAGGTCGTCGGCGGTGAGCGAGCCGAAGGCCCGCCCGAAGGGGTTCACCCAGTAGCAGTCCTCGAACTCCGGGTCCCGTACGGAGACCTGCCCGGCCACCCCGTCCTCGTACCCCAGCCGCCCCAGCAGCCGCAGCCCCTCGGTGAGCCGCTCCCTGCGGTGCGCCCGGGCCTCCCTGGCGGTGGCGAAGACCGGCGGCATCGCGAAGCCGAGCCGCTCCGCGGGCACGGGTACGGGTACCGGTACGGGTCGTTCGGCCACGGCCCCCCTCCTTCGTCTCGGGTCGCGGCGCAAGGTACCGGCGCCCGCCCGAAGAGGCCATACACGCGGCGGAGCCGCCGCTCCCCCCAGGGAACGGCGGCTCCGTCAGGCGCTTCGGAAGGGGCTGCCCCCCTCCGCGGGCGGCCCTACTCCCACTCGATGGTGCCCGGCGGCTTGCTGGTGCAGTCCAGGACCACGCGGTTCACGTCCGCCACCTCGTTGGTGATGCGGGTGGAGATCTTCGCGAGGACCTCGTACGGCATGCGCGTCCAGTCCGCGGTCATCGCGTCCTCGGACGACACGGGACGCAGCACGATCGGGTGGCCGTAGGTGCGGCCGTCACCCTGCACGCCCACGCTGCGCACGTCGGCGAGCAGGACGACCGGGCACTGCCAGATCTCCCGGTCCAGGCCGGCCGCGGTGAGCTCCTCGCGGGCGATGGCGTCGGCCTCGCGCAGCAGGTCCAGGCGCTCCTTGGTGACCTCGCCGACGATGCGGATGCCGAGGCCGGGGCCAGGGAAGGGCTGGCGGTGGACGATCTCGTCCGGCAGGCCGAGCTCCTGGCCGACCATCCGGACCTCGTCCTTGAACAGCTGGCGCAGCGGCTCGACGAGCTCGAACTCGATGTCGTCGGGGAGGCCGCCCACGTTGTGGTGGGACTTGATGTTGGCGGTGCCGGTGCCGCCGCCGGACTCCACGACGTCCGGGTACAGGGTGCCCTGGACCAGGAAGGCCACCGCCGGGCCGCCCTCGGCCTCCGCGATGATCTCGGCCTGGGCCTGCTCGAAGACGCGGATGAACTCGCGGCCGATGATCTTCCGCTTGGTCTCCGGGTCGGAGACGCCGGCGAGCGCGTTCAGGAAGCGCTCCTGTGCGTCGACGACCTTGAGCTGGACGCCCGTTGCGGCGACGAAGTCCTTCTCGACCTGCTCGGTCTCGCCCTTGCGCATCAGACCGTGGTCGACGTACACACAGGTCAGCTGCGAGCCGATGGCCTTCTGGACGAGGGCCGCGGCGACGGCGGAGTCCACGCCGCCGGAGAGGCCGCAGATGGCGCGCTTGTCGCCGACCTGCTCGCGGATGGCCTCGACCTGCTCCTCGACGATGTTGCCGGTGGTCCAGGTGGGCTTGAGGTTCGCCCCGCGGTAGAGGAAGTGCTCCAGCACCTGCTGGCCGTGCGTGGAGTGCATGACCTCGGGGTGGTACTGCACGCCGTACAGCTTCTTCTCGTCGTTCTCGAACGCGGCGACGGGGACGACGTCGGTCGAGGCGGTGACGGAGAAGCCCTCGGGGGCGGCGGAGCAGGCGTCGCCGTGCGACATCCACACCGACTGGTTCTCGGGGGTGCCCTCGAAGAGGGTGGAGCCGGACTTGGAGACGGCAAGGGGGGTGCGGCCGTACTCGCGGGCGCCGGTGTTGTCGACCTGCCCGCCGAGGGTGGTCGCCATCAGCTGGAAGCCGTAGCACATGCCGAAGACGGGAACCCCGGCCTCGAAGATGGCGCGGTCGAGCTGCGGGGCGCCCTCTTCGTACACGGACGACGGGCCGCCGGAGAGGATGATCGCCTTGGGGTCCTTGGCCAGCATTTCGGCCACGGGCATGGTGCTGGGCACGATCTCGCTGTAGACCCGTGCCTCGCGGACGCGGCGGGCGATGAGCTGGGCGTACTGCGCGCCGAAGTCGACGACGAGAACGGTGTCCGGGGCGTTGTCGTGGGCGGCGGAGGGTGCTTCTGGCACGGGGGCGGCCTTCCGGCGGAGAAAAGGTGGCTGTTTTGTCGATTCTAACGGCGGTGGCACCCCCCGGTTCGTCGTACCGTCCGAAGGTCTGCGGCCGTCACCCAAGGTGACGGGCGGCTCACGAAAAGCACCCGGGGACGCGTCTCACCATCCGGGCCGGGTTGGCCGCGAGGGGTGCGGAGGGTAATAATCCGTCCCATGCGCAAGCAGCTGAGCTTCCTCTTTACCTATGGCACCGGCCGGTCCGGTCGCCATGGGTCCTCGTGATGCTCGCTTGAGCCGCTGAATTCCCAGAGCGCCCCGGTCCGACAGGACCGGGGCGCTCCGCGTTTCCGCTCCTGACGGCACGACCCACAGGAGAACCCCCATGACCACGATCACCACCACCCCCGAGCAGCTGATCGCCGACTCCCGCGAGCGCATCGACGCGATCGACGACCGGATCATCGGCCTGATCCACGAGCGGATGGCCGTCTCGACGGTCATCCAGGAGGCCCGGATCTCCTCCGGCGGCCGACGGGTGCACCTGTCCCGCGAGATGGAGGTGCTCTCCCATTGGAGCGACGCCCTCGGCAAGCCCGGCACCTCGCTCGCCATGACCCTGCTGGAGCTGTGCCGCGGCCGCGTCTGAGGCCTTCGGGCGCCCCGGTGGCCGGTTGTTCTTCACCCGTCCGGAGCGTGACCGGCACCGCGGGCCTTCGTTGATGCCGGTGACCGCGCCAGCCAGGCGCGGGTCGGCACCACCACGCGTGGCTCCACGGGAGCGATGAGACGCACCGCCCGGCGGGCGTGCGTCGTGGGACCTCGCTCCCGCGCGTGACCGGACGGCAGGGGACAGCAGCCCGGTCACCCCCAAGAGGACGGCCGGCCCGGGGGACGCCCCGGACCGGCCGTTCTCACCTCACTCCCCGGGGGCGACCGCAAGGCCCTGCCCCCAGGACCGCCGGGCCCTGTCCCGGCGACAGGAATTAGCCGCGGACGCCCCGCCGACGGACGGCCACGTACAGCGCGCCGCCCGCCGCGACCAGCGCCGCGGCGCCGACGGCGATCGGTGCGACCGTGCTGCCGGTGGAGGCCAGGTTGCCGCCCTGCGCGGTGGTTCCCGTACCGGCGGCGGACGCCTTCGCCGAGGGCGAGGCGCTCGCCGACGCGCTCGCGCTCGGCGTCGGGGACGGAGACGGGCTGCCGCTCGCCGACGGGCTCGGGCTCGGGCCGGTGCCCGTACCGCCCTTGGCGTTGATGACGACGGCCGCGGTGTTGTCCGCCGCGTTCGGGTCGAAGGCGTGCGGGCGCGGCGCGCTCGTGCCCCAGTCGCCGACGGTGACGGTGCCCTTGGCGTCCTCCACCACCTTCTCGATCTTCACGTCGAAGGGGTAGACGACCTTCTCGTTCTCGCCGACCCGGCTGCCGAGCGCGCACTCGTAGCGCGGCGCGCCGAGCTGCTCGGCGCGCTTGGTGCCGTCCGCGTCGACGGCGAGGCACTCCTGCGGCTTGGCGGTGACCTTCGCGCCCTCGGGGACGACGACGACCGTACGGGCCAGGGAGTCGGCCGGGTTCGCGGCGTGGATCCAGGCCGGGCCCTTGTTCTCGAACACGAACGCGGTGGAGAGGGTGTCGCCCACCTTGCCCTTGAGGGACACCGGGCTCGTCGTGAAGTCGGCGGTGTTCTCGGTGTGGAACGCGAACTCGCGCCGGTTGTCCCCCGGGTTCAGGTCCGAGGCGCGCAGCGCGGGCGCTGCCGGGGCGCTCTTGGCGGGGCTCACGCCCAGCTTCCGGCCGGCCCGGGCCTTGCTGCTCGACGCCGCGGCCTTCGGCTCGTCGCCGGCCGGGTAGATGCCGTAGCGCAAGACGTCGTCGTAGGCGCGCTTCGTGGCCTTGATGTGGAGCGGGCTGTCACCGGCCAGCTCGTAGACCGCGCCGGGGACGAAGTCCCCCTCGACGGTGCACAGGACGGTGGTCAGGTCACCGGCGGTGCGGGTGCGGCAGTTGTCGTACGCCTCGACGAGCTCCATGCCGCGCGTCGTGCCCAGTTCGAGGACCACGCCCTTCGCCGCCTGCGTGCCCTCGTTGGCGAACACGAGGGGCATGGGCTGGCTTTCGCCCGGCTTGAGGTCCTTCTTGAGCTGCATCTCCCGCATCACCAGGTCGGGGCCCCCGACGCTGACCTTGGTGGTGAGGGGGGTGACGGTGGCGCCGGGAACCTTGCCCGTCACCGTGATCTCGCCCGTCGCTCCCTTCGCGGCGCCCTTCGCGGCGGCGACGTCCAGTTCGAGGCTGACCGGCAGGCCCTTGTAGGCGCAGACCAGCTCGCCGTCCTTCTCCTCGCACTGGTGGGAGGAGTCACTCGCGTGGTCCCTGACGGTCGCGACCCCGGCCACCTTGCGCAGGTCGACCGTGAACAGGCCGGCGAAGGGGGCGCCGGTGGCGGGGTGGTCCAGGGTGATGCTCAGCCGCTGTTCCCTGGCGCCGGCGCCGTCCATGGGCAGCGGGAGTTCCAGGGCGGAGGGGCCGACGAGGGGAAAGACGGAGTCCGCGGCGTTCGCGGGAATGGCGGCCGTCCCCAGGGCCACCAGGCCGCACGCGGCCAGCAGGGAGATGCGCTTTCTCATGTCCCCCTTGACCCCCGAACGTGCGGTCCAGTTGCCCGCCCCGCTGTGTGATGGACACCACAGCCCCCTTGAGGGGATTCCGCTACAACCTTCTACGTCGGCCACCGGTCACTCATGTGTGATCGGCGGGTACCGCGCTCGGAGGGGGAGCGCGGTGCCCGCCGCTGTCGTACCGGGGTCCCGAGCCGTCAGTTCCCGGATTCCGTTTGCCGCGGCGGAACCTGCGGCACCGCGAGGAACGGCAGCCGCAACGCGCCGAAGGCCTCCTTCGGGACGGCCGGGGCGACCGGTTCCACCGCGGCGAGACGGACGTATCCGGCGCCCTGCTCGGGACGCGGGTCGGGCTCACCGTTGTTGGGCCAGTACGACATCGCCCGCTCCGCCTGCGCCGTGATCGTCAGCGACGGATTGACGCCGAGGTTCGCGGAGACGGCCGCACCGTCGACCACCGAGATGCCCGGGTGCCCGTACAGCCGGTGGTAGGGGTCCACGACGCCCTCCTCGGGCGAGGCGCCGATCGGGCAGCCGCCGAGGAAGTGCGCGGTCAACGGGGTGCCCATGAGCTCGCCGACGTTGCTGCCGGGGAAGCCGTTGATCTCCTCGGCGAGCAGGGTGGCGGCTTCGGTGGCTTCCGCGATCTGTACCGGGTTGGGCGCGCCGTGGCCCTGGCGGGCGGTCAGCAGGCCCTTGCCCAGACCGCCGGGCTTGCGGTACGTGGTCAGGGAGTTGTCCAGCGACTGCATGACGAGGCCGATGATGGTCCGCTCCGACCAGCGGCGGTTGGAGAGCGAACGCAGCAGCTGCACCGGGTGGGTGGCGGTCCGGGCGAACCAGGACCGTACCCGGTGCTTGTGGTGGGGGACTTGGAGGATGGTCAGGAACCCCATGGCGTTGGAGCCCTTGCCGTAGCGGACGGGCTCGATGTGGGTGTCCGCGTTGGGGTGCACCGACGAGGTGATGGCCACGCCCCTGGTGAAGTCGGCCCGGGCGGCGGCACCGTGGCGCCTGCGGTAGCGGCGGTCGTCGGTCTGGGCGCCGACCAGGCCCTCGGAGTTGGTGCGGGTGAGGTCGCCGAGCCGGTCGGAGACGCGGGGAAGTTCACCGCGGTCCTTCATCGCGTGCAAGAGGGTCTGGGTGCCGTACGTACCCGCGGCGACGACCACGTACCGGGCGCGCAGCACCTTCGCCGGACCCCTGCGCCGGTTGTCGGTCGGCACGGTGCGCACGCGGTGGCCGCCGTCTGGGTGTTCGGACAGGGCGGTGACGGTGGTCATGGGGTGGATGACGGCGCCCGCGCGTTCCGCGAGGTGGAGGTAGTTCTCGGCGAGGGTGTTCTTGGCGCCGTGGCGGCAGCCGGTCATGCACTCGCCGCATTCGGTGCAGGCCTTGCGGGCGGGCCCGGCGCCGCCGAAGTACGGGTCGGGCACCTCCTCGCCCGGCCGGGCCTTCCCGTGCCCGTCGGCGTCCTCGCCGTCCCCGAAGAAGACGCCGACCGGGGCCATGTGGAAGGAGTCCCCGACGCCCATCTTCTCCGCGACGGCCTTGAGGTGGACGTCGGAGGGGGTCATCGTCGGGTTGAGCCGTACGCCGAGCATCCGCTTGGCCTGGTCGTAGTACGGGGCGAGTTCCTCGCGCCAGTCGGTGATGGACGCCCACTGCCGGTCCTCGAAGAAGGCGGCGGGCGGCACGTACAGGGTGTTGGCGTAGTTGAGGGAGCCGCCGCCCACCCCGGCGCCCGCGAGCACCATCACGTTGCCGAGCAGGTGGATGCGCTGGATCCCGTACAGCCCGAGCGCCGGGGCCCACAGGTAGTTGCGCAGGTCCCAGCTGGTGCGGGGCAGGCTCTCGCGGGTGAAGCGGCGTCCTGCCTCCAGGACGCCGACCCGGTACCCCTTCTCGGTGAGCCGCAGTGCCGAGACCGACCCCCCGAAGCCCGATCCGATGACGATGACGTCGTAGTCGTATGCGTTGCCGTGGTCGTGCGACACTGCCGTGCCTCCCGGTCGGTGCTGCTAGCGCAGGCGGAGAGCCTTCATGATCTTGAGGCTGCGGGTCATGAACTCGGCGTACTTCTCGTCGTCCATGCCCAGCGAGGGCGCCATCGGCAGCAGCCGCTGGTGGGCGACGGTCTGTGCCTCGGTGTACTTGAGGATGCCCTCGGAGCCGTGCCTGCGGCCGAGGCCGGACTCCTTCATCCCGCCCATGGGCGACTGGGCGCTGCCGTAGGCCGGCGCGTACCCCTCGTTGATGTTGACGGTGCCGGTGCGCAGGCGGGCGGCGACGGCGTGGCCGCGGCGGGCGTCCTTGGTCCACACGCTGGAGTTGAGCCCGTACGGGGTCGCGTTGGCCAGGGCGACGGCCTCGTCCTCGTCGGTGAACCGGTAGACGGAGACGACGGGCCCGAAGGTCTCCTCCCCGCACACCGCCATCGGGGCGTCGACGCCGTCGAGGATGGTCGGCTCGTAGAAGAGCGGGCCGATGTCGGGGCGGGCGACGCCGCCCGCGACCAGGGTGGCGCCCTTGGCGACGGCTTCGTCCACGTGCCGCCGTACCGTCTCCAGCTGGCGCTCTCCGACGAGGGAGCCCATGTCGGCGCCATAGGCGAGGGAGTTGCCGAGCCGCATGGCCTTCGTACGGGCGGCGAAGCGCTCGACGAACGCGTCCGCGACCGAGGCGTGGACGTAGATCCGCTCGATGGAGATGCACAGCTGGCCCGCGGAGGAGAAGCAGGCGCGGACGGCGCCCGCGGCCGCCTTCTCCACGTCGGCGTCGTGCAGGACGAGCATGGCGTTCTTGCCGCCGAGCTCCAGGCTGACGCCGACCAGGCGGGCGGCCGCGCCCTGGGCCACCTCGCGGCCGGTGCGGGTGGAGCCGGTGAAGGAGACGTAGTCGGCGTGCCGGACCACCTCGGGGCCGACGACGGGGCCCTCGCCGAGCACGATCTGGAACACCTCGGCGGGCAGTCCCGCCTCGATCAGCAGGTCACGGGCCCACAGCGCGGTGAGCGCGGTCTCCGTGTCGGGCTTCATCACGACCGCGTTGCCGGCGACGAAGGCGGGCAGCGCGTCGCCGACGGACAGTTCGAGGGGGTAGTTCCACGGGGCGATCTGACCGACGACACCGCGCGGCTGGCGCAGCTCGGTGACCTTGGTCAACGTGGGCATCGCCCCCGTGTGGCTCTTGGGCCGCAGGTAGGAGGCGGCCTTGCGGCCGTAGTGGCGGGCGCCGACGGCGACGGCCTGGACCTCTTCGTGGGCGTGCAGGCGGGCCTTGCCGGTCTCCAGCTGGATCAGGTCGAGCACCTCGGCCTGCCGCTCCAGGACCAGGTCGTGGAAGCGGAGCAGGACGGCCGCGCGCCTGCGTACGGGGACGGCCGCCCAGGCGCCCTGTGCGGCCCGGGCCCGGTCGAAGGCCGTGGCCACCTCCTCGGGGGTGGCCTCGGGCAGGTCCGCGAGCTTGGCGCCGGTGAAGGGCGAGTGGTTCGCGGTACGGCCGGAGCCGATCACCCCGCGGGTCAGCCGGGTGACCAGATCGGGGGTCACCACGTCGGCCGCGGTGCGGGCGCCGGCCGGGGCGGCGGCCACCGGGTTGGTGGGCTGGGGTGCGGAGCAGAGGGGGGCGGCGGGGGCCTGCGAGTCCGTCATGGCGGTGAGCGTATGCCGCCCCGGGGCCTTTGGGTACCCGTGGGTAACCGGATTTTGCCATGAACGCCAGTGTTCACTGGCAGGATGACCGGTCGGCGCCGGTTCCGGCGGCCGGCCGGGGCGGGTCCGGCCACCGGCCGGGGCGGGTCCGGCCACCGGCCGGGGCGGATTCAGCTCCCGTTCGCGGCGGGCTGCCAGCCGCTGAGGACCGTGTCGAACTGCTGGCGGGTCGTCGCCCAGTCGGCCGCGGGCCCCGACATGTACACCGCGTACTCGGTGTTCTCGGGCGTCACGTACATCTGCTCGATGGCCCGGCGCGGCCCGGCCTGGACGCCCTTCTCGGTCCAGCTGAACTCCCACAGGGCCGCGTGCGTGGTGTTCCGGAAGGTGTTCCCGTGCAGGTCGTGGCGCTTGTAGTCGGTCCGCTGGCTCACCTGCTTCTCCAGCTCGAGCTGGTGCACGTACGGGTTCTCGTAGTCCGGGCTCTTGTCGACGGCGATCCGGATGAAGTGCCTGCCACCGTCCGGCGTGTAGTCGATCTGGTCGCCGTCCATCCGGCGCGACCAGGAGTTCGGCACGAACAGCGAGAAACCGGCCGGGTCGACGACCTTCTTCCAGCCGGACGGCGGGACGACGGCATCGTTGTCACCCTTCGCCTGCCCGTCCGGGGCGCTCACGTTCTTGTCGGAGCCGCCGCCCTCCTGGGTGTCCCCCGTCAGCTTGAGCACGCCGAAGACCCCGCCGCCGCCGAGCAGCGCCGCCACCAGGGCCACGATGGCGGCCCGCCGGACCCGGCCGCCCGCCGGGACGACGGGCGCCGGAGCCGGCCCGGGCTGTTCCTCGAGGTGGGCCGTCCGCGTCTCGGGGGCCCGCTCCGCGTGCGCCTCCTGCGCCGGGGCGAGCTCCTCCGCAGAGACCGCGCGGGTGGGTACGTACGCCTGCGCCGCCTTCGGCTCCCGGCCCTCCATCGCCTCCAGCAGCATCCGCTCGGCCTCCTGGGCCGAGGGCCGCTCGGCCGGGTCCTTGCGCAGCAGGGCGGTGATGACCGGACCCAGCGCGCCCGACTGGCGCAGTGCGGGCGGCTCGTCGTTGACGACGGCCTGGAGACTGGAGATGGGCGACGTGCGGCGGAACGGCGAACGGGCCTCCACGGCCGTGTAGAGGGTCGCGCCCAGCGACCACAGGTCGGAAGCCGGATCCGGGGCCCCGCCCGTGACCCGCTCGGGGGCCAGGTAGTCGATGGAGCCGACCAGTTCGCCGGTACGGGTGATCGAGGTGTCCCCCTCGATCGCCGCGATCCCGAAGTCGGTGAGCAGCACCCGGCCGTCCTTGGCGAGCAGCACGTTGCCCGGCTTCACGTCCCGGTGCAGCACGCCGACCGCGTGCGCGGCGCGCAGGGCGCCCAGCACGTGCAGCCCGATCCGGGCCGCCTCACGGGGCTCGATCCGGCCCGCGGCCTTGGCCGCTTCGGCCAGCGAGGGGCCGTCGATGTACTCCATGACGATCCAGGGCCGGTCGTCGTGCTCCAGCACGTCGTGGACGGTGACCACCGCCGGATGCTGGATCCGGGCGGCCGCCCGGGCCTCCTTCTGCGTCCGCGCGTGCAGGACCTCCCGGTCGGCCTGCGCGACGTACAGACCCGCCGTCAGTTCCTTGACGGCCACCGTGCGGTGCAGCAGCTCGTCATGCGCGCGCCACACCTTGCCCATGCCGCCGCTGCCGATCGGCTCGACGAGCCGGTACCGACTCGCGAGCACCGCGCCCGCACCTGTCTGCTGTTCCACGAAACCCCGCCACTCTGTGCACCTCGGGCCAGATTACGGAGCACCCGGCCGATGCTCCCACCACGCGGGGGCGGTGAGACAGCACTGTGACGCAATCGCCGTACTGACTGTCCGTCAATCTGCGGTCAACCGCCGGTACGGTAACTCGCCGTGGCCTTGTCGAAGACCTCGGTCACCTTGCCCTCTTCGTCCTGCGGACCCGTCACCAGCACCACGTGGTAGCTGCCGCCGAGCGCGACGACGAAGTTGCGCGCGACGACGGACCGGCCGGTGGCGTCGATCCACGTGTACCGGCCGGTGGCCCGCAGCTGGTTGCCGACCTTGGTGGTCTTCACGTCGCCGCCGCTCGCCCAGGTGGAGGAGCGGTACGGGGACAGTTCCGGCTCCTTGTCCTTCTGGTACGTCGCCGGGTCGGGGCCGCCCTCCACCTTGTCCCGGCCCGGCACGACGGTCAGCGTGAACTGGCCGTCGGTGTAGCGGACCTGGCCCGCTTCGTTGATGCCGCGCCGCTCCCAGCCCTGGGGGACGGCGATCTCGAAGTGCTCGGGGTCCTGTTGCGTGGTGTACCCGGGCGGCGCCGGGGCGTTGGTCTGCGGGGCCGGCTTGGACTCGGGGCTGCCCGAGGGCGTGCCGGCGCTCGCCTTGGGCGGGGCCTGGCCGGGCGGGGCCGTCGTGGGCGCGCCGGTGGCGGCCCGGGGGGGCTCCGCCGCCCCCGGACCGGCGGACCGGGGCATGAACAGCACCGCGTACGCCACCGCCGCGGCGAGGACGGCGAGGATCCCGACCAGCAGGGTCCGCCCGAGGGAGCGCGGGGCGCGGGAGGTGTCCGCGCTGCGGTGGCGGCCGTGCAGGTCACCGCGCCTGCGCACGACGGGCAGCCGTGCCGGGTCCGGCTCCGCCATCGGCAGCACCCCGAAGCCGGCGTCGGGCTCGGGGGCGGAACGGATCAGGGACCGCAGCCAGCCGCGGAGCTCCTCGAAGTCGGGCCGCTCGGTGGGGTCCTGGCGCAGCAGTGACTCCACGACGGGGCGCAGCGGGCCGCACTCCTCGGCGAAGGCGGGCGGCTCCGCGCACACCATCTCGACCAGCTCGGCGACGCTGTCCTCGGGGTACGGGGCGTGTCCCTGGACGGCGCGGTACAGCAGCGCGCCGAGCGCCCACAGGTCGGTGGCGGGGCCGACGGGCGGGGCCAGCTGCCAGTGTCCGTGCACGGGGCCGGCCTGTTCGGGCGCCCACCGCTCGGTGACGGCCCCCACGACGGCCATCCGGGTCTGCCGCGCGCGCTCGGCGTCGAGGCCGGTGCGGGGGCCGCCGGCCCAGCCGTCGGCAGCGGCCTGCGGGGCGGGGTGCGGCGCGGGGCCGGCGTCGGGGTGGAGGCCGGTGTCGGGGTCGGCGTCGGGGTCGGCGTCGGGGTGGAGGCCGGTGTCGGGGGCTTCGGCTTGGCGGTAGCCCCGGGGCAGGGCGAGTTGCGCGGGCAGCCCGGACGCGGGCCGGGGCGCGGGCAGCTCGGCGGGACCCGGCCGGGGGCCGGTCGCGCGCGGGGTGGCGCCGTGCCAGGGCGCGGCGGCGGTGTCCGGGCCGCCGTACGGGTACGAGTACCCCTGCGGCAGGTTCGACCCCCCGGGCAGGGCTTCCGGCAGAGCTCCGGGCAGGGCGTCCGGTAGGTCCGCAGCCGCGGCCCGGCGCTCCTCCTCCACCCGGGCGGCGGCGGCCCGCGCCCCGGCCCGGTAGGCGGCGATGGTCCCGGCGCGCGCGGCGGCCTCCCGGTCGGCCCCGTCCTGGGTCCGGTCGTCGGGGCGGATGTGGTCGGAGTACCGCGGCCCGGTGTCGTACCCCGGTGCCACCAGCGGCGCGTAGACCGGCGCGTACGGCTCGGCCTGCGGGGCGGGGGCGTACGGCTCGGCCTGCGGGGCGGGGGCGTACGGCTCGGGGGCGGGCGCGTACGGCTCGGCCTCGGGGGCGTACGGCTCTTCCGCGTGCGCACCGCCGTCCGGAGCCTCCCATTCGGCGACACCGCCGCCGCCGGGATCCTCCGGTACCGGGTCGTACCCGCACAGGGCCTCCTCGGCGGCGCCGGCCGCCAGGCCCGTCAGGACGACGCGGCCGTCCTCGCATATCAACACGGTCCGGACCGTGATGTTCCGGTGGGTCCAGCCGTGGGCGTGCAGCACCCGCAGCGCGGTCAGCACGTCGGAGGCCACCTCCGCCGCCCTGTACGGGCTCAGCGGCTCATCGGCGATCAGCGCGGCCAGCGGCCTCGCCGGGACCAGCTCGCTGACTATCCACAGCGACCCGTCCTCCGGGAACACGTCGAAGACCTGGTCCAGTCGCGGATGGTCCGGCACCGAAGCCGCCGCCTGCGCCGCCGCGATCGCCCGGCGCACCGCGGGGAGTTCCCCCGACGGGCGCCGGCCATTGACCGGCCCGCGCGTCCCGTCCAGCAGCTCCGCGTCCACGACCTCCGGCAACGGCACCTGCCGGACGAGGACTTCCTGCCCGCTGCGCGTGTCGAAGGCACGCGTCTCGACCAGCTCGTACTCGTCCGACGGCGGCAGCGGCAGACGGTAGCGGTCGGCCAGGATCCGCCCCGCGTAGTCCTCCACTCCGCCTCCCCCGAGTGCGCGCCGGGCCCCTTTGGTACCCGTGGACACGATACGTCGCCCGAGCCGCCCGCGTCCCGGGCCTGAAGAGGCCCGCCCCGACGGGGGGACCCGCCGGGCCCCGGCTCAGCCCAGGGGCTGGAAGGTCTGGAACGCCGCGTTGCGCAGCTGGGTGCACTCCGGCCCGTCCCACTGGTCGGCGGCGCAGCTGATCATGATGGCGAAGCCGTGGTTGGGGTCGGCCCGGAAACCCCGGTCGAGCACCCGGACCCGGGTGCCCTGCTGCTCCCGTTCGAACTCGTAGTCGGCGACGGTGGGGTAGCCGCGGTAGTCGACGGTTTCGAGGCGCAGCAAGCGGTAGCCCGTGCTGCTGGACTTGACGCCGGAGGCCATCTCGACCCAGGCGGCGCGGGCGTCCTTGCCGGGACTGCCGGTGAAGTCGACCTGCACGCGCGGGAAGCCGCCGTCGCGGCTGTAGATGACGCCGGAGTTCTCGCCCGCGATCCCGGTCTGGTGGAAGCCGTCGGGCATGGCCATGGAGAAGTGGAACCGAACGTCCGTCACCTGCGTGTAGCCGGACGGAAGTCCGCCGCCGCCCGGCGACCCCGGGGTGGACCCCTGCCCCTGGCCCTGGCCCTGCCCCGGTTTGTTGGGCTGAGCACTCGGGGTGGGGGTCGGGGTCGGCGTCGGAGTGGGCGTCGGGGTCGGGTTGGCGGCCGGGGAACCGTTCGCGGAACCGTGGGGCGACGGGGTCCTGGACGCCGACGGCTGCGGGCCGCCCTTGCCCTCGTTCTTGTGCGCGTCGTCACCGCTGAGCGCGTAGGCGATCAGGGAGCCGACCAGTGCCAGCACCACCACCAGGCCGGCTATCGCCAGGGCTATGGTGCGGCGCGGCATCACATCGGTCAGCGGCGCCACGGCCTTCGCGGGCCGCGCGGGCGGCGCCTCGGCGGCCGCGGCGGCGGCAGCCGCCTTGCGGGCGGACCTCAGTGCGGCGCGGGCCCGCTCACGCTGCTCCCGCTCGCGTTCCTTCTTCTCCGCCTTCGCCGCCCTCTCCGCCTTCTCGGCGGCGGCCTTGTCCGCCTTGTCCGCCGCGGCCTTCTCGGCCGCGGCCTTGGTGTCGGCAAGGGATATGGCGCGCGTCTGCTCGACGGCCGGGGGCAGCACCTCCGCGACGGGCGCCGGCTCCGGGGCGTTGATGACGGCGGTGAGCATGGCCCGCGCCCCGGCGTCGTCCAGCCGCTGGGCCGGGTCCTTGGCCAGCAGTCCGTAAATCAGCTCGGTCAGCGGCCCGGCGTTCTTCGGCGGGTCCACCTGCTCGGTCATCACGGCGGTGAGGGTGGCGAGCGCGGAGCCCTTGTCGTACGGGGGCACTCCCTCGACGGAGGCGTACAGCAGGCCGCCGAGCGACCACATGTCGGCGGGCGGGCCCGGCTTGTAGCCGCGTGCGCGCTCGGGGGAGATGTAGGAGGGGGCGCCGACGAGCATGCCGGTGGAGGTGATGGACGGGTCGCCCTCAACCTGGGCGATGCCGAAGTCGGTCAGGACGACGCGGCCGTTGGCGGCCATGAGCACATTGGACGGCTTCACGTCCCGGTGCAGGATGCCCTGGCGGTGGGCGGCGCGCAGCACGTCGAGCACGGCGAGCCCGACCTCGGCCGCGCGACGCGGGGTCAGGGTGCCGTGCTCGCGTATGAACTCCGCGAGCGAGGGCCCCTCGATGAGCTCCATGACGATCCACGGCCGGGCGTCCTCGTCCACGACGTCGTAGACGGTGACGGCGCCGCCGCTGCGGATGCGGGCGATGGCCTTGGCCTCGCGGAGGGTACGGGTGATGAGGCGGCGCTTCTCGTCCTCGTCGACACCGTTGCCGAAGCGGAGCTCCTTGACGGCGACCGTCCGCCCGAGGACCTCGTCCTCGGCGCGCCACACGGTGCCCATCCCGCCCTTCCCGAGCACGGCCCCCAACCGGTACCGCCCGGCCAGCAGCCGACCGCGGTCCGCCGCCTCCGCCTTGGCGTCCCCGGGGCCGGCACCCGCCACCCCGGCCACGGGAGCGGCCTTGTTCAGGTCCGCCTTCCCGGCACCCTTCGGCTTCGCCGCAACGTCCTCGGCCTCCACAGGCGCAGCCTTCGCCGGCCCGGCGTCAGCCGGCTCGTCGGAGCCGCGCTTCCCCGCCACGGGGGTCGCCTTGTTCAGGTCCGCCTTCCCGGCACTCTTCGGCTTCGCCGCAACGTCCTCGGCCTCCACAGGCGCAGCCTTCGCCGGCCCGGCGTCAGCCGGCTCGTCGGAGCCGCGCTTCCCCGCCACGGGGGTCGCCTTGTCCGGCCCGGCCTTCGCAACACCTGCGGCGGCCACCGGCTTGGCGCTCCGCGCCTTCACCCCGACGGGCTCGCCCTCCGCAAGCGCGCTCCCGCCATCCTTGGGCGCGCCGCCCGCAGCCTCGGCGTCCTGCGCCTCCGCGGCCGCCGGCTCGGCGTCAGCCGACTCCCCGGGCGCGGGCTTGCGCGCCGCGGGGACCGCCTTGTCCGGCCCGGCCTTCGCAACACCTGCGGCAGGCACCGGCTTCGGCGCAACTTCCTCGGCGTCCACAGGGGCAGCCTTCGCCGACTCGGCGTCAGCCCTCTCCCCGGGCGCGGGCTTGCGCGCCGCAGGGACCGCCTTGTCCAGGCGGCCCTTCACGGCGCCACCGGCATCCGCCGGCTCGGGCGCGGGGCGGCCCGCCGCCCGGTCCTGCTTCCCCGCGGCAGCGGGATCCGCGTCGGCGTGCTCGGACCCCGCCCTACCCCGGTCCGGCTTCGCGGCGCCAGCGCCAGCGACACCGGCAGGCGATTCGGTGTGATCCGGCTTCGACATGCGTCCCCTCTGCGTTCGTGCAGCCTGCCCCGGCTGCCCCGGCAGCCGCCGGGGGGCACGGTAAACCGCCCCGGCAGAACCCTCATTGTTGCTCACTCCGCAACGGACGGACGCCCCGGGTCCGCGGTTCCCCCTCCCGGATCCCGGAGTTACAACGGAACGATGTCGGGCGCCCCCAGCCGCGCCGCGTCCGCCGTCTGGTCGTCCGGCTGGCGCTGCGATTCCCTTTCGGCTTCCACCCGCTTCTCGTAGTGCTCGACCTCCTTCTCGATCTGCTGCTTGTCCCACCCCAGAACCGGAGCCATCAACTCCGCGCACTCCCGCGCCGATCGCGTCCCACGGTCGAACGTCTCGATCGAGATCCGCGTGCGCCGCGTGAGCACGTCCTCCAGGTGCCGCGCGCCCTCGTGCGACGCGGCATACACCACTTCTGCCCGCAAGTAGTCGTCCGCACCCGACAACGGCTCCCCCAACCCGGGATCGGCCGCGATCAGGTCGAGCAGTTCCTCCGTCAGCGACCCGTACCGGTTCAACAGGTGTTCGACCCGCACGACGTGCAGGCCCGTCCGGCCGGCGATCCGCGCGCGCCCGTTCCACAGCGCCCGGTAGCCCTCCGCCCCGACCAGCGGGACGTCCTCCGTCACGCAGTCGGCGACCCGCTGGTCCAGCCCGTGTACGGCCTCGTCCACCGCGTCCTTCGCCATGACCCGGTACGTCGTGTACTTGCCGCCCGCGACCACCACCAGCCCCGGCACCGGGTGCGCGACCGTGTGCTCGCGCGAGAGCTTGCTCGTCGCGTCCGACTCGCCCGCCAGCAGGGGCCGCAGGCCCGCGTACACGCCTTCGACGTCGTCCCGTGTCAGCGGCACCGCCAGCACCGAGTTCACGTGCTCCAACAGGTAGTCGATGTCGGCGCTCGACGCCGCCGGATGCGCCTTGTCGAGGTCCCAGTCGGTGTCCGTGGTCCCCACGATCCAGTGCCGGCCCCACGGGATGACGAACAGCACGGACTTCTCGGTCCGCAGGATCAGCCCGGTGGAGGAGTTGATCCGGTCCTTCGGTACGACCAGGTGGATGCCCTTCGACGCCCGGACGTGGAACTGGCCCCGCTCCCCGATCAGCGCCTGCGTGTCGTCCGTCCACACCCCGGTGGCGTTCACGATCTGCTTGGCGCGGATCTCGTACTCCCCGCCGCCCTCGACGTCCCGCACCCGCGCCCCGACCACCCGTTCGCCCTCGCGCAGGAAGCCGATGACCCGCGCCCCGTTGGCGCAGTGCGCCCCGTAGACCGCGGCCGTCCGGACCAGCGTCGTCACGTACCGGGCGTCGTCCATCTGGGCGTCGTAGTACTGCAGGGCCCCCACCAGGGCGTCCTTGCGCAGCGCGGGCGCGATCCGCAGGGCGTGCTTGCGCGAGAGGTGCCGGTGGGTCGGCAGGCCCCGTCCGTGCCCGCTGGAGACCGACATCGCGTCGTAGAGGGCCACGCCCGAACCGGCGTAGAACCGCTCCCAGGCCTTGTGCTGGAGCGGGTAGAGGAACGGCACGGGCTTGACCAGGTGCGGGGCCAGCCGCCCCAGCAGCAGGCCGCGCTCTTTCAGCGCCTCGCGCACGAGCGCGAAGTCCAGCATCTCCAGGTACCTGAGGCCGCCGTGGATCAGCTTGCTCGACCTGCTCGACGTGCCCGACGCCCAGTCCCTGGCCTCCACCAGGCCGGTCGAGAGGCCTCTGGTCACGGCGTCGAGCGCGGTTCCGGCGCCGACCACGCCCGCGCCGACCACCAACACGTCCAGTTCGCGTTCGGCCATTGCGGCGAGCGCCTCGGCGCGCTGCGCCGGTCCCAGTGTCGCTGTCCTCACGGCTGCCTCCCGTTGTGCGGGCGTACCCGCCTGCTGCGGGCGAACCTGCTCGATGCGGGCGTACCCGCCTGCTGCGGGCGAACCCGCACCCACCCCCGTCCACGATTCTCACCGGCCGCTCCCGACTCGGCCACCGGCTGTGGACAACACAACGGTAGCCATCACCGCGGAATGCGACATTTCAGTCATATATACGCCTAGTCTGACATTGCGCCAGCCTTGGTCATCCACAGGACTTGCGCGCCCAGCCCGCTCATGCAAGGGAAGGGAAGGGACGGCTACCCCCATGCCCGCAGATCTCGCCGTCATCGGACTCGGCCACCTCGGCCTCCCCCTCGCCCAGGCGGCTGTCGCCGCCGGAATCGAGACAGTCGGCTACGACAGCGGTCCGGCCACGGACAGCAGCCTCACCGCCGCCGAAATCCGCCGCATGTCGGCGGCCGGCTTCCGCATCACCACCAACCCCGCCGAGCTCGGCCGGGTCCGCACCGCCGTCATCTGCGCCCCCACCCAGCTCGGCGCCGACCGGGCACTGGACCTCTCCGCCGTCGGCGAGGCCGGCCACGCGCTCGCCGCCCGGCTGCGGCCCCACACCACCGTCATCCTCGAATCCGCGGCCCACCCCGGCGTCACCGAGGACTACCTGCGCCCGATCCTCGAAGCCGGCTCCGGACTGCGCGCCGGCCGGGACTTCCACCTGGCCTACTCCCCCAGCCGCCTCGACCCCGGCAACCGCACCCACGGCATCGCCAACACCCCCAAGGTCATCGGCGGCCTCACCCCCGCCTGCACCGAGTCGGCGCACGCCTTCTACGCCCGCATCACCGAGAAGGTGGTCCGCGCCCGGGGCCTGCGCGAGGCGGAGACCGTACAGCTGCTGGAGACCAACTACCGGCACGTCAACATCGCCCTCATGAACGAGATGGCGGTCCTGTGCCACGACATCGGCGTCGACCTGTGGGACGTCATCCGCTGCGCCGAGACGAAGCCGTACGGGTTCCAGGCGTTCCGACCCGGCCCCGGCGTCGGCGGCCACGGCGTCCCCCTGGACCCCACCTATCTCCCCCACACCACCCGCACCCCGGGCCACCCGCTGCGCATGGTCGGTCTGGCCCAGGAGATCAACACCCGGATGCCGCAGTACGTCATCCAGCGCTCCGCCACCCTGCTGAACGAGCACGGAAAATCCGCCCGCGGCGCCCGCGTCCTGCTGCTCGGGGTCACCTACAAGCCGGACCTCGCGGACCAGGAGGGTTCCCCGGCCCCGGAGATCGCCAGCCGGCTCATCGACCTCGGCGCGCTGATCAGCTACCACGATCCGTACATCTCGGGCTGGCGCGTCCGGGACCGGCCGGTCCCGCGGGCCGAATCGTTGTACGAGGCCGCCGCCAACGCCGACCTGACGATCCTGCTCCAGCACCACCGCACGTACGACCTCCAAGGCCTCGCGGTCAAAGCCCAGTTGCTGCTGGACACCCGCGGGGCCAGTCCGGCCGGCGCGGCCCATCGGCTCTGACCTGCCGGGAAATCCCCCCTGCGATCGTCGGAGCGGCCTGCTAGCCTGCGGCGTCGCTTATCTCGCACTTACGTCCGATGGACACCCGTGCGTCCGCATCCCTGGGGGGACCTTCTTCATGAGCCAGCAGTTCCAGCCGCCCGCGCCCTCGTCCTACACCCCGGCCCCCGACCAGGCGCCGGCCCGCACGGGCAACGTCGGTCTCGGCATCCTCGCGGCCGTCGTGGCGGCCCTGGTCGCGGCCGGCGTCTACGGCGCGATCATGAACGCCATCGAGCGCCAGATCGGCTACGCCGCGGTCGGTGTCGGCCTCCTCGTCGGCCTCGCGGCCGGCAAGCTCGGCGGCCGGAACCCGGTCCTGCCCGTGGTCGGTGCGGTCCTGTCGATCGGGGCCGTCTACCTCGGCCAGCTGTTCTTCCTCGCGCTCGCGCTCGCCGACTACACCCACATCGGCGTCGTCGACGTGCTGAGCGACCCGGGCATCGGCGGCCTGAACGACATCTGGAAGGAAGCGGCCGAGCCGATGGACTACCTCTTCCTCGCCATCGGCGGCTTCATCTCCTTCGGCGCGGCCAAGAAGGCCGCCGCCTGACCCGCCCGCAGACGCCGGAGGGCCGGCACCCCACCCGGGGTGCCGGCCCTCCGGCGTACGTACGGAAGAAAACGTCCGGTCAGCGGCTGTGCTGCGAGTCCGCGACCGTGACCTCGACCCGCTGGAACTCCTTGAGCTCGCTGTAGCCGGTGGTGGCCATCGAGCGGCGCAGCGCGCCGAAGAGGTTCATCGAACCGTCCGGGGAGTGCGACGGGCCGGTGAGGATCTCCTCGGTGGTGCCGACCGTACCGAGGTCGACCTTCTTGCCGCGCGGCACGTCCTCGTGGACGGCCTCCATGCCCCAGTGGTTGCCCTTGCCGGGCGCGTCCGTGGCACGGGCCAGCGGGGAGCCCATCATCACCGCGTCCGCGCCGCAGGCGACGGCCTTGGGGATGTCCCCGGACCAGCCCACGCCGCCGTCGGCGATGACGTGCACGTAGCGGCCGCCGGACTCGTCCATGTAGTCGCGGCGGGCCGCGGCCACGTCCGCGACGGCGGTGGCCATCGGGACCTGGATGCCGAGCACGTTGCGCGTGGTGTGCGCGGCGCCGCCGCCGAAGCCGACCAGGACGCCCGCCGCGCCGGTGCGCATCAGGTGCAGGGCCGCGGTGTAGGTGGCGCAGCCGCCGACGATGACCGGCACGTCGAGCTCGTAGATGAACTGCTTGAGGTTCAGCGGCTCGGCGGCGCCGGAGACGTGCTCCGCCGACACGGTGGTGCCGCGGATCACGAAGATGTCCACGCCCGCCTCGACGACGGCCTTGGAGAACTCGGCGGTGCGCTGCGGGGAGAGCGCGGCGGCGGTGACGACACCGGAGTCGCGCACCTCCTTGATGCGCCGGCGGATCAGGTCCGCCTGGATCGGCGCGGAGTAGATCTCCTGGAGGCGGCGGGTCGCGGCCGCCTCGTCCAGCTCCGCGATCTCGTCCAGCAGCGGCTGCGGGTCCTCGTAGCGGGTCCACAGACCTTCGAGGTTCAGCACGCCGAGGCCGCCGAGCTCGCCGATGCGGATCGCGGTCTGCGGGGATACCACCGAGTCCATGGGAGCGGCCAGGAAGGGGAGCTCGAAGCGGTACGCATCGATCTGCCAGGCGATCGAGACCTCCTTCGGGTCCCGCGTACGCCGGCTCGGGACGATGGCGATGTCGTCGAACGCGTACGCCCTGCGGCCGCGCTTGCCGCGCCCGATCTCGATCTCAGTCACGTGTGGTGGCCTTTCCTCTGGGTCTGCCCGTCCAGTATCCCCGAACCCCGGGGGCCCGCGTTCCGGTGACCGCTGTACGGACGCACGACGAAGGGGCGGACCCCCGTCAGCGGGTCCGCCCCTGTCCGGAACCGATCAGCCCTTGCGGGAGTAGTTCGGCGCCTCGACCGTCATCTGGATGTCGTGCGGGTGGCTCTCCTTGAGCCCCGCCGAGGTGATCCGGACGAAGCGGCCCCGTTCCTGCAGCTCGGGGACCGTGCGGCCGCCGACGTAGAACATCGACTGGCGCAGGCCGCCGACCAGCTGGTGCACGACCGCGGACAGCGGACCGCGGTAGGGGACCTGACCCTCGATGCCCTCGGGGATCAGCTTGTCGTCGCCGCCGACGCCCTCCTGGAAGTAGCGGTCCTTGGAGAAGGAACGCTGGTCGCCGCGGGACTGCATCGCGCCGAGCGAGCCCATGCCGCGGTACGACTTGAACTGCTTGCCGTTGATGAAGAGCAGCTCGCCCGGGGACTCCTCGCAGCCCGCCAGCAGCGAGCCGAGCATCACGGTGTCGGCGCCGGCGACGAGCGCCTTGGCGATGTCGCCGGAGTACTGGAGGCCGCCGTCGCCGATGACCGGGACGCCCGCGGCCTTCGCGGCGAGCGCGGCCTCGTAGATGGCGGTGACCTGCGGGACGCCGATGCCGGCGACGACGCGGGTGGTGCAGATGGAGCCGGGGCCGACACCGACCTTGATGCCGTCGCAGCCGGCGTCGATGAGCGCCTGGGCGCCGTCGCGGGTGGCGACGTTGCCGCCGATGACGTCGACGCCGGAGTTCGACTTGATCTTGGCGACCATGTCGCCGACCAGGCGGGAGTGGCCGTGGGCGGTGTCGACGACGATGAAGTCGGCGCCCGCCTCGATCAGGGCCTGGGCACGCTCGTACGCGTCACCGGCGACACCGACGGCCGCGCCGACGAGCAGCCGGCCGTCCTTGTCCTTCGCGGCGTTCGGGTACTTCTCGGCCTTGACGAAGTCCTTGACCGTGATGAGGCCCTTGAGGATGCCCGCGTCGTCGACCAGCGGCAGCTTCTCGATCTTGTGGCGGCGCAGCAGCTCCATGGCGTCGACGCCGGAGATGCCGACCTTGCCGGTGACCAGCGGCATCGGGGTCATGACCTCGCGCACCTGGCGGCTGCGGTCCGACTCGAAGGCCATGTCGCGGTTGGTGACGATGCCCAGCAGCTTGCCGGCGGCGTCGGTGACCGGGACACCGGAGATGCGGAACTTCGCGCAGAGCTGGTCCGCCTCGCCGAGCGTGGCGTCGGGGTGGACCGTGATCGGGTCGGTGACCATGCCCGACTCGGAGCGCTTGACCAGGTCGACCTGGTTGGCCTGGTCGGCGATGGAGAGGTTGCGGTGCAGTACGCCGACGCCGCCCTGGCGGGCCATCGCGATGGCCATGCGGGCCTCGGTGACCTTGTCCATGGCCGCGGAGAGCAGCGGGACGTTCACCCGGACGTTGCGGGAGATGAGGGAGGAGGTGTCGATCTGCTCCGGCGCCATGTCCGACGCGCCCGGCAGCAGCAGGACGTCGTCGTAGGTCAGTCCGAGCGTGGCGAATTTGTCGGGCACTCCGGTCGAACCGCTCTCGGTCATGACACCTTCCCAATGGTCTTGCTCAGCGCGGATGTCCATGCTAACGGGATCCTGGGGCGTCTCATTCCACGACCAACATCAACCGTCAGTTTCGTGGGTTCCTACGACCACCTGCCGTGACGGGACGGGCGCCTACTGCTCGGCGAGGGCGCGCAGCCGGCTGAGGGCACGGTGCTGGGCCACGCGTACCGCGCCGGGCGACATCCCGAGCATCTGCCCGGTCTCCTCGGCGGTGAGGCCCACCGCCACCCGCAGGACGAGCAGCTCGCGCTGGTTCTCCGGGAGGTTGGCCAGCAGTTTCTTGGCCCAGGCGGCGTCGCTGCTGAGCAGCGCCCGCTCCTCGGGGCCCAGCGAGTCGTCGGGCCGCTCCGGCATCTCGTCGGACGGGACGGCGGTGCTCCCGGGGTGGCGCATGGCTGCCCGCTGGAGGTCGGCGACCTTGTGCGCGGCGATGGCGAAGACGAAGGCCTCGAAGGGGCGGCCGGTGTCCCGGTAGCGGGGCAGCGCCATCAGGACGGCGACGCACACCTCTTGCGCCAGGTCCTCCACGAAGTGACGAGCGTCACCGGGAAGCCGGGACAGCCGGGTGCGGCAGTAGCGGATGGCGAGGGGGTGCACGAAGGCGAGCAGGTCGTGAGTGGCCTGCTCGTCGCCTTCCACCGCTCGGCGTACGAGCGCGCTGACGGCCCCGGCACCGCCGCCTTTGGCGGCGTCCGTGTGGCTTGTGGCCGTGGGTGACCCCTGGGCCTCGTCGTCGCGCATCGATCCATGGTGCCTTGGCGCGGGACCGTTCGTGGCACCGCGGCCCTGGTTGTGCGTCGAAGCGTTATGAGCGGGTGCGCCGGAACTCATGGTGTGCGCCCTCCCCTCCGCTCGGCCCGAATGGTCCCTGAGGCCACATCTTCGAAAATGCGGCACACCCTCAAGGATGCGGCATCGCGCCCGAAGCGACACGTCCCCCGGATTGTGCCCCGCCAACCCCCGCTTGCGCACCGGGTACGGCGGGACACTCTGGGTGCTCCGCCGTCAGCGGACCAGGCCCCAGCGGAACCCGAGTGCCACGGCGTGCGCCCGGTCCGAGGCGCCGAGCTTCTTGAAGAGCCTGCGGGCGTGCGTCTTGACCGTGTCCTCGGAGAGGAAGAGCTCGCGCCCGATCTCCGCGTTGGAACGGCCGTGGCTCATGCCCTCCAGCACCTGGATCTCGCGCGCGGTGAGGGTGGGCGCGGCGCCCATCTCGGCCGAGCGGAGCCGGCGCGGTGCCAGTCGCCAGGTCGGGTCGGCGAGCGCCTGGGTGACCGTGGCCCGCAGTTCGGCGCGCGAGGCGTCCTTGTGCAGATAGCCCCGGGCTCCGGCGGCGACCGCGAGGGCCACGCCGTCCAGGTCCTCGGCGACCGTCAGCATGATGATGCGGGCGCCCGGATCGGCCGAGAGCAGCCGGCGAACCGTCTCCACACCGCCGAGGCCCGGCATCCGGACGTCCATCAGAATGAGATCGGAGCGGTCGGCACCCCAGCGGCGGAGGACTTCCTCGCCGTTGGCAGCCGTCGTCACACGCTCGACGCCGGGCACGGTGGCAACCGCGCGACGGAGCGCCTCTCGGGCAAGCGGGGAGTCGTCGCAGACGAGGACGGAAGTCATGACCGCCCTCCGCAGCTGATGCGCGTCACCTTGAGCCTCCAGGCTGGTACGTATCGTCACCTGTGCGGTCGATGCCCCCGGACACCTGTCCGAGAACTTCTTGGTTCAACCGCCTTCGCACTCTCAACGATGGTCACTCGAAAGAGTTACGGGTCGGACGGACACCTTCGGCACTCTACGTGAGGATGCGATCACGGCGCAGGAGCCACGAGCCCCCGGTCCTCCATCTGGAGCTATGCCCTATTTGGCGGCTTTCCTTCCGTTCGCCCTGTGTCTGAGGCTAGATTCCCAATGAGTCATATTTACATCTACTACGACTGTAGATGTGGAGACATGGACCCTACCCGCCTCAGTACCGGCACCAAGAGGACTACCCATGGCAGATTTCTCCAGGCTCCCCGGACCGAACGCCGACCTCTGGGACTGGCAGCTACTGGCTGCCTGCCGCGGGGTCGACAGCTCCCTCTTCTTCCACCCGGAGGGCGAGCGGGGTGCGGCCAGGAGCGCGCGCGAGGCCTCGGCTAAAGAGGTCTGCATGCGCTGTCCGGTGCGCGCGGAATGCGCCGCGCACGCACTCGCCGTCCGTGAGCCCTACGGGGTGTGGGGCGGCCTCACCGAGGACGAACGCGAGGAACTGATGGGGCGCGCACGGCACCGGCTGATCCCCGCGTCAAGCGCCACCGGGCCGGCCGCTCCGCGCTGACCCCCACCCTCCGAGCCGTCCGAAGGAACGTTTCTTCACTCCAAGGGCGGATCATCCGAAGATCACCTCATCCCACCCGGAACCTTTGCGGCGAACCTCCGGAAGCCCCTTCCACGGAACTCTGCCGACGCGGCGCGCCCGGGCGTGTCGCACCGCCCCCGGACCGGGACCGTCACGCCCCCATGGACGCGGCGGCCCGCTCCAGTTCCACCAGGGTCGCGGCCACCGCCGGGACCCGCGCGAGGTCGGGCAGGGTCAGCGCCACGACCTCCCGCTCGACGGCCGGTTCGACCACCACGGCGCTGACCCCCTTGGCCCGCACGGACTCCACCGCGAGCTCCGGCAGCACCGCCACCCCCAGCCCCGCCCCGACCAGGCCGACCACCGCCGGGTAGTCGTCGGTCGCGAAGTCGATGCGCGGGGTGAACCCGGCCTCCTCGCACACCTCCACCAGATGGCGGCGGCAGCGCGGGCAGCCCGCGATCCACGGCTCCCCGGCCAGCTCGGCCATGCCCACCCGGCCGGCTCCGGCCAGCCGGTGCGCCTCGGGGACCAGCCCCACGAGCCGGTCGGTCAGCAGGGGCCGCACCACCAGGTCCTCCCACTCGGCGGCGGGCCCGGCCGAAGCCCCGTACCGGAAGGCCAGCGCCAGGTCGCAGTCCCCCTCGCGCAGCATCTCCACCGAGCGCGGCGGTTCCGCCTCGACCAGCGAGATCCGGGTGCCGGGGTGCTCGGCGCGCATGGCCGCCAGCGCCGTGGGGACCAGCGTGGAACTGCCGCTGGGGAACGACACGAGCCGCACCCGGCCCGCGCGCAGCCCGGCGATCGCCGCGACCTCCTCCTCGGCGGCGGTCAGCCCGGCCAGGATGCCGGCGGCATGCCTGACCAGCGCCTCGCCGGCCTGGGTGAGCCGCATCTCGCGGCCGGTCCGGATCAGCAGCGGAGTGCCGGCCGACTGCTCCAGCGCCTTCATCTGCTGGGAGACGGCCGGCTGGGTGCAGCCCAGTTCGCGGGCTGCGGCGGAGAAGGAACCGGTCCCGGCGACGGCGCGCAGGACCCGTAGATGACGTGCCTCGATCACCCTTCGAGCATAAGCCCAGCTTTGACCGGAGCGGCAATGCTCCAGGCTCACTTTGGGGTGCGGGGCGTGCGGGGACCGACGGAAGACCCCCGTCCGGAATGAAGCTAGGTTGCGCCTATGACGACCGCGTTGATTACGGGATCCACGGCGGGCATCGGCGCCGCCTTCGCCCGGCGGCTCGCCGCCCAGGGGCACAACCTGGTGCTGGTGGCGCGGGACACCGAGCGCCTGGGCGAGCAGGCCACCGAACTGCACGACCGGCACGGCATCGAGGCCGAGGTGCTGGCCGCCGACCTGTCCACGGACAAGGGCATCGCCGCGGTCGAGGCACGCCTCGGCGACCGCACGCACCCGGTGGACCTGCTGGTCAACAACGCCGGCTTCGGCAACAAGGGCAGCTACCTCCAGGTCTCCATGGCGGACGAACTGACGATGCTGAAGGTGCACGTCGAAGCGGTGCTGCGGCTGACCTCGGCGGCGGCCGAGTCGATGCGCTCGCGCGGGCGCGGCGGTGTCGTCAACGTGGCCTCGGTGGCCGCCTTCGTACCGCGCGGGACCTACGGGGCGAGCAAGGCCTGGGTCGTGCAGTTCACCCAGGGCGCGGCGAAGGACCTGGCCGGGAGCGGGGTGCGGCTGATGGCGCTGTGCCCGGGCTTCGTACGGACCGAGTTCCACGAGCGGGCCGGGATGGGCACCGACAACATCCCGGGCTGGATGTGGCTGGACGCCGACAAGTTGGTGGCGGCGGCGCTGGCCGACCTGGCGCGCGGCAAGACCGTGTCCATCCCCGACCCCCGGTACAAGGCGCTGATGGGCGTGGTGAAACTGACGCCGCGCGGGCTCCTGGGTGGGGTGTCGTCGCGCACGGGCCGCAAGTACGGGCCCCGGTAAGTCCCTGCACGCGGCGCCGAACGGGGCAAATCTCCCTAAACTGGATGTGTCTCATCCACCCGGGAGGCGACGCGATGACTTTCGTGCAGGTAATTGATTACGAAACCAAGCGGTTCGAGGAGATGAACGCGCTCATCGACCGCTGGGCGGAGCAGGCGAGCGGCCGGCGGACGGTCACCCACACGATGATCGGACGGGACCGCGACGCCAAGACGCACTACGTCGATCTCGTCGAATTCCCCTCGTACGAGGAGGCCATGAGGAACTCTCAGCTGCCCGAGACGGACCGGATGTTCCAGGAAATGGTGTCCCTCTGCGACGGAATGCCGAAGTTCATGAACCTGGACGTCGTCCGCGACGAGTACCTCAACAAGCTGCTCGTGAACCGGATCTTCGAGGACCTGGCGGAGAAGGGGGACTTCGACGTCATGGAGGAGTGCGTCGCGGCCGGCTACATGGACCACGACATGATGCAGATGCCCGGCAATGCCGACGGCCGCGAGGGGCTGCGCCGGAGCATGACGATGTGGCGCGACGCCTTCGACTTCACCTTCGACCTGCACCGCCAGATCGCCGAAGGCGACTGCGTCAGCACCCTGTGGAACTGGACCGGCAGGCAGAAGGGCGAGTTCATGGGGGTCCCCTCGACGGGACAGGAAGTCAGCATGTCGGGCTGCACCACCTTCCGGATCGAGAACGGCCAGGTCGCGGAGGGCTGGTGGTACTACGACGCCCCCGGCCTGATGCGCCAGCTGGGCATGAACATGGGCATGACCTCGGGCGGCACCACCCGGGACATGGGCATGTGACGGCACACGGGGTGCGCACGCCGCGCCCCGCGGCACGGGAAAGCCCCGGTCACCACCGCTTCGCAGCGGCGGGAACCGGGGCCTTCTCGGTTCAGCTCAGCTCTGACGGGGTCAGTGGCTGTGGCCGTGACCGTGGCCGTGACCGGCGTCGGCCTCTTCCTCGGCCGGCTTCTCGACGACCAGGGTCTCGGTCGTGAGCAGCAGGGAGGCGATGGAAGCGGCGTTCTCCAGCGCGGAACGGGTGACCTTGACCGGGTCGATGACGCCGGCCTTCACCAGGTCGCCGTACTCGCCGGTCGCGGCGTTGAAGCCCTGGCCCTTGTCGAGCTCGGCGACCTTGGCGGTGATCACGTAGCCCTCGAGGCCCGCGTTCTCGGCGATCCAGCGCAGCGGCTCGACCGCGGCGCGGCGGACGACGGAGACACCGGTGGCCTCGTCGCCGGTGAGGCCGAGGTTGCCCTCCAGCACCTTCACGGCGTGGACGAGGGAGGAGCCACCGCCGGAGACGATGCCCTCCTCGACCGCGGCGCGGGTCGCCGAGATGGCGTCCTCGAGGCGGTGCTTCTTCTCCTTGAGCTCCACCTCGGTGGCGGCGCCGACCTTGATGACGCAGACGCCGCCGGCGAGCTTCGCCAGGCGCTCCTGCAGCTTCTCGCGGTCCCAGTCGGAGTCCGTGGACTCGATCTCGGCCTTGATCTGGTTGACGCGGCCGAGGACCTCGTCGGAGCTGCCGCCACCGTCGACGATGGTGGTGTCGTCCTTGGTGATGGTCACGCGGCGCGCGGTGCCGAGGACGTCCAGACCGGCCTGGTCGAGCTTGAGGCCGACCTCCTCGGCGATGACGGTGGCACCGGTGAGGGTGGCCATGTCCTGGAGCATCGCCTTGCGGCGGTCACCGAAGCCGGGGGCCTTGACGGCGACGGCGTTGAAGGTGCCACGGATCTTGTTGACGACCAGGGTCGACAGGGCCTCGCCCTCGACGTCCTCGGCGATGATCAGCAGCGGCTTGGAGGCGCCGGCCTGGATGACCTTCTCCAGCAGCGGCAGGAGGTCCTGGATGGAGGAGATCTTGCCCTGGTTGATCAGGATGTACGGGTCGTCGAGGACGGCCTCCATACGCTCCTGGTCGGAGACCATGTACGGCGAGAGGTAGCCCTTGTCGAAGGCCATGCCCTCGGTGAACTCCAGCTCCAGGCCGAAGGTGTTGGACTCCTCGACGGTGATGACACCGTCCTTGCCGACCTTGTCCATCGCCTCGGCGATGAGCTCGCCGACCTGCTGGTCCTGCGCGGAGAGCGCGGCCACGGCGGCGATGTCGGACTTGTCCTCGATCGGGCGGGCGGTCGCGAGGAGCTCCTGCGACACGGCCTTGACGGCGGCGTCGATGCCCTTCTTGAGGGCGGCCGGGGAGGCGCCGGCGGCGACGTTGCGCAGACCCTCGCGGACCAGCGCCTGGGCCAGCACGGTGGCGGTGGTGGTGCCGTCACCCGCGATGTCGTTGGTCTTGGTCGCCACCTCCTTCACGAGCTGGGCGCCCAGGTTCTCGTACGGGTCGTCCAGCTCGACCTCGCGGGCGATGGTGACACCGTCGTTGGTGATGGTGGGCGCGCCGAACTTCTTGTCGATGACGACGTTGCGGCCCTTGGGGCCGATCGTCACCTTCACCGTGTCGGCAAGCTTGTTCACACCGCGCTCGAGGGCGCGACGGGCGTCCTCATCGAACTTCAGAATCTTCGGCATGGGAGCGGTTCAGTCCTCTCGTTGCGATCCTCGGCCGCTCACCGCGACCGCCACCGCCTAGAACGAACTACGCCCCTCGCCCCCCGGCATCAGCAGGGTGACCAGGGGCGCAGCTCAAAGCAAAACTGGAGAAGTGTCTTACTTCTCGACGATCGCGAGCACGTCGCGGGCCGAGAGGACGAGGTACTCCTCGCCGCTGTACTTCACTTCGGTGCCGCCGTACTTGCTGTACAGCACGATGTCGCCGACGCTGACGTCCAGCGGGAGACGCTGGCCGTCCTCGAAGCGACCCGGACCGACCGCAAGGACGACGCCCTCCTGGGGCTTCTCCTTCGCGGTGTCCGGGATGACCAGGCCGGAGGCCGTGGTCTGCTCGGCGTCGAGCGGCTGGACCACAATGCGGTCCTCAAGCGGCTTGATGGCAACCTTGGAGCTGGCGGTCGTCACGATCCGACCTCCCCCTTCGGAGATCCGGGGTTAACTGTCTGAGGTGGCGACCAGGTCGATCCGTCGTCGCGGGTGCCGGACCTGCCTGTCGCTGTGTTGGCACTCACCAGGGGCGAGTGCCAGGTGCGAGACTATTCCGGCGATTAGCACTCGGTCAAGCGGAGTGCCAACACACCACCCGACGGAATGCGGATCACCCCCCTCCGGACGGCTCCGGAGGGCGCCGGACCGGCCCCCAGGAACCATCGTCAGGGCTTCCTCGTCGTAGTGGATATGAAGATAAAACGCCCGAATACCGACGGCGAAGGCATCCCGTGAGGGGACTGAGGCCGCTGACGGTGGCCGGCGCCCGCCGTCGTACCGAAGCATTGCTGCTCGTCCTCGTCACCGGCATCGCCGTTCTCGGTCATGCCGCGGCCGGTCTGGCGATGAACGGCGCACTGCCGCCGAAGCTCACCGGATTCACCATCAGCCTGACGCTGCTGTCGCTGGTGGGACACCTGGGCATCCGCCGGTTCGCGCCGTATGCGGATCCGCTCGTCTTCCCGCTCGCCATGCTGCTGACCGGGCTCGGGCTCGTCCTCATCAACCGCCTCGACCAGGGGTACATCGAGCGCTACGGTTCCGACGCGAACGCCCCCGGCCAGCTGATGTGGACCGTGGTCGGGGTCGCCGCCTGCCTGCTGGTGGTGGCGCTGCTGCGCGACCACAGACTCCTGCAGCGCTTCATCTACATCACCATGGCCGTCGCGCTGGTGCTGCTCATCGCGCCGGCCTTCTTCGGCGCGGACACCTACGGGGCCAAGCGCTGGATCATCCTGTTCGGGTTCTCGCTCCAGCCCGGCGAGTTCGTGAAGATCATGATCGCGGTCTTCTTCGCGGGCTACCTGGTCGTCCACCGGGACTCGCTGGCCCTGACGGGCCGCAAGTTCCTGGGCATGCGGCTGCCGCCGATGCGGCAGCTCGGGCCTATCGTCACCGTGTGGGTCCTGTCGCTGCTCGTGCTCGTCTTCGAACGGGACCTCGGTACGTCGCTCATCTTCTTCGGCGTGTTCGTGGTGATGCTGTACGTCGCCACGGAACGCACCAGCTGGATCGTCTGCGGCCTCGTCATGGCGGCGGGCGGCGCCTTCGTGGTGGGGTCCACCGAGCCGCACGTGAAGGCGCGCGTGGCCGCCTGGCTCAACCCGCTGTCCTACTACTGGACGGACCGGCCGCCGGGCGTCACCTCCGACCAGTCGGCCCAGGCGCTGTTCAGCTTCGGCACGGGCGGCATCACCGGCACCGGACTCGGCATGGGACACCCTGAGCTGATCAAGTTCGCGGGGCGCAGCGACTTCATCCTGACCACCGTGGGCGAGGAACTGGGCCTCGCGGGGGTGATGGCGGTCCTGCTGCTCTACGGGCTGCTCGTCCAGCGGGGCCTGCGGATGGCGCTTGCGGCGCGGGACCCGTTCGGCAAACTCCTGGCGGTGGGCCTGGCGGCGGCGCTGGCGCTCCAGGTGTTCGTTGTCGCGGGCGGCGTCACGGGCCTGATCCCCCTGACGGGCAAGGCCCTGCCCTTCCTGGCGAAGGGCGGCTCGTCCCTCCTGGCGAACTGGCTCATGATCGCCCTGCTGCTCCGCATCAGCGACAGCGCGGAACGCCAACGCGAGGCGGACGCCCACGACCCGGCGGAAACGACGCTGACCCCGGCGGGGGTGGGGGTGTAGAGGCGGGGTGTGGGGTGCGGGGGTGCCGGCCGGGGTACCGGCCGGGGCGCTCGGCCCGCCGGGCGGGTTGCGGGGGCGGGGTGTTCACCGGACGGCCTCAGAGAGGGCATGGGGGTTTCCCGTCAGTCCGATCGTCTCTCCGCGTCGGCCCGGTCCCTCAAGAGCGCTCGCTGCGCTCGCGTCGCTTCGCGATGGCCTTCGGCCACCCTTGACCGACCGGCCCGCCACGGATCAACGAAGACTGACGGGAAACCCCCAGAGGAACGGGCCGGTGCCTGCTTTCTGCCCATCCCCCTCACAGCTGCAGGGGCCCCACCCCGAGATGCCGCGCCAGATCGCTACGCGCTCCCCCCATCTCAGCGACTGCAGGCCGTCTGGGGCTGGACATAAGCCGCCCACGACCTCGTCCACCGGCCCCGGACTGCGATCGCGGGCCGAGTCAGCCGGCGCGTTCGGCGAGGCTGCGTTCCACGCAGAACTCGTTGCCTTCCGGGTCGGCGAGAGTCACCCATCCGGTTCCGTCGGGCCTGCGGTGGTCGCCCATCAGGGTGGCACCCAACGCGAGGATGCGGTCCACCTCTTCGTCCCGCGACCGGTCCTGCGGTTGCAGGTCCACGTGCACCCGATTCTTCACCGTCTTGGCATCGGCCACTGTCACGAAGAGCAGAGTCGTGCCCGGCGCCTTGACCAATGCCTCGGGGTCGCCGGGGAAGTCGTCGTCAGCGAGCGAGCCGTCGAGGACGGCGGCCCAGAACTGCGCCAGGCGGTAGGCGTCGGAGCAGTCGATGGTGAGGTGTCGTATGAGAGAAGACATTGACGCACTATCGATCACGCGCGTCACCGATGTCCACGGACTTTGCCACCGATGCGGTCCCTCCGGAGTGGAGGGGTCCATGACCGGCCCAAGACGGTCTGGAGACGCCGGGACGGGAGGAGCGCGTAGCGATCTGGTGCGCGCGGACCCCGCCGCGGATCGCTGACGGGGCCGCTCCTCCGGGTCTCTGCCCGGTGATCGTTCTTTTGGGGGGTTCCCGGCAGTCTTCGTTGATCCGTGGCGGGCCGGTCGGTCAAGGGTGGCCGAAGGCCATCGCGAAGCGACGCGAGCGCAGCGAGCGCCCTTGAGGGACCGGGCCGACGCGGAGAGACGATCGGACTGACGGGAAACCCCCATGCCCTCTCTGAGGCCGTCCGGTGAACACCCCGCCCCCGCAACCCGGCCCGGCGGGCCGAGCACCCCGGCCGACACCCCGCCCCCAAGAGCCCCCGAGAGCCCCGAAACCCCGCCCCCCTACAGGTAGTCCTCCAAGCGGGCGATCTTGAAGCCCTGCTCCTGGATGCGCTTGAGCATGTTGGCGGTCATCTGGGTTTCCGTCTCGCCCTTGAGTTCCGACGGGCCGCGGAAGTGGGCGAGGATGATGTCGCCCGGGCGCAGCGCGGAGCCTTCGGCGTACTGGAAGCCGGTGATCTGCATCGACACGCGCCACAGGATGACCTGGGAGATGCCGCACTCGGAGGCGGCCTTGAGGGTGTCGTCGTTGTAGTTGCCGAACGGCGGCCGGAAGCGGGTCGGTTTGGTGCCGAAGCGCTTTTCCAGGCGTTCCTGCTGACCGCATATCTCCTTCTTCTGCGCCGCGAAGCCCAGCGTGCGCAGGTTGGGGTGGGTCAGCGTGTGGTTGTTTATCGTGCTGCCGCTGCCGTTGTCGCGCAGCGTCTGGAAGTGGCCGTAGTCGGACGAGGCCACGTTGTCCGTCAGGAACATGCTGATCGGCAGCTTGAGGTCGGCCGCCATCTTGAGGAACTGCGGGTTCTTCTCCGCGCCGTCGTCGAAGGTCAGGAAGACGACCTTGTCGGTCGGCGCGACGGGTATTCGGTCTATGACGGCCGGCTTGCCCGGCGCGGCCTGGGGGATCTGCGGCTTCTGGGAGGGCTTCGGCGCGTACTGGACCGGGGCGTTCAGCCCCCACTTGCGGTACGCGTCGTCCACCGGTGCCACCGGCGCCGGAGAAGGGGAGGCGGCGGAGGATGCGGACGGGGAGGCCGAGGGCTTCCCCGTCTCCTGCTTGGTCTTGCGCCCCAGTCGTTCGATGGGGTCCACGCTGTTCCCGCACCCCGAGAGGGAAAGCGCGAGCGCGCCGGCTGCGAGCGTCCCGGCTACCAACCGGCGCGCGTACTTCACAAGTAGTCCTCCAGGCGGGCCACGGCGTATCCCTTGTCCGTGACGGTCTTCATGACATGACGGATCATGTCAGGCATGGTGCCCTTCCAGTCTTCCCGGCCCCGGAAGTGCGTGAGGATGATGTCACCAGGGTGGAGGTCCCGGTCCCATTCCCGCCAGTCCATCCGGTTGGGGAACGCCTCGGCGTTCCACAGCGGGACGGCCTTGATGCCGCAGGACTTCGCCGCGCGCAGGGTGTCCTGGTTGTAGTTGCCGTACGGCGGCCGGAAGAGTGACGGCCGCTTGCCGAACTGCTTCTGGATGGTGTCCTGCTGGCCGCAGATCTCCTCGCGCTGCTGTTCGTAGTCGAGGGCCGGCAGGTAGCGGTGGTTGAGCGTGTGGTTGTTCAGGGTGACGCCCGCGGCCTGCATCTTCTTGAAGTACGGGTAGTTGTCCCGGACCAGGTAGTCGCTGAGGAACGCCGTGTAGGGGAGGTGGAGCTCCTCCATCATCGTGAGGAACTCGGGGTCCTTCTCCGCGCCGTCGTCGATCGTCAGGAAGACGACCTTGTCCTCGGTGGGGACCGTGGTGAAGACGGGCGGGAGGTTCTCCTGGCCCTCGACCTCGAAGCCGTCGCGGGTGGTGATCTCCGGCTTGGTCTTGGGCGCGGGCGGGGCGGTCAGCGGCGGCTTGGCCAGTTTCCACTTCTTCGCGGCGGCGATCCGGGCCTGCTGGGCGGCCTTCTGCTGCTCGGCGGGGTTCGCGAGCGCGCCCGCCGCGCCGGCGCCCTCGGCGCCCGAGCCGCCCTTGGGCTTGGTGGCCGGCGGGTTCGAGGAGCCGCAAGCGGTGCCCAGCGCGGCGACCAGCAGCGCGGCGAGGGCCACCCCGTACCGGCCGAGCGGACGCGCCGCGGGCCGATGACCTTGTTGCGTCTTATTTCCCTTTTGTCGTACAGGCTGCATAGCGCGGATACTCCCAGGACACTCCCCCGGGCCCCGGAAGACACCGCGAGCGGAGCTCGACCTTCCATCGACTGGCCCACACTGGCCGACAATGGTCCCCGTGACCCCCGAAGACTTCGCCGCCCTGCTCACCCCCGAGGGGCGCGCCCTCCTCGACTCGCTCCACGACTACGACCCCGCCCAGGAGCTGGCCGTGGCCACCCGGCTGCGCCGCGAGCACCCCGCCGCCCTGGTCTCCGCCGCGCTCGGGCAGGCCCGGCTGCGGCAGCGGGCGTCCGTGAAGTTCGGGGCCGAGGACGCCTTCCGGATGTACTTCACCCCCGGCGGCGGCGAGATGGCCACGCGCGCCTCCGTCGCGTCCTACCGCGCCGGCCGGCTCGCGGCCCTCGGCGTACGCAGCGTCGCGGACCTGTGCTGCGGCATCGGCGGGGACGCCCTGGCCCTGGCCCGCCTGGGCATCCGGGTGCTGGCGGTGGACCACGACCCGCTGACGGTCGCCGTCGCCCGGGCCAATGCCGAAGCGCTGGGGCTCGCGGACCTGATCGAGGTCAGGGAGGCGGACGTGACCACCGTCGACACCGCCGGCTACGACGCCGTTTTCATCGACCCGGCCCGGCGCGGCGGCAGGGGCCGGATCTTCGACCCCGAGAGCTACTCCCCGCCGCTGTCCTGGGCCGTCGCGGCCGCGCGCAGCGCCCCGTACGCCGCCATCAAGATCGCGCCGGGGATCCCGCACGAGGCCGTCCCGGCGGAGGCCGAGGCCGAGTGGATCTCCGACCAGGGGGACGTGAAGGAGGCCGTGCTGTGGTTCGGGACGGAGCCCGGCAGCGTACGGGCCACCCTGCTCCCGGGGCCGCGCGCGCTGCGCACCGCCGATCCGCTGCCCGACCCCGAGGCGGGGCCGGTGGGCCGGTACCTGTACGAGCCCGACGGCGCCGTGATCCGCGCCCACCTGGTCGCGGAGGTCGCCGAGCAGCTGGGCGGACGGCTGATCGACCCCACCATCGCCTACATCACCGCGGACGAGCTGCGCGCCACCCCGTACGCGACCGCGTACGAGATCACCGACGTGCTGCCCTTCGGCTTGAAGAAGCTCAAGGCCCTGCTGCGCGAGCGCGGCGTCGGCGTCCTGACGGTGAAGAAGCGCGGTTCGGCGATCGAGCCCGAGGAGCTTCGCAAGAAGGTCAAACCCCAGGGGCCGCACTCGGCGACCGTGATCCTGACCCGCGTCGACGGCGCTCCCTCGATGCTGATCGGGGCGCCCGTGGAAAGGCGGTGAACGGCCCGGTCGCCCGGGGATCCGGACCGCCCGTGGCCGGTTGCGCCGCCGGCGTCCGCGCCGAGCTCCTACGCCCTTTCACCGAAGGCGCGCACGGCCCAGCGGTGGTGCGCGCCTGCCTTGCCGAGGCCGAGGAGCGCGGTGACCCACAGGATCAGGCCGAGCCCCATCAGATACGTGACCTCGCCGTACGTCACCTCGCCCGGCCGGGCCTCCAGCGCCGTCCCGAACGTCACCCACAGCCCGACGGCGCCGAGGGCGAACGAGGCGAGCAGCCAGGTCAGGCTCCGCCAGGGGGCGCGCACCAGGGCGGCCGCGGCGGGGTCCCGGTCGGATTCGGCCCACGCGCACAGCAGCCGGCGCAGCTGCCGGTCCCGTTCGGCGCCCTTGGCGAACCAGATCCCGGCGGGGACCAGCACGCCCGCTCCGAGCGCGCCGAAGACGGCCCCGAAGAAGTACGAGAGCGGGTCGTGGCTCTCGATCGCCCTCAGGGCCATGCCGATGAAGCTCCAGCCGAGCGCGAAGACGGCGGCCACCGCCCAGAGCGTCAGCAGCCGGCCGGGGCCGAGGATGCGCCGGCCCAGTTCCTGGAGGAAGCGCGCCCGCTCGGCGCGCACGACGGACTCGTCCAGCCACTCCCGCAGGTGCGCGGGCGGCGGCGGGGGAGGCAGCTCACGACGGGACATGCACATGACCGTACGAGGACCTGATACAAAGTCACTCGACCGGCGCTCAGCCGCCGGCGACCTCCACCGACTCGAACCGCCAGCGGTGCACGGCCCGGGTGATCAGGTCCGCGGCCGGCTCGGGCAGCTCGGGCAGCTCCGCCGCCACGCCCTCCGCGGCCTCCCACCAGGTGACCACCAGCACCCGGTCCTGCGGGGCCCGCAGCACCTCGCGGCGCACCGGCTCCCGGGACAGGACCTGGGCGCGGGCCCATTCCAGCAGCTCGTTGCCCCGGCCGGGCACCGCCCGGGCCTCCCACATCAGCACGACCGTGCTCATGAGTAGAGGTTGTCCTTGCTCAGCTCGTGCACGTGGTCGTGGTCATGCGTGTGCCCGTGCCCTTGCCCGTGCCCGTCACCGCCCCGCGTGCCCGGGACGTGCGGGTCCGTCACCGGCAGCGAGGAGTCCGCCGACAGGTCCCAGTCCGAGGCCGGACGGTTCCGCTTGACCATCTCCGCACCGAGCGCGGCCACCATCGCTCCGTTGTCGGTGCACAGCTTGGGCCGCGGCACGCGCAGGATGATCCCCGCGTCGTCGCACCGCTCCTGGGCCAGCGCCCGCAGCCGGGAATTGGCCGCGACACCCCCGCCGATCATCAGGTGGTCGACGCCCTCGTCCTTGCAGGCGCGGATCGCCTTGCGGGTCAGCACGTCCACCACGGCCTCCTGGAAGGACGCCGCCACGTCGCGCACCGGCACCTCCTCGCCCGCCTTCCGCTTCGCCTCGATCCAGCGGGCCACCGCCGTCTTGAGGCCGGAGAAGGAGAAGTCGTACGCCGCGTCGCGCGGCCCGGTCAGACCGCGCGGGAAGTTGATCGCCTTCGGGTCGCCCTCCCGCGCGAGCCGGTCGATGACCGGACCGCCGGGGAAGCCCAGCTGGAGCACGCGGGCGATCTTGTCGAAGGCCTCGCCGGCCGCGTCGTCGATGGTCGCGCCGAGCGGCCGTACGTCGGCGGTGATGTCCGGCGCGAGCAGCAGCGAGGAGTGGCCGCCCGACACCAGGAGCGCCATGGTGGGCTCGGGCAGCGGCCCGTGCTCCAGCTGGTCGACGCAGATGTGCGAGGCGAGGTGGTTGACCCCGTACAGCGGCTTGCCCAGCGCGTACGCGTACGCCTTGGCCGCCGAGACGCCCACCAGCAGCGCCCCCGCCAGGCCCGGGCCCGCGGTGACGGCGATGCCGTCGAGGTCGCGGGCGCTGACGCCGGCTTCCTTGAGGGCGCGGTCGATGGTCGGGACCATGGCCTCCAGGTGCGCGCGGGAGGCCACCTCGGGTACGACACCGCCGAAGCGGGCGTGCTCGTCGACGCTGGAGGCGATCGCGTCGGCCAGCAGGGTGGTGCCGCGGACGACGCCGACGCCGGTCTCGTCGCAGGAGGTCTCGATGCCGAGGACGAGGGGTTCGTCAGCCATGGGTCTCACCTTGTACGGGTCCGTCCGCGAGGACGGAGTGTGCGGGATCGGAAAGTCGCATCACGAGCGCGTCGACGTTGCCGGGCTGGTAGTACCCCCGGCGGAAGCCGATCGGCTCGAAACCGAAGCGCTCGTAGAGCTTCTGGGCGCGGGTGTTGTCCACCCGCACCTCCAGCAGCACCTCGGCGCACTCGAAGGCGGTCGCGGCGCGCAGCAGGTCGTCGAGCAGCCGGGCGCCGAGGCCGGTGCCCCACTGGTCGCGGGCCGCGGCGATGGTCTGGACGTCACCCAGGTCCCCGGCGGCGGCCAGCCCGGCGTAACCGACGATGCGGCCGGCGGCCCCGTCCGCCGCGGCGGAGCCGCCGTCGGGAGGGATCTCGGCGACGACGTAGCGGCGGGTGGCGTGCGGGCCGCGCGCGTGGGCGAGTTCGGACCAGAACATTCCGGCGGACCAGGCGTCCTCGGGGAACAGCTCGTGTTCCAGTTCCAGCACGGGCCCGATGTCCCACCAGCGCATCTCACGCAGTACCGCGGTCACTTGGGGGTGACCACCTTGTAGTTCTTGGGCACCTGGGCGTCGGGCCGGCGCAGGTACATCGGTGTCGGGGGCAGGAACTCCAGGCCGTCGGCGATCCGCTGCGCCGCCAGGGCCGCGAGGGCGGCGGCGCTCTGGTGCTCGGGCCCGCGGGCGTCGGTGAAGACGTCCGGGTACAGCAGGGCGCCCTGTCCGACCGCGGGCAGCCCCGCGACCTGCTCGGCGATGTCGGCGGGGCGGTCCACGGCGGGGTCGCCTACGCGCGTGCGCGGGTCCTCGTACCGGGCCCAGTAGACCTCCTTGCGCCGCGCGTCGGTGGCGACGGTGAAGGGGCCCTCGATCCCGGCGGCGCCGGCCGCGTGGGCCAGGCCGTCCAGGGTGCACAGGCCGTGCACCGGGACGCCGAGGACGGCGGCGAAGGTGGACGCGGTGACGAGGCCGACGCGCAGTCCGGTGTAGGGGCCGGGGCCGACGCCGACGACGATGCCGGTGACGGCTTCGAGTTTCACCCCGGCCTCGGCGAGGACCTTGTCGACGGAGGGCAGCAGCAGCTCCCCGTGTCGGCGGGCGTCGACCTGGTTGGACTCGGCGAGGACGGACTCGCCGTCGTGCAGGGCGACGGTGACGGCGGGCGTGGCGGTATCTACAGCGAGCAAGAGCACGCGAACAGCCTACGACTCCCGGGGCCCCGGCCCTTGCGGCCGGTCGCGGGCCACCCCGGCTGCTACCTTTCGACCGAGGCAGTCAGTGCGGTGTTCGACCGGGCATTCCAGTGCCCGTCGGGACCGGGAACCCATGACGCAGGCCCGACGAGGACGTACACGCGGGGAGACCGCGGGAAGGCGGAGCAAGGTGGCACGCAGCAGCTCGGGAATCGTGGCCGGGCTCACCGTCGCGGCGCTGGCCGTCGTCGGTTTCCTCGGCTACCAGGCCTCGGCCACGGCGCCCGCCCGCCCCGCGAAGGCGGCCCCGCAGGCCCCCGCGCCGGCCCCGGGCCCCGCCCGGCAGGACCCGTCGAAGCCCGCCGCGGTACCGGCCGACTCCGGGACCGGGATGCGGGTCGTCTACTCGGTGTCCCAAAAGCGCGTCTGGCTGGTCGGCGAGGACGGCCAGGCGCCGAAGTCCTTCGCGGTCATGCCGAGCACGGTCCACCCGGTACCGGGCAGCTACCCGGTGGGCTCGCGCTCGGGCACGGTCACCGGCTCGGACGGGGTGCCGATCGAGCACGTCGTGCGGTTCGCCACCACCGACGGCATCGCGATCGGTTTCAGCGCGCGGGTCGACGGAACGGTGCCGGAGCCGGACCAGTCGAAGAAGACGGGCGGCATCCGCATGTCGCGGGCCGACGGCGACGCGATGTGGGCCTTCGCGACGATCAACACGAAGGTGGTCGTCGTTCCCTGACGGGCACCCTTCATGTTTCACCCGTACGGGGGTGCCCGTCGGTAACCTCAGGCCGCTTCGGACGCCGGAGCGGCCTGTTCCGCGTCGTGGGCCCCGGCTGCGTCGGCCCCGGCTCCACGGCCCCCGGCGGCCCCGTCCTGGGGCAGCGGCCGTACGGGGATGCGCGCGGGCGGCCTGGACACGGCGTCGGCGGCCGCGCAGGAGGCGAGCAGCGCCCCCACGGACACGGCCGTGCCGGGCGCCCGCCCTGCTCCCGTTGCTGCGCGTGCTGCTCCTGCTGCCGACATGGCTGCCTCCTGGACCGGCCCGGGGCGCCGTACTTAGGTACACCTAACCAGCGCTCGGTACCATGTCACCACGACCATCCGCCCTCGCGCAACGTTTTCCCGACGCGGTGTCGGAACGATCGGCCCGGCGCCACCCCGCTACCGGGCGGCGCGCTCCGCCAGCGCGGCCAGGCCGTCCGCCGCACCGGCCCAGCGCGCACCGATCCCGCGCACCGAGACCTCCCGTACGTCGTCCAGGACCTCCTCGTGGCCGACCGCGCGCGCGATCACCACGTGGAGCCGGTCGTCGGAGAGCTCCTCGACCTTGCCGTCGCCCCATTCGACGACGACCACGGACTCGGGCAGCGAGACGTCGAGGTCCAGGTCCTCCATCTCCTCCAGCCCGCCGCCGAGCCGGTACGCGTCCACGTGCACCAGGGCCGGCCCGTCGCCCAGCGGCGGGTGCACGCGGGCGATCACGAAGGTCGGGGAGGTGACGGCCCCGCGCACGCCGAGGCCCTCGCCGAGGCCGCGCGTCAGGGTGGTCTTGCCTGCGCCGAGCTCGCCCGTCAGCAGGACGAGGTCGCCGGGCCGCAGCAGGCCGGCGAGCCGACGGCCCAGCTCGCTCATGGAGTCGGGCGAGTCGACGGTGATCAGGGTCTCGGTGACGGCGCCTTCGGCCGTCACGGACGCGAAGGCCTCAGGAGCCGGGCTGCGCGGCGCTTCTCGCGGTACTTCTTCCATGCGCGCCAACGTTAGTCGCTCCGGAGCCCCCGGCGGATACGGCGCCGGACGCGTCCCCGGGCCCGTCCGCGGACAGCGCCTGCGGTACGGCGCCGGTGCGCGCCAGCAGCCCGGTCAGCAGTGCGGTCACCTCGTCCGGGCGCTCCAGCATCATGAGGTGCCCGGTGTCCTCCAGGACGACCAGTTCCGCGGCCGGCAGCACGTCCTTGATGGCGGCGCTGTGTTCGGGCGGGGTGATCATGTCGTGGTCCCCGGCTATGACGGTGACCGGGATGTCCGTGAACCGCTGGAGGGCGATGGACTTGTCGTGGACCTGGAAGGCCGGGTAGAACTCGGCGACCACGTCGATCGGTGTCGCCTCGATCAGCCGTTCGGCGAAGCGGGCGACGCCCGGGTCGACCTCCCTGGAGCCGAACGAGTACTGCTTGATCATGCCCGCGAAGAGGTCGGCGGTGGCCCGGCGGCCCCGTTCCACCAGCTCCACCTGTGACCCGAGCACCCTGAGCACCCCGGGGAGGAGACGGCGTACGGCGCCCATGCCGAGGGCCGGGAGCCCGTACGTGACCTCGTCCAGCCGGCCGCTGGAGGTGCCGACCAGGGCCACGCCCAGCACGCGTTCGCGCACCAGCTCCGGGAACTGCTCGGCCAGGGCCATGATGGTCATGCCGCCCATGGAGTGGCCGACCAGCACCAGCGGGCCCTCGGGGGTGGTGGCGTCGATCACCGCCTTGAGGTCGCGTCCGAGCAACTCGATGGTCACCGGTTCGCCGTCCGCCTGGGAGAGGCCGCGCATGCTGCGTCCGTGGCTGCGCTGGTCCCAGTAGACGGCGCGGACGGTTCCGCGCAGGGCGGCGCGCTGGAAGTGCCAGGAGTCCTGGCCGAGGCAGTAGCCGTGGCAGAAGACGACGGTCGCGGCGGGCGGCTTCTTGCGGCGCAGCCGTCCGCGCCGGCCCGGCTCCTCGGGCAGCTCGTCGACCTCGTAGTACAGCTCGGTGCCGTCCTCGGCGAGGCAGACGCCCTCCGCCCCGCGCAGGGAGCCGTAGTCCCCGGCGGCGTCGAGTGCGAGCCGCGCCTTCCTGCGGATGCCGCGCCCCACGGTGATCCGTTCGACCGCGACACCGGCGGCCGCGCCGGCGGCTATGACACCGATGGCCGCGCCGGCCCAGCCGGCCTTGCGCCAGTTCTCGCTCACGCGGTCGCCGTCCTCACTCAGCCGTACTTCGGTCGTACGCAGCCGCATTCAGCCGTTGCGGTACACCCTGGGCACTCTGCCCCCGATACGGGTGACGATCTCATACGCGATGGTGCCCGCTGCCCCGGCCCAGTCCTCGGCGGTCGGTTCTCCCAGGTCACCGGGCCCGAAGAGGACTGCCGGATCCCCGGCGCCGACGTCGGCGTCCTCGATGTCGACCACGAACTGGTCCATGGCCACCCGCCCGGCGACCCGGCGGACCGCGCCGCCGACGAGGACCGGGCCGCTCCCGGAGGCGTGGCGCGGGATGCCGTCCGCGTACCCCACGGGGATGAGGGCCAGCCGCGTCTCACGTTCCGTCACGTAGTGGTGGCCGTAGCTGACTCCGTGACCGGCGGGCACCGTCTTGACCAGCGCGACGGAGGCCTTGAGGGTCATCGCGGGGCGCAGGCCGAGCTGTTCGGGCGTGCCCAACTCGGGCGCGGGCGATACGCCGTAGACGGCGATGCCGCAGCGGACGAGGTCGAAGTGGCTCTCGGGGAGGGTGAGCGTGGCGGGCGAGTTGGCGATGTGCCGGACCTCGGGCTCGATGCCCTCCTTCTCGGCGTGGGCGAGCATCTCGCGGAAGGCCGTGAGCTGGAGGGCGATGGAGGGGTGGCCGGGCTCGTCGGCGCAGGCGAAGTGCGACCAGACGCCGGTGACGAGGACGGTCCCCTCGGCCTGCGCGGCGACGGCGGCGCCCACCAGTTCCGCCCAGTCCGCGGGCTGGCAGCCGGCCCGGCCGAGGCCGGTGTCGGCCTTGAGCTGCACGCGTGCGACCCGACCGGCCTCGCGGGCGGCGGCCCGTACCTCGTCCAGGGCCCACATCCCGCTGACGGACACGTCCAGATCGGCCTCGATGGCCTCCCGCCAGGGGCCGCCGGGCGTCCACAGCCAGCACATGATCCTGGACCGGATCCCGGCGGCGCGCAGTGCGAGCGCTTCCCCGGGGGTGGCGGTGCCCAGCCAGGTCGCCCCGGCGTCGAGGGCGGCGCGGGCGCAGGGGACGGCCCCGTGCCCGTAGGCGTCCGACTTGACGACGGCCATGAGCTCGGCCCGGGGCGCCCGCGCGCGCAAGGCGCGCACGTTGCTCCGCACGGCGGCTAGGTCGATCTCGGCGTACGCGCGCGTCGGTGTCTCGTTCATCGAGCACAGTCTCTCAGAACCCCCCGCCGCGCCCCGCGCCGTGCGGGTCGGGGCGCAGCGGGCGGCCCGGGGCCTGGGTGCGGGTCAGGGCGTGCGGACGTCGCGCCAGGCGGCCGGGAGGGCTTCGGCCACCTCGTGGGCGAGGAGCGGGGCCCCCGATGCCGCGCGTCGGGCCGCCAGGCCGTGGAGGTACGCCGCCACGGAAGCGGCGTCCGGGCCGGACAGGCCCGCCGCCAGCAGGGAGCCCGTCAGGCCCGAGAGCACGTCGCCGCTGCCGGCCGTGGCCAGCCACGGGGTCCCGGTCGGGTTGACCCGGACGGGGGCCGCGCCGTCGCAGACCAGGGTGGTCGAGCCTTTCAGCAGCACCGTCGCCCCGTACCGCTGCGCCAGTGCCCGTACGGAGGCCAGCCGGCCCGCCTCGACCTCCTCGCGCCGCACGCCCAGCAGCGCCGCGGCCTCGCCCGCGTGCGGGGTCAGCACCGTCGGCGCCGTCCGGGCCCGCAGCGCCCCCGGGTCCAGCCCGCGCAGCCCGTCGGCGTCGACCAGCACCGGCACCGGGTCCTCGAGGACCTCCGCGCCCCGCTCGTCCCCGAGCCCGGGTCCGATCACCCAGGCCTGCACCCGGCCCCGCCCGATCAGCGTCTCCGGGTACCTGGCCAGCACCGCCTCCCCGACCGCCGCCGGACCCACGTACCGCACCGCTCCGGCGCCGCCGCGCAGCGCCCCCGCGACGGCCAGCACCGCGGCCCCCGGGTACCGGGCCGACCCGGCGACGATGCCGACCACGCCCCGGCGGTACTTGTCGCTGGCCGCGCCCGGCTCCGGCAGCAGCTGCGCCACCTCGGCGTGTTGCAGCGCCTCCGCGTCCGGCGCCGGGAGGGTGAGCCCGATGTCCACCAGCCGTACCGCACCGGCCCGCGAGGCTCCCGGGTCGATCAGCAGCCCCGGCTTGTAGGCCCCGAAGGTCACCGTGACGTCGGCCCGGACCGCTGCCCCGGCCACCTCGCCCGTATCCGCGTCCACCCCGCTCGGCAGGTCCGCGGCGACCACCACCGCGCCCGGCGGGATCCGCTCCACCAGCGCGGCGGCCGCGGCCCGCAGGCCGCCGCGGCCGCCGATGCCGAGCAGTCCGTCCACCACCAGGTCCGCCCGCCCGGGCACCGCCGGCTCCACCCGGCCGCCCGCGCCCAGCAGGGCGGCCAGGCCGCCCCGGTGCATCCGCCCGGGGTCCATCGGCACGGCCGTCACCCCGGCGCCGCGCCGGGCCAGCCGCGCGCCCGCGTACAGGGCGTCGCCGCCGTTGTCCCCGGGGCCGACCAGCAGCACGATCCGCGCGCCGTACACCCTCCCCAGCAGCCCGGCGCACACGGCGGCCAGCCCGGCCGCCGCCCGCCGCATCAAGGTGCCCTCCGGCAGCCGCGCCATCAGCTCGCGCTCGGCGGCCCGTACGGTCTCCACGCTGTAAGCAGTACGCATGCCACCACCCTGCCCGAAAAGGCCGCCGGGACGACGGGGGCGGTCCCCGGCTGCCGGTCGCTGCCCGGCGGTCCGTCCCCCTCCGGCCCTCCCCCGGCGGTTCCTATCCCTCGGCGGTTCCTATCCCTCGGCGATGACCACGGCGGAGGCGACCCCCGCGTCGTGGCTCAGGGAGATGTGCCACGACTTCACGCCGAGCGCCGACGCCCGTGCCTCCACCGTCCCGGACACCCGCACGCGCGGCTGCCCGGTCCCCTCGACGTACACCTCGGCGTCGGTCCACAGCATCCCGCCGGGGGCGCCGAGCGCCTTGGCGAGTGCCTCCTTGGCCGCGAACCGGGCGGCGAGCGAGGCGATCCCGCGCCGCTCGCCGCTCGGCAGGGTCAACTCGGCGTCGACGAAGAGCCGTTGCGCGAGGTGCGGCGTCCGCTCCAGGGCGGCGCCGAACCGCTCGATCTCGGCAACGTCAATGCCCACACCGATAATCACAACACCATGCCCCTATTCGACCGTGACGGATTTGGCGAGGTTACGCGGCTGGTCCACCTCGTTCCCCCGCGCGGTCGCCAGCTCGCACGCGAACACCTGCAACGGCACCGCCGCCACCAGCGGCTGGAGCAGCGTGGGCGTCGCCGGGATGCGGATGAGGTGGTCCGCGTACGGCACCACCGCCTCGTCCCCCTCCTCCGCGATCACGATCGTACGAGCCCCGCGGGCCCGGATCTCCTGGATGTTCGACACGATCTTGTCGTGCAGCACCGAACGCCCGCGCGGCGACGGCACCACGACCACCACCGGCAGGTCCTCCTCGATCAGCGCGATCGGCCCGTGCTTGAGCTCGCCCGCCGCGAACCCCTCCGCGTGCATGTACGCCAGCTCCTTGAGCTTGAGCGCACCCTCCAGCGCCACCGGGTACCCGACGTGGCGTCCGAGGAACAGCACGGTGTTCTTGTCGGCGAGCGAGCGCGCCAGCGCCCGTACCGGCTCCATCGTCTCCAGCACCGTGTCCACGGCCGCGGCGATGTCCGACAGCTCCCGGATCACCGCGCGGATCTCGTCGCCCCACTTCGTACCCCGCACCTGCCCGAGGTACAGCGCGACCAGGTAGCAGGCCACCAGCTGCGTCAGGAACGCCTTGGTCGAGGCGACGGCCACCTCCGGACCGGCGTGCGTGTACAGCACGGCGTCCGATTCGCGGGGGATCGTCGACCCGTTCGTATTGCAGACGGCCAGCACCTTGGCGCCCTGCTCACGCGCGTGCCGCAGCGCCATGAGGGTGTCCATGGTCTCGCCCGACTGCGAGATCGCGATCACCAGCGTCCGCTGGTCCAGGATCGGATCGCGGTAGCGGAACTCGCTGGCCAGTTCCGTCTCGCACGGGATGCGGGTCCAGTGCTCGATGGCCAGCTTCGCGATCATGCCCGCGTGGTACGCCGTGCCGCACGCCACGATCACCACCTTGTCGACCTCGCGGAGCACCGAGGCGGGGATGCGCACCTCGTCCAGGGTCAGCAGGCCGCTCGCGTCGATCCTGCCCAGGAGGGTGTCGGCGACGGCCTTCGGCTGCTCGGCGATCTCCTTGAGCATGAAGTAGTCATATCCCCCCTTCTCGGCCGCCGAGGCGTCCCAGTCCACGTGGTACGCCCGCACCGTCGCGGCCGAACCGTCGAAGTTGGTCACCGTCACCCCCTCGCGGCGGAGCTCGACGACCTGGTCCTGCCCCAGCTCGATCGCGGACCGGGTGTGGGCGATGAACGCGGCCACGTCCGAGGCGAGGAAGTTCTCTCCCTCTCCCACGCCCACCACCAGGGGGGAGTTCCGGCGCGCCCCCACCACCACCTCCGGCGCGTCGGCGTGCACCGCGACCAGCGTGAACGCGCCCTCCAGCCGACGGCAGACCCGCCGCATGGCCTCCGCCAGGTCCCCGGACACGGCCTCGAACTGCTCGGCGAGCAGGTGCGCCACGACCTCGGTGTCCGTCTCGGACTCCAGCTTGTGGCCGCGCTCGGCGAGTTCGGCGCGCAGCTCGGCGAAGTTCTCGATGATCCCGTTGTGCACGACCGCCACGCGCCCCGAGTTGTCGAGGTGCGGGTGGGCGTTGACGTCGGTGGGCCCGCCGTGGGTCGCCCACCGGGTGTGCCCCAGGCCCGTGGACCCGGCCGGCAGGGGATGCCCGACCAGTTCCTTCTCCAGGTTGACCAGCTTGCCCGCCTTCTTGACGGCGTCCAGTCCGCCGTCCGCGAGCACGGCGACACCGGCCGAGTCGTAGCCGCGGTACTCCAGCCGCTTGAGTCCGGCGATGACCACATCGAGCGCCGACTGCGCTCCCACGTAACCCACAATTCCGCACATAGGCGGCAGGGTACGCCGGTGCCGGGCTCCTGCCCCGTACCTGAACCGGACGAAAACCCCGCCCCGGCGAATGTGCCGGAGCGGGGTTGACGCGTGACCGCGGGTCAGGCCCGTCAGCCGAGCTTCCTCACCTGCGCGTCCACGACGGCCTTCGGCTGCTCGGCCTCGTCGCTCACGCTCAGCGCGGTGAACGTCGCGAGGGTGTTGCCCTTGCGCAGGACCACCACCCGGGTCACGTTCCTGTCGCCGTCCCCCAGGTCCATCACGGTGCTGAAGGAGACCGTCTCGTCGCCTCCGGTGAGCGCGGTGTCCGAGGTGACGCTGTCGATGTCCGTCTTCTCCCCCGCCTGCGTCACCGAGAAGCCGCCCGCGCACGCCCGCACCCCGTCCTTGACGGCGGAGAAGGCCTCCTCGGCGCCCTTGCCGTCGTAGGACACCAGCGCGACCGACGTGGCCGTCACCTTGAGGCCGGCGCCTCCGGCCGCTTCCGGCGTCTGCGCCGCACCGGCGCCCCCGGCCGCCGGCCGCGCCTTCCCGCCGGCGACGACGCGGGCGACCCCGGTGGAGGCGCCGATCGGCTGCATCCCCTCGGCCTGGGCCAGCGGCTTGCAGGCGGCCGTGTCGGTCTCGATCGGGTCGTTCTGCGCCTCGTCGTCCGTCACCGGCTCCAGCTTGTGGTCGGGCAGGTCCGCCGGGGTGACCAGCAGCGTGCCCAGCTCGGCGGCCGTCTTCCCCTTGGGCCCCGCCGCGGACGCGCTCGAAGCCGCGGCCGACGGCTGCGCGCCGCTCCGGGGGCCGGCCTTGAAATCGGCCCCGGCGCCGCCGGGCCCGCCCGATCCGCAGGCGGTGGCCACCAGGGTCAAGGACACCGCCGAAGCGGTCAGGACAGCACGACGGACAAGCACGGTACGCAACGGAAATCTCCCCCGGAACAAAGAACGCACAGAGACAGCCCCGGTCGGCGTGCCCTCGGTCGGGGGCGCGCACCGGAGCTGCGGCGATCAGCAATGTACGGGTGGAAGGACGGTCGGACGATCGGGTTTTCACACAGCCTTGCCAATCGTGACCACCGCGAGACCGACACGACACTCCAATCGAGATCCGGCCACCCACGTCCCGCCCGGGCCCGCTCCCCACGTGACCGACCACACCACCCATAAGCGAGCGCGAGCCCCGACAATGGCTCTGTGATCACTTCGCCGCCACGAAGCACGCCGGGCCGCCCGACGGACCGCGCCGGCCACCGCCGGCCCGCCGAGGCCTCCCCCTACGTCGACCTCACCCGGGCCGAATGGAGCGCCCTGCGCGAGCGCACCCCCCTCCCGCTCACCGCCGACGAGGTCGAACGGCTCCGCGGCCTGGGCGACGTCATCGACCTCGACGAGGTCCGCGACGTCTACCTCCCCCTCTCCCGCCTGCTGAACCTCTACGTCGGCGCCACCAGCAACCTCCGCGGCACCCTCAACACCTTCCTCGGCGACGCCGGCAACGGCCACGGCGCCCAGCAGGGCACCCCCTTCGTCATAGGGGTCGCCGGTTCCGTCGCCGTCGGCAAGTCCACCGTCGCCCGTCTGCTCCAGGCCCTGCTCGCCCGCTGGCCCGAGCACCCGCGCGTCGAGCTCGTCACCACCGACGGCTTCCTGTACCCGATGAAGGAACTCCAGCGCCGCGGCCTGACCGCCCGCAAGGGTTTCCCCGAGTCCTACGACCGGCGCGCGCTCACCCGCTTCGTCGCCGACATCAAGGCGGGCAAGGACGAGGTCACGGCCCCGGTCTACTCCCACCTGATCTACGACATCGTCCCCGGCGAGCAGCTCGTCGTCCGCCGCCCGGACATCCTCATCGTCGAGGGGCTCAACGTCCTCCAGCCGGCCCTGCCCGGCAAGGACGGCCGGACCCGCGTGGGTCTCGCCGACTACTTCGACTTCAGCGTGTACGTGGACGCGCGCCCCGAGGACATCGAGCGCTGGTACCTCAACCGCTTCCGGAAGCTGCGCGAGACCGCGTTCCAGAATCCTTTCTCCTACTTCCGCAAGTACACACAGGTCTCCGAGGAGGAGGCCCTGGAGTACGCGCAGACGATGTGGCGGACCATCAACAAGCCCAACCTGATGGAGAACGTGGCCCCGACCCGCGGCCGCGCCACCCTCGTCGTGCGCAAGGGCCCGGACCACAAGGTGCAGAAGCTCAGCCTGCGCAAACTGTGAAAGCTACTGTTCGGGCATGCTGCACCTGCGGATGATCACCCCGCCCGACCGGACGCACGCCGTACTGCGCCTCATCGAGGACACGGTCGGCACCACCCACCTGGTGGTGCTGACCGGCGCGGCCCTCGCCCCCGCGGGTGACCTCGTCACCTGCGACGTCGCGCGCGAGGCGGGCGACGAGCTGCTGCACGCGCTGCGGGAGCTGGGCATCGACGAAGACGGCTCGATCACCGTCGAGAACATCGACCTGACCCTCTCCAAGAGCGCCGACCGGGCCGAGGAGGAGGCTCCCGGCGAGGGGGCCGACGCCGTGCTGTGGGAGCAGCTGAGCGAGGCGACGCACGAGGAGTCGACCCTCACGATCACCTACACCGCATTCATGATCATCGCGACGCTGATCGCCGCCTGCGGTGTGGTCCTGGACAACGCCGTCCTGATCGTGGGCGCGATGGCCGTCGGCCCGGAGTTCGGCCCGCTCGCCGGCGTGTGCACGGGCCTGGTCCGGCGGGCTCCGAAACCGGCCGCGCGCTCGCTGGTCGCCCTGCTGATCGGCTTCGCCGCCGCGATGGCGGCGACCACCCTGTTCAGCCTGGCCATGGACGCGCTGGGCCTGTTCGAGCAGTCGATGCTGGAGAACCCGCGCCCCAACACCAGCTTCATCTGGCAGCCGGACTCGTTCTCCTTCGTGGTGTCCCTGCTCGCCGGGGTGGCCGGGGTGCTGTCCCTGACGTCCGCCAAATCGGGCGCGCTGGTCGGCGTGGCGATCTCGGTGACCACCGTCCCTGCGGCCGCCAACGCCGCGGTGGCCCTCAGCTACGGCGACGTGGGCCAGATGTGGGGCTCGGCGGAGCAGCTGCTGGTGAACCTGGGCGGGATCATGCTGGCCGGCACCCTGACCCTGTACGCGCAGAAGCAGCTGTGGCGCAGCCGGCGCGGCCTCCGGCGCCGCAACCCGCCCGGAACGGCCTGAGCCCCGCCGCCCGCGAGGGGCGACGGGGCTCGGGAACGGCCGCTGCTAACCGAGCGCCGACTTCACGACGTCCGCGAGGCGTCCCGCGACCGCGCGGGCCTGCTCGATGTCGGCGGCCTCGACCATCACCCGTACGAGCGGCTCCGTACCGGAGGGACGGAGCAGCACCCGCCCGGTGGCGCCCAGCTCGCGCTCGGCCTCACCCACCGCGGCCGCCAGCTCACCGGAGGTCCCGACGCGGGACTTGTCCACATCGGGCACGTTGATCAGCACCTGCGGCAGCCGCTGCATCACGCCCGCCAGCTCCGCCAGGGACCGCCCGGTCGCCGCGACGCGGGCCGCCAGCAGCAGCCCGGTGAGCGTGCCGTCGCCGGTCGTGGCGTGGTCGAGGATGATCACGTGGCCGGACTGCTCGCCGCCGAGCGCGTAGCCGTGCTCCTTCATCGACTCCAGCACGTAGCGGTCGCCGACCCCGGTCTGGACGACCTGGATGCCCTCGGCCTCCATGGCCAGCTTGAACCCCAGGTTCGACATGACGGTGCCGACCACGGTGTTCTCGCGCAGCTGCCCCGCCTCGCGCATGGCCAGTGCCAGCACCGCGAGGATCTGGTCCCCGTCGACCTCCGCGCCCGAGGCGTCCACGGCCAGGCAGCGGTCGGCGTCGCCGTCGTGCGCGATGCCGAAGTCGGCGCCGTGCTCGACGACGGCCTGCTTGAGCAGACCGAGGTGGGTGGAGCCGCAGCCGTCGTTGATGTTCAGGCCGTCGGGCTCGGCGCCGATCGTGACGATCTCCGCGCCGGCCCGGGCGAAGGCCTCGGGGGAGACGTAGGCGGCCGCGCCGTGGGCCTCGTCCAGGACGACCTTGAGGCCTTCGAGGCGGTTGGGAAGGGCCCCGATGAGGTGCGCGACGTACTTCTCGAAGCCCTCGGTGTAGTCCGAGACCCGGCCGACGCCCGCGCCGGTGGGACGGTCCCAGGGGGCGCCGGTGCGGTGCTCGTCGTAGACGGACTCGATCCGGTCCTCCAGCTCGTCGGCGAGTTTGTGGCCGCCGCGCGCGAAGAACTTGATGCCGTTGTCGGGCATCGCGTTGTGGCTGGCGGAGAGCATCACGCCGAGGTCGGCGCCCAGCGCACCGGTGAGATACGCCACCGCCGGGGTGGGCAGCACACCGACGCGCAGGACGTCCACGCCCGCGCTCGCGAGGCCCGCGACGACCGCGGCCTCCAGGAACTCGCCGGAAGCTCGGGGGTCCCGGCCGACCACGGCGGTGGCCCGGTGACCGGCGAAAGTGCCCGCCTCGGCCAGTACGTGCGCGGCCGCCACGGAGAGACCGAGCGCGAGCTCGGCCGTCAGATCCGCGTTCGCGACGCCTCGTACACCGTCCGTCCCGAAGAGTCGTCCCACTGTTGTCCTCCCGAGTTCACGCTTCGCTTAGTGCCGCTGTGTGACAGGTATGTGCCGCTTGTGGCGGTAAACGAACCGCCCCGACAGCACAGAGAGTGCTGCCGGGGCGGTTTCGTTGCAGAACAGCAGGCGCAGATTAACGCTTGCTGTACTGCGGAGCCTTACGGGCCTTCTTGAGACCGGCCTTCTTGCGCTCGACCGCACGGTCGTCGCGGGAGAGGAAGCCGGCCTTCTTGAGCGCCGGGCGGTTGTTGTCGACGTCCGCCTCGTTCAGCGCACGGGCCACACCGAGGCGCAGGGCGCCGGCCTGGCCGGAGACGCCGCCACCCGAGATGCGGGCGATGACGTCGTAGCGGTTGTCCAGCTCGAGGAGCTTGAACGGCTCGTTGACTTCCTGCTGGTGCACCTTGTTGGGGAAGTAGTCCTCAAGGGTGCGACCGTTGATCTTCCACTTGCCGGTGCCCGGGACGATCCGGACGCGCGCGATGGCGTTCTTGCGACGGCCCAGGCCGGCGGCCGGCTGCGGGTCGCCGAAGCGGCCGGCGAGGGACTCGGAGGTGTAGTCACCCTCCGGCGCCTCGGACTCGAAAGTGGTAACAGCGTCGTACGTCTCGTCGCCCTCGATGGGGGTCTCGACGGTGGTCTCGGCCACGATTCTCCTCAGAATTCTCTACGTCTTAGGGGGTGGCCGGAACTACTGCGCGACCTGGGTGATCTCGAACGGCACCGGCTGCTGGGCAGCGTGGGGGTGCTGGTCGCCCGAGTAGACCTTCAGCTTCGAGAGCATCTGACGGCCCAGGGTGTTCTTGGGGAGCATGCCCTTGACGGCCTTCTCGACGGCCTTCTCCGGGTTGTTCGCCAGGAGGTCGTCGTAACGCACGGAACGCAGACCACCCGGGAAGCCGGAGTGGCGGTACGCCATCTTCTGGGACGCCTTGTTGCCGGACAGGTGAACCTTGTCGGCGTTGACGATGATGACGAAGTCGCCCATGTCCATGTGGGGCGCATAGGTCGGCTTGTGCTTGCCGCGCAGGAGGGCAGCGGCCTGGGTCGCCAGACGGCCGAGGACGACGTCCTGGGCGTCAATGACGAGCCACTGGCGCGAGATGTCGCCGGGCTTGGGGCTGTACGTACGCACGCGTATGCCTTCGCTTCTTCAGTGGTGGGTCATCCCATAGGGCACGAGCCCCGCGGGAAGGGTCCTGACAGGGTCACCACGGACGATCACGACAGCCGCTTGTCCACATCGGGGACGCAACCCGTGTGAACCGCTGGTCATCGGTCCGGTGGACCGGCGTAAGGCCCTTTCACGTGAGAATGAGAAAGCCAATACGCATAACAAACCAGCAGAGTACCCAAGAGGACCCGTACGGGTCAAAACGCGGTCCGCGATGCCGATGCAGCTGACGTCGCGGCGCACTCCGGTTCGGTCCTGGGTGGGGACCCCGCAGTTGTTACTGGACCCAGAATAACCCGACCGGAGCGCAGGGTACGACGCACCAGCAGAGCCGCCAGCCCGCACAGGGCCAGCATGTCCCGGAATGCCCGCCTCTTGTGGGCCAGCTCCGAGGGCCACGGGAACAGGGCCAGCTGGGGCGCCAGGGCCGCCCAGAACCAGGGCGAGCGGGCCGCCGAGCCCTCCCGCACCCCCGAAACGATCAGCAGCGGCAGCACCACCAGCAGGTAGTGGTCGAAGGACGGCCGCGACACCAGGAATGCGGCGAGCATCACCATGCAGGCCGTCTCCGCGAGGCGCAGTTCGTCGCCCCCCGGCGCGTCCGTCCGCCGCCAGCGCACCCACACCGCCCACAGCCCGCCCAGCGCCCCCGCCCCGGCCAGCACCACCGCGACCGGCTGCGGCACCCCCAGCCGCGGCAGCACCGCGATCGGCGAGGCGTCCCAGGGCAGCGCGTACGCGTCCTGCCCCTGGAAGAGGAACGGCAGCGTCTTGGTGAAGAACAGCGTCGGGCTCGGCATCATCAGCGCCCCCGCCAGCGACATCGCCACCGGCACCAGCACCGCCACGGCCAGCCCCCGCCACTGCCGGGCCAGTACGAACAGCAGCCCGACCGGCACGAGCATCGGCTTGCAGGCGATGGCCAGCCCCACCACCAGGCCCGCCCCGGCCCACCGCCGCCGGTGGGCGAGCAGCAGCGCCAGCGGCAGGGCGGCCGCCGAGATCGCCGTCCAGTTCCCGATCAGCACCAGGTTCACGTACGGCTTGTAGGCCAGCGCGAACAAGGCGAAACCCCCGACCGCCAAGCGGGAGCGCACCGGTACGGAGAACAGCCGCAGCGCAGCCCACCAGCCGGCGCCGATCAGCGCGGTCATGCCCAGCGGCAGGAGCCAGCGCAGCGCCCAGTGCGGCAGCAGCGCCTCCGGCACGGCCATGATCACGGCGCTGGGCAGGTACAGGAACCGCTTGTCCTCGTAGGGCGAGGCACCCGACAGCAGCGCGTCCGCGGCCTTGACCACGAACGCGTTGTCCGAGCCCCAGTTCTCACGCAGGCTCGTGGAGACGGCGATCGACAGCAGGATCACGAGGGACACCGCCTGCCAGGAGCGCGGCGCGGGCCGCAGCAGCCAGTCGACCCGCCGCCCGGCCGGAACCGGACGGGCCCACTTCATGAGCCAGATGCCAGACCGCAGCCCCACAACGCCTCCCTCGACCCCGCGGGGGGCGGTTCACCCCCTCAACGCTCGCGCTCGACCCTACGTTCGTCCCATACGGGTTCCCGAGTCTCCCGTACAACACCGTCTGAACCGAAGACCAAGTAACGGTCAAATGTTCGCGCGAACCAGCGGTCGTGCGTCACGCACAGCACCGTGCCGTCGTACGCCTCCAGGCCGTCCTGGAGGGCCTCCGCCGACTCCAGGTCCAGGTTGTCGGTCGGCTCGTCCAGCAGCAGCGCGGTGGTGCCGGCCAGCTCCAGCAGCAGGATCTGGAACCGCGCCTGCTGGCCGCCCGACAGCTTCTCGAACGGCTGCTCCGCCTGCCGCTCCAGCTCGTAGCGGCGCAGGGCCCCCATCGCCTGGCCCAGGGGCTTGGCCGCCTCCGTCCACAGGATGTCGACGAGCGTGCGGCCGAACAGCTCCGGATGGGCGTGCGTCTGCGCGAAGTGGCCGGGAACCACCCGTGCGCCCAGCTTCCAGTCACCGGTGTGCTTGACGTCCTCGCCCGCCAGCAGCCGCAGGAAGTGCGACTTGCCGGAGCCGTTCGAGCCCAGCACCGCGACCCGCTCCCCGTAGAAGACCTCCAGCGAGAACGGCTTCATCAGGCCGGTCAGCTCCAGGTTCTCCACCGTCAGCGCGCGCACGCCCGTACGGCCGCCCTTGAGCCGCATCGTGATGTCCTGCTCCCGCGGCGGCTCCGGCGGCGGGCCGGCTTCCTCGAACTTCTGGAAGCGGGTCTGCATCGCCCGGTAGCGCGAGGCCATGTCGGGGCTGCTCGCGGCCTGGTTGCGCAGCCGCAGCACCAGCGCCTTCAGCCGGGCGTGCTCCTCGTCCCAGCGCCGCTTGAGCTCCTCGAAACGGGCGAAGCGCTCCTTGCGGGCCTCGTGGTAGGTGCCGAAACCCGCGCCGTGCACCCAGACGTCGGAGCCCATCGGGCTCGCCTCCAGGCTGATGATCTTCTGGGCGGCCTGGGTCAGCAGCTCCCGGTCGTGGCTGATGAACAGCACCGTCTTGCGCGTCGCGCGCAGCTGCTCCTCGAGCCACCGCTTGCCGGGCACGTCGAGGTAGTTGTCGGGTTCGTCGAGCAGCAGCACCTCGTCCGGGCCCCGCAGCAGCGCCTCCAGGACGAGCCGCTTCTGCTCACCGCCCGACAGCGTGCGCACCTCCCGGAACTGCGCCTTGTCGTACGGCATCCCCAGCGCTGCCGTGGTGCAGACGTCCCACAGGGTCTCCGCCTCGTAGCCCTGGACGTCGGCCCAGTCGCTGAGCGCCTGCGCGTACGCCATCTGGGCGGCCTCGTCGTCCACCGTCATGATCAGGTGCTCGGCCCGGTCCACGGCCCCCGCCGCCTCCCGGATCCGCGGCTGGGCCACCGAGACCAGCAGGTCGCGGACGGTCGTCTCGTCCCGGACCGAGCCCACGAACTGTGACATCACCCCGAGGCCGCCGCTGACGGTGACCGACCCGCCGTGCGGCTGGAGCTCGCCCGAGATCAGCTTGAGCAGGGTGGTCTTGCCGGCCCCGTTCGCCCCCACCAGGGCGACGACCGACCCCTCCCCCACGCGGAAGGAGACGTCGGGGAGCAGCACCCGCCCGTCGGGAAGGTAGTACTCCAGGTGGCTGGCTTCGAGATGTCCCATGGGGCGCATTGTCCAGGCCGGGCCGCGATCCGCCCAAATGGATTAGCCGGCGCTCAGCAGCAGCCGGCTCCCGGCAGGGTGCGCATGTTGCGCGCTTCCTTGCTGCGGGCCGCCAGGAGCTCGTCGGCCGGGTAGCCGACCTCCTCCAGCGTGAGGCCGTGGGGCTTGACCACGTGCACCGAGGAATCCCGTACGGCGGCCCTCAGCACCTCGCCGGGCCAGCTCACGGGCCGGTGCCCGTCACCCACGTGCAGCATCGCGCCGACCAGCGAGCGGACCATGTTGTGGCAGAACGCGTCGGCGCGCACCGTGGCGGTGATGACGCCGTCCTGCGCGCGTTCCCAGCTGAGCTGCTGGAGCGTGCGGATGGTCGTGGCGCCCTCGCGCTTCTTGCAGTACGCGGCGAAGTCGTGCTCGCCGAGCAGCGCGGTGGAGGCCTCGTTCATGGCGTCCACGTCCAGCGGCCACTGGTGCCACAGCACGTGCCCGCGGCGCAGCGGGTCCACCCCGGCCTGGTGGTCGCCCACCCGGTAGGCGTAGCGGCGCCAGACGGCCGAGAACCGGGCGTTGAAGCCCTCGGGGGCCTGCGCGGCCTTCCACACCCGTACGTCGTGCGGCAGCCGCCCCGCGAGGCGGCGCAGCAGCTTGTCCTGGTGCTCCGCCCACACCTCTTCGCGTACGTCGAACTGGGCGACCTGCCCGCGCGCGTGCACGCCGGCATCGGTCCGCCCGGCCACGGTCAGCTCCACCGGCTCCGGCAGCCGCATCACGGTCCGCAGGGCCGACTCCAGCTCCCCCTGTACGGTCCGCAGCTCGCGCTGCTTCGCCCAGCCGGAGAAGTCCTTGCCGTCGTACGACAGGTCCAGCCGTACCCGGACGTGCCCGGGCTCCACCTCGTCACTCACGTGAGTGATCCTCTCAGCTGCGTCTTTCGAACGAATGCAGAACGGGCCCGCCCCGGGAAGGGGCGGGCCCGTTCAGAGCCGATCAAGCAAGCTCGATCCCAGAACGGGATCAGGCCTCCTTGGTCTCCTCGGCGGCGGGAGCCTCGGCCACGGCCTCGGCGTCCTTCGCGGCACGCTTGGTGGCGGCCTCGGCCTCACCAGTGGCCTGCTGCGCGACCGTCAGGGCCTCGACCAGCTCGATGACCGCCATCGGGGCGTTGTCGCCACGACGGTTGCCGATCTTGGTGATGCGCGTGTAACCACCGGGGCGGTTCTCGTAGCGCGGGGCGATCTCGGTGAACAGCGTGTGCACGATGCTCTTGTCCGTGATCGTCTGCAGCACCAGGCGACGGTTGTGGATGTCGCCCTTCTTGGCCTTGGTGACCAGACGCTCGGCGTAGGGACGCAGGCGACGGGCCTTGGCCTCGGTGGTGGTGATGCGGCCGTGCTCGAAGAGCGCCTTCGCGAGGTTCGCGAGGAGGTGCTTCTCGTGCGCGGCGCTGCCGCCCAGGCGGGCACCCTTTGCGGGACGCGGCATGGTGTTACTCCTTCATATCTGCACCGGCCGTGTCAGGTACCGGTGTCAGTTCCCCCGGAGCGGCTGCCCCGGGAAAGTCTCGATCAAGCCGTCGCCGGCGACGCGGGCCGAAGACCTCGGCCGCCGGCGACGGGAAGAATCAGTACTGCTCGGTCTCGACGAAACCGGCGTCCGCGTCGTCGTCGGCGCCGAAGGCGTCGGCGGCGGCGGTCGGGTCGAATCCGGGCGGGCTGTCCTTGAGGGCCAGGCCCATGCCGGCCAGCTTCGCCTTGACCTCGTCGATCGACTTCGCACCGAAGTTGCGGATGTCGAGCAGGTCGGCCTCGGAGCGGGCGACGAGCTCACCCACGGAGTGGATGCCCTCGCGCTTGAGGCAGTTGTACGAGCGGACCGTGAGCTCCAGCTCCTCGATCGGCAGCGCCAGGTCGGCGGCCAGGGCCGCGTCCGTCGGCGAGGGGCCCATGTCGATGCCCTCGGCGTCGATGTTGAGCTCGCGGGCCAGACCGAACAGCTCGACCAGGGTCTTGCCGGCGGACGCCATGGCGTCGCGCGGGCGCATGGCCTGCTTGGTCTCGACGTCGACGATCAGCTTGTCGAAGTCGGTGCGCTGCTCGACTCGGGTCGCCTCGACCTTGTAGGTGACCTTGAGGACCGGGCTGTAGATGGAGTCGACCGGGATGCGGCCGATCTCCTGGCCCAGCTGCTTGTTCTGCACGGCGGAGACGTAGCCGCGACCGCGCTCGACGGTCAGCTCCATTTCCAGCTTGCCCTTGCCGTTGAGCGTGGCGAGGACCAGGTCCGGGTTGTGCACCTCGACACCGGCCGGGGGCGCGATGTCGGCAGCGGTGACCAGGCCGGGACCCTGCTTGCGCAGGTACATCACGACCGGCTCGTCGTGCTCCGAGGAGACGACCAGCTGCTTGATGTTGAGGATGATGTCGGTGACGTCTTCCTTGACGCCCGGCACGGTGGTGAACTCGTGCAGGACGCCGTCCACGCGGATGCTGGTGACGGCGGCACCCGGGATGGAGGACAGGAGCGTGCGGCGCAGGGAGTTGCCGAGGGTGTAGCCGAAGCCCGGCTCCAGCGGCTCGATCACGAACCGCGAGCGGTACTCGTCTACGACCTCTTCGGTCAGCGAGGGACGCTGAGCGATAAGCATGTCTGTGTTCCTTCAGTCGTGGACGCCCACTATTTGACGCCCGACATGTACTGCTGGGTACTGCAAGGGTACGGGCGGCACGGCCCCCGAAGGGGTCGTACCGCCCGGACACTCAAAGACGCACAGGCGCGTCCGTCGCGTCAGACGCGGCGGCGCTTCGGCGGGCGGCAGCCGTTGTGCGGGGTGGGGGTGACGTCCTGGATGGAGCCGACCTCCAGGCCGGTGGCCTGCAGGGAGCGGATCGCGGTCTCACGGCCGGAGCCGGGACCCTTGACGAAGACGTCAACCTTGCGCATGCCGTGCTCCTGCGCGCGGCGGGCGGCCGACTCGGCGGCCATCTGCGCGGCGAAGGGGGTGGACTTGCGCGAGCCCTTGAAGCCGACGTGGCCGGCGGAGGCCCAGGAGATCACGTTGCCCGAGGGGTCGGTGATCGAGACGATGGTGTTGTTGAACGTGCTCTTGATGTGGGCGTGCCCGTGAGCGACGTTCTTCTTTTCCTTGCGGCGCACCTTCTTGGCAGCGCCCTGACGACCCTTGGGGGGCATCTAAATCTCCTACGGGAGGTGGTCGGTCCTACAGCGCAAGACCGCTGAACAGGACTACTTCTTGCCCGGCTTCTTCTTACCGGCGATCGCGCGACGCGGGCCCTTGCGGGTACGCGCGTTCGTGCTGGTGCGCTGACCGTGCACCGGCAGGCCACGACGGTGGCGGATGCCCTGGTAGCACTGGATCTCGACCTTGCGACGGATGTCGGCCTGGATCTCGCGGCGGAGGTCACCCTCGGTGCGGAGGTTGGCGTCCACGTACTCGCGGATCTTGACCAGGTCCTCTTCGGCCAGGTCACGAACGCGGGTGTTCGGGTTCACGCCGGTGGAGGCGAGGATCTCCTTGGACCGGGTGCGCCCGATACCGAAGACGTAGGTGAGTGCGATCTCCACACGCTTTTCGCGCGGGATGTCAACACCGGAAACGCGTGCCATTCAATGGCTCCTGTGTGTTCGGGGGTCTTCCGCAGAACCGTTCCCGACCGCCGACCACTCCTGATGGGTGGTGGTACGTCCGGGTCCCCGGCCCCCGCCGGAGGTGCCGCCGGCCCCGTACAGGGCTGGGCGGGTTCTGCGTATGTACGTTTTCTTACGTCGCGCGAAGAACTGCGGAAGGCAGGTCGGTCGGCGTGCGTCAGCCCTGGCGCTGCTTGTGGCGCAGGTTGTCGCAGATGACCATGACCCGACCGTGACGGCGGATCACCTTGCACTTGTCGCAGATCTTCTTGACGCTCGGCTTGACCTTCATGTGGGTGAGGTTCTCCGGGTCAGTGCCACCACCCGCGCCGGACCAGACGTCCGGTCGGGAGTGAGGACAAGATCTACTTGTATCGGTAGACGATCCGGCCACGCGTCAGGTCGTACGGAGACAGCTCCACCACGACCCGGTCATCGGGAAGGATACGGATGTAGTGCATCCGCATCTTGCCGCTGATGTGCGCGAGGACCTTGTGACCGTTCTGCAGTTCCACCTTGAACATCGCGTTCGGGAGGGACTCGATCACGGTGCCCTCGATCTCGATGGCACCTTGCTTCTTGGCCACGCTTCGCCCTTCGAATCGGCTACCTTGATCAGCTCCATGCTTCGCATGAGGACATGCGGATGCAAAGGAGCCGACGAGTCAGTCTACGGCAGGGCCCCCAGAAAGACGAATCCGGAAAGTTTGCCCCACAGGGTAGATCATTAACCGGGCGGCACCTCTTCCCCGTGCCGCCCGCACGGCGCTGCTAGCCCAGCGGGTCCGGCGCCGTCGTGATGCCGTACTCCGCCAGCTTCGCCTTGCCGCAGTCCGGGCTGGTCAGGACGATCGGGCCCTCTTCGGTCAGGGCGATCGAGTGCTCCCAGTGGGAGGACCAGGTCCCGTCCGTGGTGATGACCGTCCAGTCGTCCGCCAGGACCTCCGTGTGGGCGGTGCCCAGCGAGACCATCGGCTCGATCGCCAGGCAGACGCCCGGGACGAGCTTGATGCCCTTGCCCCGCTTGCGCGAGACGTAGTTCAGCAGGTGCGGGTCCATGTGCATCTCGGAGCCGATGCCGTGGCCGCCGTAGTCCTCGATGATCCCGTACTTGCCGGTGGCCGGACGCGGCTGGCGGCGGATGTAGCCCTCGATCGCCTTCGAGATGTCCACCAGGCGGTTGCCGAGCTTCATCGCGGCGATGCCCGCCCACATCGACTCCTCGGTCACCCGCGACAGCTGGATGAGCTCCGGAGCGTGACCGGTGCCCACGAAGGCCGTGTACGCCGCGTCGCCGTGCCAGCCGTCCACGATCGCGCCGGCGTCGATCGAGATGATGTCGCCGTCCTTGAGGACCGTCTTGTCGTCCGGGATGCCGTGGACGACGACCTCGTTCACCGACGTGCAGATCGTCGCGGGGAAACCGCCGTAACCGAGGAAGTTCGACTTCGCGCCGGCGTCCGCGATGACCTTGCGGGCCACCATGTCCAGGTCCCGGGTCGTGGCGCCGGGCACGGCCGCCTCACGGGTCGCCGCGTGGATCGCGGCGACGACCAGCCCCGCCTCGCGCATCTTCGCGATCTGCTCGGGCGTCTTGAGCTGCACCATGGAACGGCCTTCCACCTTCTGAAATCGGACTTCTCAACAGTACGGCCGCGGTGCCCCTGGGACACCGCGGCCGTACCTGCACGACGGGGGACTACTTCTTCAAGGCGTCCATCGCGCGTCGCGTGACGTCCGCGACCTCACCGAGGGCGGGGATGGTCGACACGAGGCCCTGGGCCTTGTAGTAGTCGATGATCGGCTCGGTCTCCGCGTGGTAGACCGACAGCCGGTTGCGGACCGTGGCCTCGGAGTCGTCCCCGCGCTGGTACAGCTCGCCGCCGCACTGGTCGCAGACGCCGTCCGCCTTCGGCGGCGCGTACGTCACGTGGAAGACGTGCGCAGAGTCCTTGCGGCAGGTCCGGCGGCCCGCGATGCGCTTGACGACCTCGTCCTCCTCGACCTCCAGGTCGAGGACGGCGTCCAGGCCGAGCCCGGCGGCCTTGAGGATCTCGTCGAGCGCCTCGGCCTGCGAGAGGTTGCGCGGGAAGCCGTCGAGCAGGAAGCCGTTCGCGGCGTCGGGCTGCTCCATCCGGTCCTTGGCCATGCCGATGGTGACCGAGTCCGGGACGAGCTCACCCGCGTCCATGTACGACTTCGCGCTCTTGCCGAGCTCGGTGCCCTGGCTGATGTTGGCGCGGAACAGGTCACCCGTGGAGATGTGCGGGATCGACAGGTTCTTGGCGAGGAACGCGGCCTGTGTTCCCTTGCCGGCGCCGGGGGGCCCGACGAGGACGATACGCATCAGCGGAGGAACCCTTCGTAATTACGCTGCTGGAGCTGGCTCTCGATCTGCTTCACGGTTTCCAGACCCACACCCACGATGATGAGGATGCTCGTCCCGCCGAACGGGAAGTTCTGGTTCGCTCCGAAGCCCGCCAACGCCATTGTCGGCACGAGAGCGATCAGACCCAGGTACAGCGACCCCGGCCAGGTGATCCGGTTGAGTACGTAGCTCAGGTACTCGGCGGTAGGCCGGCCGGCGCGGATGCCCGGGATGAACCCACCATACTTCTTCATGTTGTCTGCAACTTCCTCGGGGTTGAACGAGATCGCCACGTAGAAGAAGGCGAAGAACACGATCAGGAGGAAGTAGGCGGCGATGTAGTACGGGTGGTCGCCCTTGACGAAGTGCTTCTGGATCCAGGTCGCCCAGCCCGCCGTCGAGCCGCTGAACTGCACGACCAGTGCCGGGATGTACAGCAGCGACGAGGCGAAGATGACCGGGATGACACCGGCCTGGTTCACCTTGAGCGGGATGTAGGTCGAGGTGCCGCCGTACGCGCGGCGCCCGATCATGCGCTTCGCGTACTGGACCGGGATCCTGCGCTGCGCCTGTTCGACGAAGACGACCAGGGCCACCATGGCCAGACCGACGAGGATCACCACGCCGAACTCGACCCATCCATCAGCGATCTTGCCCTGGAGCTTGATCTGCCACATGGCGCCGATGAAGCCGGCCGCGATCGAGATGAACATCAGGATCGACATGCCGTTGCCGATGCCGCGGTCGGTGATCAGCTCACCGAGCCACATGACGACACAGGTGCCGGCGGTCATGGTGAGCACCATCGTGATCATGGTGAAGATCGAGCGGTCCGAGACGATCTCGGTACGGAGCTGGCAGGACCCGAAGAGCGCGCCCGTCTTGGCGGTGGCCACCAGACCCGTGCCCTGGAGGATCGCGAGCGCGACCGTCAGGTAACGCGTGTACTGGGTGATCTTCGCCGTGCCGGACTGGCCCTCTTTCTTGAGGTTCTCCAGCTTCGGGATGACCACGGTCAGCAGCTGCAGGATGATGCTCGCCGTGATGTACGGCATGATTCCGAGCGCGAAGATCGTGATCTGCAGCAGTGCGCCACCGCTGAACATGTTGACGAGGCCGAACAGGCTGTTGCCGGTCCCTGCCTGGTCCACACAGAACTGAACGTTCTTGTAGTTCACGCCGGGGACCGGGATGTGGGACCCGAGGCGGAACAGCACGATGATGGCGAGCGTGAAGAGCAGCTTCTTGCGCAGGTCGGGCGTCTTGAACGCCCGGGCGAACGCGGTGAGCACGGTGCCTCCTGCGACCCCCGCGCTACTGCGTCAGAGGTGACGGTCTGAGGGATCGGTGAATACGTACAAGCAAAGGTGCAGGCCACCTTACCGGCGACTGCGCCCCCCGTGGAACGACCAACCGGGGATGCCCCATATGTGAGGCATCCCCGGTCGGGTTTCAGCTATTTGTCACGTGGGTTCGTCTTAGACGAGCTCGGTGACGGTGCCGCCGGCAGCGGCGATCTTCTCCTTGGCGGAGGCGGAAACGGCGTCAACCGAAACCGTCAGCGCCACGGAGATCTCGCCCTGGCCCAGGACCTTGACGAGGCTGTTCTTGCGCACCGCGCCCTTGGCGACCAGGTCGGCCACCGTGACCTCTCCACCCTCGGGGTAGAGAGCGCCGAGCTTGTCCAGGTTGACGACCTGGAACTCGGTGCGGAACGGGTTCTTGAAGCCCTTGAGCTTCGGCAGGCGCATGTGGAGGGGCATCTGCCCACCCTCGAAGCGCTGCGGGATCTGGTAACGGGCCTTCTGGCCCTTCGTACCACGACCGGCCGTCTTACCCTTCGACGCCTCACCACGACCGACACGGGTCTTCGCGGTCTTGGCGCCGGGGGCGGGACGGAGGTTGTGGGCCTTCAGCGGGCTGTTCTCAGCCATGATTAGTCAACCTCCTCAACCGTCACGAGGTGGCGGACGGTCTGCACCATTCCGCGGAACTCGGGGCGGTCCTCCTTGACGACCACGTCGTTCAGGCGCTTGAGCCCGAGCGAACGCAGAGTGTCGCGGTGGTTCTGCTTGCTGCCGATGTACGACTTCGTCTGCGTGATCTTGAGGCGAGCCATTACGCAGCACCCGCCCCGGCACGCGCACGAAGCAGGGCCGCGGGGGCGACGTCCTCGAGGGGCAGACCACGGCGAGCCGCGATCTCCTCGGGACGCTGCAGGCCCTTGAGGGCCGCCACGGTCGCGTGCACGATGTTGATCGCGTTGGAAGAGCCGAGCGACTTCGACAGGATGTCGTGAACGCCGGCGCACTCCAGAACGGCGCGCACCGGGCCACCGGCGATAACACCGGTACCGGGGGAAGCCGGCTTCAGCAGCACGACGCCCGCAGCGCGCTCGCCCGTGATCGGGTGAGGGATGGTGCCCTGGATGCGCGGAACCTTGAAGAAGTTCTTCTTGGCTTCCTCGACACCCTTGGCGATGGCCGCGGGAACTTCCTTGGCCTTGCCGTAACCGACACCTACAGTGCCGTCACCGTCGCCCACCACGACCAGCGCGGTGAAGCTGAAGCGGCGACCACCCTTGACAACCTTGGCGACGCGGTTGATCGCGACAACGCGCTCAACGTAAGCGGTCTTCTCGGCGGCAGGGCCACCGTCGCGACCCTTCCGGTCCCGCCGCTCGCCGCCACCGGCACCGCTTCCGCGGCGCTGGGGTCCAGCCATTGGATTACCTCTCTCTGTTACGTCCGTGAGTCCCGGAACCGGGGCTTAGAACTTCAGCCCGGCTTCGCGGGCGGCGTCAGCCAGAGCGGCAATGCGCCCGGCGTATCGGTTGCCACCGCGGTCGAACACGACGGTCTCGACACCCGCGGCCTTGGCACGCTCGGCGACGAGCGCGCCGACAGCCTGGGCCTGGGCGCTCTTGTCGCCTTCGCCACCGCGGATCGAAGCGTCCAGGGTCGACGCGGACGCCAGGGTGTGACCCTGGAGGTCGTCGATGACCTGAGCAACGATGTTGCGGTTGGAACGCGTCACGACGAGGCGCGGACGCTCCGCCGTACCCGAGACGTTCTTGCGGATGCGGATGTGGCGGCGAGCCTTGGCAGCGCGCTTGTACGCGTCGCCCTTGGCGATCTTCACACCGTATGCCATGGCTACTTACCAGCCTTTCCGACCTTGCGGCGGATGACTTCGCCGGCGTACTTGACACCCTTGGCCTTGTACGGGTCGGGCTTCCGCAGCTTGCGGATGTTGGCGGCGACCTCGCCGACCTTCTGCTTGTCGATGCCCTCGACCGTGAACTTGGTGGGCGACTCGACCTTGAAGGAGATGCCCTCGGGCGCCTCGATCAGGATCGGGTGGCTGTAGCCAAGCTGGAACTCCAGGTCGGAGCCCTTCGCGGCGACGCGGTAACCGACACCGCTGATTTCGAGAGCCTTGACGTACCCCGTGGTCACACCGGTGATCATGTTCGCCACCAGCGTGCGGGACAGGCCGTGCAGGGCCTTGTTCTGACGCTCGTCGTTCGGGCGGATGACGTTCAGAACGCCGTCCTCACCCTTGGCGACGGCGATGGGCGCAGCGACGGTGTGCGAGAGGGAACCCTTGGGGCCCTTCACCGCGACCGTGCGGCCATCGATGGTGACGTCCACACCGGCGGGAACCTGGATGGGGAGCTTGCCGATTCGCGACATTGCTTTTCCTCCGTTCCCGACTACCAGACGTAGGCGAGGACTTCCCCACCTACGCCCTTCTTGCCTGCCTGCTGGCCGGTGAGGAGACCGTGGGACGTGGAGATGATCGCCACGCCCAGGCCGCCGAGCACCTTGGGCAGGTTGGTGGACTTCGCGTACACGCGCAGACCGGGCTTCGAGATCCGCTTGATGCCCGCGATGGAGCGCTCACGGTTCGGCCCGAACTTCAGCTCGAGGACGAGGTTCTTGCCGACCTCGGCGTCCTCGACCTTCCAGCCGGTGATGAAACCCTCCTGCTTGAGGATCTCTGCGATGTGCGACTTGATCTTGCTGTGCGGCATCACGACGGTGTCGTGGTACGCCGAGTTAGCGTTACGCAGACGGGTCAGCATGTCTGCGATCGGGTCAGTCATGGTCATGAAGTGGCCTTCGGCCTCTCTCGCCGGGGTTTCCTGTATGCGCCATCCCTCTCCCCACTCAGTGGCGGGACGGGTGCGGTGCGGGGACCTACGGCGTAGTAAGTCGTTATGGGCGGCGGACGCCCAACCACACAAGCCTAAGGCATGCGCGGCCGGGCATCCGCCGACCAGATGCTTACCGAGAGTGCCTGGAACTTCCCAAGTCCTTGCGGACGGAGGGAACTACCAGGAGCTCTTGGTCACGCCCGGCAGCTCGCCACGGTGAGCCATCTCACGAAGGCACACGCGGCACAGGCCGAACTTGCGGTACACGGAGTGGGGACGACCGCAGCGCTGGCAGCGGGTGTACGCACGCACACCGAACTTGGGCTTGCGGGCAGCCTTCGCGATGAGAGCCTTCTTCGCCATCTCGCTTACGCCTCCTTGAAGGGGAAGCCGAGGTGACGAAGGAGGGCACGGCCCTCGTCGTCGTTGGTCGCCGTGGTGACCACGGTGATGTCCATACCCCGGGTACGGTCGATCTTGTCCTGGTCGATCTCGTGGAACATGACCTGCTCCGTGAGACCGAAGGTGTAGTTGCCACGGCCGTCGAACTGCTTCGGCGACAGACCACGGAAGTCACGGATACGCGGCAGCGCGAGCGACAGCGTACGGTCCAGGAACTCCCACATGCGGTCACCACGGAGGGTGACGTGGCAGCCGATCGGCTGACCCTCACGCAGCTTGAACTGCGCGATGGACTTGCGGGCCTTCGTGACGGCCGGCTTCTGACCGGTGATCGTCGTCAGGTCGCGGATGGCGCCGTCGATCAGCTTGGAGTCGCGGGCGGCGTCGCCCACACCCATGTTGACCACGATCTTCACGAGGCCGGGGATCTGCATGACGTTCTCGTAGGAGAACTCCTCACGCAGCTTGCCCGCGATGTCCTCGCGGTACTTCGTCTTGAGACGCGGAGTGGTAGCCATCAGATGTCCTCACCCGTCCGCTTGGCAACGCGGATCTTGTTGCCCTCGTCGTCGAAGCGGTAGCCGACGCGGGTGACGACCTTCTGGCCGTCCTTTTCCACGACCAGCTGAACGTTGCTGACGTGGACCGGCGCCTCGGTGATCACGATGCCACCGGTCTGCGAACCACCAGCGGTCTGACCGGCCTTGGTGTGCTTCTTGACCCGGTTGACACCCTCGACGAGGACACGGTTCTCGCTGGGCATGGCCGCGATGACCTTGCCCTGCTTGCCCTTGTCCTTACCGGTGATGACCTGAACCAGGTCGCCCTTCTTGATCTTCATGCTTACAGCACCTCCGGCGCGAGCGAGATGATCTTCATGAACTTCTTCTCGCGCAGCTCACGGCCCACGGGGCCGAAGATACGGGTGCCGCGAGGGTCGCCGTCGTTCTTGAGAATGACAGCGGCGTTCTCGTCGAAGCGGATGTACGAGCCGTCCTGGCGGCGGCGCTCCTTGACGGTGCGAACGATGACCGCCTTGACGACGTCACCCTTCTTCACGTTGCCACCGGGGATCGCGTCCTTGACGGTGGCGACAATGACGTCACCGATGCCCGCGTAGCGGCGACCGGAGCCACCGAGAACACGGATGCAAAGGATTTCCTTGGCACCAGTGTTGTCGGCGACACGCAGTCGCGACTCCTGCTGGATCACGTCTATCTCCTGATTGTCTGCCGGTTCCCGGCGGGGGGTCCGTTACCGGAGCCCCTCGCCGAGCCTGGCGGAACTGACCTGAGGGAAACCCCCCAGGCTATGTCTGGCGGAACTCGCTCGCGCGAGGTTCCTTACTTGGCCTTCTCGAGGATCTCGACGATGCGCCAGCGCTTGCTCGCCGACAGCGGACGCGTCTCCATGATGAGGACGCGGTCGCCGACACCGGCAGCGTTCTGCTCGTCGTGAGCCTTGAGCTTGTTCGTACGGCGGATGACCTTGCCGTACAGGGCGTGCTTGACGCGGTCCTCGACGGCGACGACGACGGTCTTGTCCATCTTGTCGCTGACGACCAGACCCTCGCGGGTCTTGCGGAAACCGCGCTGCTCAGTGGTCTCAGTCACGTTCTTCTCGCTCATCAGGCGCTCTCCACCGTCTCGATACCGAGCTCACGCTCGTGCATCAGGGTGTAGATGCGAGCGATGTCCTTACGGACGGACTTGAGCCGGCCGTTGTTCTCCAGCTGACCCGTGGCCGCCTGGAAGCGCAGCTTGAACAGCTCTTCCTTGGCCTCGCGCAGCTTGCCAACGAGCTCCTCGTTGCCGAGCTCACGCAGCTCGGACGCCTTGGTTCCCGTCGCCATCACGACTCACCTGCCTCGCGCCGAACAATCCGGCACTTCATCGGAAGCTTGTGAGCAGCGCGGGTGAGCGCCTCACGAGCAATCTTCTCGTTCGGGTAGGACAGCTCGAACATGACCCGGCCCGGGTGCACGTTCGCGATCCACCACTCGGGAGAACCCTTACCGGAACCCATGCGGGTCTCGGCGGGCTTCTTCGTCAGCGGACGGTCCGGGTAGATGTTGATCCAGACCTTGCCGCCACGCTTGATGTGGCGGGTCATCGCGATACGAGCCGCCTCGATCTGGCGGTTCGTCACGTACGCCGGGGTCAGCGCCTGGATGCCGTACTCGCCGAACGAGACCTCAGTACCGCCCTTGGCCATACCGCGGCGCTTCGGGTGGTGCTGCTTGCGGTGCTTGACCCTACGAGGGATCAGCATGTCGGTCAGGCCTCCGTTCCGGTGCTCTCGGCCGGAGCGGCGGCGGGAGCGTCGGCCTTGGGGGCCTCGGCACCAGCAGCCTGCTGCGGCTTGCGGCCACCACGGCCGCCGCGCTCGCCACCACGGCCACCACGGCCGGCGGGACGGTCGCCAGCGCCGGCACCACGGGCCGGGCGGTTACCCGCACGGGCCGCAGCGTTCTCGGCGCGAACCTCGGCGATGTTCTTGACGTCGCCCTTGTAGATCCAGACCTTCACACCGATACGGCCGAAGGTGGTCTTGGCCTCGAAGAAGCCGTAGTCCACGTTCGCGCGCAGCGTGTGCAGCGGCACACGACCCTCGCGGTAGAACTCGGAGCGGGACATCTCGGCGCCGCCGAGACGACCGCCACACTGGATCTTGATGCCCTTGGCGCCGGCCTTCATCGTGCCCTGCATGCTCTTGCGCATGGCACGACGGAAGGAGACGCGGGAGGAGAGCTGCTCGGCAACGGCCTGGGCGACCAGCTGGGCATCGAGCTCGGGGTTCTTGACCTCGAGGATGTTCAGCTGGACCTGCTTGCCCGTGAGCTTCTCGAGGTCACCGCGGATGCGGTCGGCCTCGGCGCCACGGCGGCCGATGACGATGCCCGGACGAGCGGTGTGGATGTCCACACGCACGCGGTCACGGGTGCGCTCGATCTCAACCTTCGAGATGCCGGCGCGCTCCATGCCGGACGTCATCATCCGACGGATGGCGACGTCTTCCTTGACGTAGTCCTTGTACAGCTTGTCGGCGTACCAACGCGACTTGAAGTCGGTGGTGATGCCGAGCCGGAACCCGTGCGGGTTTACCTTCTGGCCCATTACCGGGAACCTTCCTTGCTGCTGACGACCACGGTGATGTGGCTGGTCCGCTTGCGGATCCGGTAGGCACGGCCCTGGGCACGCGGACGGAACCGCTTCAGGGTCGGACCCTCGTCCACGAACGCCTCGCTGATGAACAGCGAAGAAGCGTCCGGGTGGTTGTAGTTGTGTGCGGCGTTGGCAATGGCGCTGTCCAGCACCTTGCCGACCGGCACGCTCGCGGCCTGCGGGGCGAAACGCAGGACCGCCTGAGCCTCCGTGGCATCCATGCCACGGATAAGGTCCACCACGCGGCGGGCCTTCATGGGCGTGACGCGGATGTACCGCGCCTGGGCCCTGGCTTCCATGGTTGTCCCTTCGGTGTAAGTCATAGTCGTTACCACCCCGCCTTTAGCGGCGCTTCGACTTCCGGTCGTCCTTGACGTGGCCGCGGAAGGTGCGAGTCGGCGAGAACTCGCCGAGCTTGTGGCCGACCATCGACTCGGTGACGAACACCGGGACGTGGGTCTTGCCGTTGTGCACCGCGATGGTGTGACCCAGCATGGCCGGGATGATCATCGAGCGACGGGACCAGGTCTTGATGACGTTCTTGGTACCAGCTTCGTTCTGAGCGTCCACCTTCTTGATGAGGTGTCCGTCGACGAAGGGTCCCTTCTTGAGACTGCGCGGCATCTAAACCCGCTCCTAGCGCTTCTTGTTCGTCTTGCGGCGGCGGACGATGTACTTGCTCGAAGCCTTCTTCGGCGAGCGAGTACGACCCTCCTTCTGACCCCACGGGGAGACCGGGTGGCGACCACCGCTGGTCTTGCCCTCACCACCACCGTGCGGGTGGTCAACCGGGTTCATCGCGACACCGCGGACGGACGGGCGAACGCCCTTCCAGCGCATGCGGCCGGCCTTGCCCCAGTTGATGTTCGACTGCTCGGCGTTGCCGACCTCGCCGACCGTGGCGCGGCAGCGCGCGTCGACGAGACGGATCTCGCCGGACGGCATGCGGAGGTGGGCCATGGTGCCCTCCTTCGCCAGCAGCTGCACGGACGCACCCGCGGAGCGGGCGAACTTCGCACCGCCGCCGGGACGCAGCTCGATCGCGTGGATGGTCGTACCAACCGGGATGTTGCGCAGCGCCAGGTTGTTGCCGGGCTTGATGTCGGCCGTCGGGCCGTTCTCAATCCGGTCACCCTGCTGCAGACCGCGCGGCGCGATGATGTAGCGCTTCTCGCCGTCGGCGTAGTGCAGCAGCGCGATGCGCGCGGTGCGGTTGGGGTCGTACTCGATGTGCGCGACCTTGGCCGGCACGCCGTCCTTGTCGTGACGACGGAAGTCGATCACGCGGTAGGCGCGCTTGTGTCCACCACCCTGGTGGCGAACGGTGATCCGACCGGTGTTGTTACGGCCGCCCTTGCTGTGCAGCGGGCGAACCAGCGACTTCTCCGGCGTGGACCGCGTGATCTCGACAAAGTCGGCGACGCTGGAGCCACGACGGCCCGGGGTCGTCGGCTTGTACTTGCGGATACCCATTTCTCAGTCCTCGTCCGATTCCGGACGACTCAGGACTCCGTTAGGAGGCCTGGCCGCCGAAGATGTCGATTCGGTCGCCCTCAGCGAGGGTCACGATGGCGCGCTTGGTGTTGGCGCGCTTGCCGAAACCGGTCTTGGTGCGCTTGCGCTTACCCTGACGGTTGATCGTGTTGACCCCGGTGACCTTGACCGAGAAGACCGCCTCGACGGCCTGCTTGATCTGGGTCTTGTTGGCGCCAGGCGCGACGATGAACGTGTACTTGTTCTCGTCCAGCAGCGCGTAGCTCTTCTCCGAGACAACCGGCTTGATCAGCAGGTCGCGCGGGTCAGTGAAGGTCTTGCTGGTAACGGTCGCCTCAGACATCAGGCGTCGCTCCCTTCGGTCTCGTCGGCCTTGGGGCCAGACACGAAGGACTCCAGCGCGGCCTGGGTGAAGACCACGTCGTCAGAGACGATCACGTCGTACGTGTTCAGCTGGCCCGGCTCCAGGATGTGAACCTGGGGCAGGTTGCGGGCGGACAGCCACGCGGCCTCGTCGGCGCGCTCGACGACCAGGAGCAGGTTCTTGCGCTCCGAGATCTTGCCGAACAGCGTCTTGGCGGCCTTCGTGGAGGCGGCACCCTCGACCACGCCGGTGACGACGTGGATGCGGGAGTGACGCGCGCGGTCCGAGAGGGCACCGCGGAGGGCGGCGACCTTCATCTTCTTCGGGGTCCGCTGCGAGTAGTCACGCGGCTGCGGGCCGTGGACGACGCCACCGCCGGCGAACTGCGGAGCGCGGGTGGAACCCTGACGCGCGCGGCCGGTGCCCTTCTGGCGGTACGGCTTGCGGCCACCACCACGGACTTCGCCACGGGTCTTGGTCTTGTGCGTGCCCTGACGGGCAGCGGCCAGCTGTGCGACGACGACCTGGTGGATCAGCGGAACGCTGGTCTTCGCGTCGAAGATCTCCGCGGGGAGCTCGACGGTACCGGCCTTGTCGCCTGCCGGCGAAAGGATGTCAATGGTGCTCATTAACCTCAAGCCCCCTTGGCCGCGGTACGGACCAGGACGAGGCCGCCGTTCGGACCGGGGACTGCGCCCTTGATGAGGAGCAGACCCTTCTCCGCGTCTACCGCGTGGATGGTCAGGTTCTGGGTGGTGACGCGCTCGTTGCCCATACGACCAGCCATGCGCATGCCCTTGAAGACACGCCCAGGGGTGGCGCAGCCACCGATCGAACCGGGGGAGCGGTGCTTGCGCTGCACACCGTGACCGGCGCCGAGGCCCCGGAAGTTGTGCCGCTTCATGACACCGGCGAAGCCCTTGCCCTTGCTGTTGCCCGTGACGTCGACCTTGACGCCGGACTCGAACACCTCAGCAGTGATCTCCTGGCCGAGCGTGTACTCGCTGGCGTCGGAGGTGCGGAGCTCCACCAGGTGGCGGCGGGGGGTCACGTCGGCCTTGGCGAAGTGGCCCTTGAGGGGCTTGTTCACCTTGCGCGGGTCGATCTCGCCGAAGGCGATCTGGACCGACTCGTAGCCGTCGATGTCGTTCGTACGGACCTGGGTAACGACGCAGGGTCCGGCCTTGACCACGGTCACCGGGACGACACGGTTGTTCTCGTCCCAGACCTGGGTCATGCCGAGCTTCTCGCCCAGGACGCCCTTGATCTGCTTTGCCATCTTCTCGACGCCTCTCAGAGCTTGATCTCGATGTCAACGCCGGCCGGAAGGTCCAGGCGCATCAGCGAGTCAACGGTCTTGGGAGTCGGGTCGAGGATGTCGATCAGGCGCTTGTGCGTGCGCATCTCGAAGTGCTCGCGCGAGTCCTTGTACTTGTGCGGCGACTTGATGACGCAGTACACGTTCTTCTCAGTGGGCAGCGGCACCGGGCCCGCGACCGACGCACCAGTGCGCGTCACCGTCTCGACGATCTTCTTCGCCGAGGAGTCGATGACCTCGTGGTCGTAGGCCTTGAGCCGGATGCGGATCTTCTGTCCCGCCATGGCTACTCCGTAGTCCTGTCTGTTGTGGAAACGCTCTGGCTCCCGGGCGGCTGTGGATACCTCCACCGCTTCTCTCCGACCCACGCGGTCGGGCGTGTCGCACTCCCTCCAAGAAAATTCCCATACGGAAATTCCCTCGTCCAAGGGGGTGCGGTACCGAGACCGCGGTTCGGGGGAGAAACACCCACCGGGTGCCTGGTGGGCCCCGTGCTGACACTTCCCGAAAGATTCCCGTACGTCCGCCCCCATTGCTGCCCCGAGGGACAGATAGAGGCGACGAGTACTGTGGGACTCGCTTCCGGTCCTCCCGGCGGGAGGCGCGCAGCATCGGCACTCAACCGAGCAACTTGAGTAGTCTGCCACACGAGACACGTACTGCGCCAATCGGGCGCAGAACAATACCCCGCCGCGCGGACACGTCAAACCTGCCCCGCGACGGGGAGCCACTGCGGGGCCCGGGTCAGGAGCGGGAGACCGTCCCGCACTCCTTCGGCAGCGCCGCCACGTCCTTGCTGCGGTCGTAGGGATCGGTGAGCGGTCCCGTCGCTCCCGATGACGGCCGGGTCTGCCGGTCGGCCGCGAACATCGGGTGGAGATAGCCCTCGCCGTCGCGGGAGCAGTCGTCGTTGCCCGCCGACTCGGACCAGCTGACGATCTGCAGCTTGCCGGGAGTCGCCGCTATCCGTTCGGGGTCCGCCAGGGCCACGGTGAGCTCCCGCCGCACGATGGTGCGCGCCACCTCGTCCGCACCGGTCCGCGCCTGCACCAGCGGGTAGACGAAGGTGTAGTCGGAGTGCACCAGCACCTCACCGGAGCGGGTGCTGTCGAACCACATGCGCCCGCGCGTCTTGACCACGTCGCCGTGCACCCGCGCGTGCGCCGGATCGAAACGGCTGAACAGCCACAACGGGTCGGCGTCCTTGGACGGCCGGACCAGAGCCTTCTCCATCAGCCCGCGGCCGTCGTCCTGGAGCGGGTCCAGCAGGTCCAGCGCCGCCTGCGGGCGCTCGCCGCGCAGGGTGGCGGGCTCCAGATTGGCAGCCGCCAGCAGCCGGCCGGTCTTCGCGACCGCGTCGGCCACCTGCTCCTTGGACAGCCCGCCCACGGCCTTGGCCTCGGGCAGCTCGATCCCGGCGGCGCCATCGGCCCACTGGAGCGCCGGCGAGCCCCGGAAGGGGTCCTGGAGGGTCGGTTGGTCCGGGTACTGCTGGGCGGGCGCGGCCGTCGGACGCGCGGTCTCGCCGGGCAGCGGCGCGGCGTTCCGGGCGTCCTTCCTGGCCTCCGCCTTGCCGGTGAGCCGGTCGATCACCAGCTCCGGCCGTACGGCGATCAGCGCGAGCGCCGCGATGAACACGATGGCCGCGGTCGCCTTGAGCCGCCGCTTGCCCTTCCCGCGGCCTTCCCTCTCCTGCCAGGCCGGCCCGGTCCGCCATCCGGCGGGCTCGGCTGCCTGCCGGGCCTTGCGGGCCTTGCGCCCCTTCCAGCCCCGCTCCCGCGCGGCCCGCTCCTCGTCCTGGCGGCGCAGCCGCTCGGTCACCATCCTCGCCCGCGCCGACGGCTCCTTCGGGGCCTCCCCCACCCCGGCCTCGGCGTCCCGCACGAACCGCGCCCACTCCTCGTCGGAAACGCCGGTTCTGCGCGCGTCGTCGTTGTTCCCCACAACGCCCCCCCTTGAGATGTCCACACCATGCGCTGCGGAGCCTCTCACACCCCCCGGACCAGCCGTTTTCCACCCCCTGACCAAATCCGCACCACCTGGCACCCCCCTGTCCGGGGCGCCGCATACCCTTGCCCGAACCATGGGGGTGGATCTTGAACGCCGACAACGGCAAAGACCTGGAGATGGACCCGGTCGCCGTCAAAAACATCACGGCCGGCCTGCGCGGGGCGATCGCCGAACTGCGCGAGTTCGCGCCGGACGCCGGCGCGACGGTGGGAGCCGGGCTCGAAAAGCTCACGCTGACCGGCATGGAGGCCGGCCACCCGGACGTCACCGCCGTCTTCCACGACCTCTGCACGCGCTGGGACTGGGGAGTGCGCGCCCTGGTCGAGGAGGTCAGCGGCCTGACCGCCGCGCTGAACATCTCGGCGGGGATGATCTGGGAGGAGGACCAGTACCGCAGGGGCACGTTCAAGGTCGCGGCCAACTCCGTGATCGGCAATCCGCACGCCGACGAGGACACGGCCGAGAGGACCTCCTGGGACGAGATCAAGGCACCGTTCCGCCACGAGACCCCGGAAGAGGCCCAGAAGGCGCGCGACGAGTTCGGGCAGCAATGGGAACAGGCCAAGCGGGACGCGGTGACGAAGGGCAACAGCGCCCGCCTGCTGGACGGAGCGGCCGATCTCGGCCAGCTGGACCCCTCGGCCCTCGCCCTCGTCCGGGAACGGGCGCACCAGGCGGAGCACGACGCCCCGCAGCAGGGTGAACGCTGATGGGGCACGACCTGCAGGGGTGGCTGGACGCCGGTAAAAAGGCCGTCGGCGAGGGCGTCGAATGGGTGGGCGACAAGGCGGGGGCCGGGCTCGACGAAGTAGGACTCCACGAGGCCGCCGATGTCGTGCGGGACGGCACGGACAAGGTCGCGAACCGTCTCGGCGCGGAGGTCGCAGAGGCCGAGCTGGGCCACACCGACGACCCGAAGAAGCTGGTCCACGGCAGCCCGTCCAAACTCCGCGCGACCGCCTCCCACTTGGCCGACTTCCAGGCGGCCTTCGACAAGACCGGCGAGGGCCTCAAGGGCCTGGACGAGGACGGCATCAAAGGTGCGGCCGCCGAAGGCTTCCGGGTGCTCGCCCAGAAGCAGCCGCCGAAGTGGTTCAAGGCAGCGGACGCCTTCGAGACGGCGGCAGGGGCCCTGAACCGGTTCGCGGACACGGTGGAGTGGGCCCAGGGCCGCGCCCGGGAAGCCCTGGACGAGTACACGACCGCCGTGAAGACGTCGCAGGCGGCCCGTGAGGCCTACGACAAGTGGGTCGACACGTACAACGCGGCGCTCCGCAGCAAGCAGGAGCCGTTGCCGGCCCGTCCGATGGGCTTCACCGACCCGGGGGCCGACGGCATCAAGGCGGCCCGGGAGAAGCTGGCCGAGGCGCGCCACCAGCGCGACGAGGCGGCCCGGACGGCGGTCCAGGCGCTGACGAAGGCACGGGACGCCGCCCCGCCCCTGCCGTCCGTGGCCGAGCAACTGGTCTACGAGGGGGCCATTCGCGGACTCGGGCTGGAACACCAGGGCGGCGGGTTCATCAAGGGGCTGGCGGCCACGGTCGACTTCTTCCGTGCGGTCGACCCCCTGGATCCGTACAACCGCATGCATCCGACCGAATACAAGATGCGGCTCAGCGGCCTGGGCGTCGGCATGCTGACGATGGCCAACGATCCCGTCGGGGCCGGTTCCCTGATGTACGTGCAGTTCATGAAGGACCCCGACGAGGGGATCGGCAAGATCTATGCCGAGGTCGCCGGGGCGAAGGGGACGAGCGCCGTCACCGGTCCGCTGCGCAGGACCTCCTTCCTGAGCCGGCTGGCCAACGGCGAACTGCCCAAGCCGCCCAAGCTGCCGCAGCGGCCGGCGTCCGCACACACGCCCTCGACCCGTGAGGCGCTCCACGGGAACGAGGGGCCCGGCGCCCGCGAGAAGAAGGACGTCCCGTGCGAGGGGGACCCGGTCGACGTGGCGACGGGCCGGATGCTGCTCCCGCAGACCGACCTCGTCCTGCCGGGCTCGTTCCCGCTCGTCTTCACCCGGACCTTCGAGTCCTCGTACCGCTCGGGCCGCTGGTTCGGCCCCACCTGGGCATCGACGGTCGACCAGCGGCTGGAGACCGACGCCGAGGGCGTGATCCTCGTCTGCGAGGACGGAAGCCTGCTGGCCTACCCGCACCCGGAGCAGGCCGGCCCACCCGTCCTCCCCTCCCACGGCCGGCGATGGCCGCTGACGCTCGACCCGGACGGCGGCTACACGGTCACCGACCCCGAGTCGGGCCACGTACGCCATTTCGCGGAGGACGGCGTCCTCACCCAGCTGGACGACCGCAACGGCGCCTGGATCGTGTACACGTACGACGACACGACCGGCGCCCCGCTGTCGATCTCCCACAGCGGCGGCTACGAGCTGCGCCTGACCTCTTCGGGTGGCCGAATAACCGGCCTGTCCCTGGCGGACGGCACCGAAGGCCTGCGCTACGGCTACACGGACGGCCACCTCACCGAGGTCACCAACTCCTCGGGCCGGCCCCTGCGCTTCGGGTACGACGCACTGGGCCGGATCACCTCCTGGACCGACACCAACGACCGGCGCTTCGACTACGTCTACGACGAGCGGCACCGCTGCATCGCCCAGTCCGGTACGAACGGCCACCTCAACATCAGGTTCGCCTACGAGGACGGCGTCACGACGCTCACGGACTCCCTGGGCCACCGCAAGCGGTACGTGATCAACGAACGCGCCCAGGTCGTCGCGGAGCTCGACGCGGCGGGGCTGACGACGCACTGCGAGTACGACCGGTACGACCGGCTGCTGTCCCGTACGGACCCGCTCGGCCGCACCGTCCGCCTGGAGTACGACGAGGCCGGCCGCCTCACCTCCGTGACCCGCCCGGACGGCAAGGTCTCGCGGGCGCGGTACGACGCCTCGGGCCTGCCGGTGACGCTCGTGTCGGCGGACGGCGCGACGACGACCCACACGTACGACGAACGGGGCAACCGCACCTCGACGACCGATCCCACGGGTGCCACCACCCACTTCGCCTACGACGCGCGCGGTCACCTGTCCTCGGTGACGGACGCCCTCGGCCACACGAGTGCCTTCGTCTTGGACCGGGCCGGACTCCTCGTCTCGGCCACGGACCCCCTCGGCGCCACCACCACCTACACCCGCGACGCCTTCGGCCGCCCGGTGACCGTCACGGATCCCCTGGGCCGTACGACCCGCCACACCTGGAGCACCGAGGGCCGGCTGCTGCGACGCGTGCACCCGGACGGCACGTCGGAATCGTGGACGTACGACGGGGAGGGCAACTGCCTGACGCACACCGACGCCGCGGGCGGGGTGACCGTCAACGAGTACGGCGATTTCGACCTCCTGACCGCCCGCACCGGTCCCGACGGCGCACGCCACACGTTCGACCACGACACCGAACTGCGCCTGACGCAGGTCACCAACCCGCAGGGTATGAGGTGGAGTTACACGTACTCCCCCACGGGCCTGCCGACCTCGGAATCGGACTTCGACGGTCGCAGCCTCACCTACGAGTACGACGCGGCCGGCGCCCTCACCGCCCGCACCGACACACTGGGCGCCCGCACCACCTACACCCGCAACGAGCTCGGACAGTTCACCCGCAAGACGACGGCGTCGGGCTCGACGGTTTACGGCTACGACGGCTCCGACCGCTTGGCCTCACTGATCTCGCCGGAGTCCTCGGTCACCTGGCTCCGCGACGGGACGGGACGGGTCCTGGCGGAAACGGTCGACGGCCGCACGCTCACCTACGCCTACGACGCCCTGGGCCGTCGGACGACCCGCACCACGCCCAGCGGGGCGCAGTCCCACTGGACGTACGACGCGGCGGGGCACCGCACCGCACTGACGACGGCCGGTCGCACGATCACCTTCGAGCGCGATGCGGCAGGACAGGAACTCACCCGCACCCTGGGCCCCGGCCTCGCCCTCACCCACGAGTACGACCCCCTGGGCCGGCTCTCCTCCCGGACGGTGGTCGGCCGGGACGGCCGTACCCTCCGGCGCCGGGGCTACAGCTACCGTGCGGACGGCTACCTCACCGGGATCGACGACTCCCTGACCGGCCCGCGGACGTTCACCCTCGACGCGGCCGCCCGCGTGACGGCGGTGGACGCCGGATCGTGGTCGGAGCGGTACACCTACGACGAGGCGGGCAACCAGACCCACGCCACCTGGCCGGACCGCCACCCGGGCGCCGACGCGCAGGGCGGCCGCTCGTACACGGGCACCCGCATCACCCGCGCGGGGGCGGTCCGCTACGAGCACGACGCACTCGGCCGGGTGACCGTGCGCCGCAAGACCCGGCTCTCCCGCAAGCCGGAGACCTGGCGGTACGAGTGGAACGCCGAGGACCAGCTGTCGGCGGTCACCACTCCGGACGGCACCCGCTGGCGGTACACGTACGACCCGCTGGGCCGCCGCACGGCGAAGCAACGCCTGTCGCCGGCCGGCGCGGTCGTGGAGGAAACCACCTTCACCTGGGACGGCGCCACCCTGTGCGAACAGTCCACCGGCCCGGTCACCCTCACCTGGACCCATCAGGGCCTGCACCCGCTCACCCAGTCCGAGCACATCGACGACGACACGGTGGACGACCGCTTCTTCGCCATCGTCACCGACCTCATCGGCACCCCGACCGAGCTCCTCACCGAGGACGGCACCACGGCGTGGCGCACCCGCGCCACCCTCTGGGGCACCACCACCTGGAACCGCGACGCGACGGCCTACACCCCGCTCCGCTTCCCGGGCCAGTACTTCGACCCCGAGTCGGGCCTCCACCACAACGTCTTCCGCACCTACGACCCCGAAACGGCCCGCTACCTCACCCCGGACCCCCTGGGCCTCTCCGGTGGCCCGAATCCATGCTGGTACGGACCCAACCCGCTGGAATGGGTGGACCCCCTCGGTCTGGCTCTCTGCCGAGCCAAACCGAGGCTGGAAGACGGGAATGCCAAAGAGGGCTGGCAGCATATAGATGAGCGCCACATTACGGGCAATCACCCATCAGGCCACGGAGATTTGATGCCTCCCTCCACGACCAGGGAGCAAGTGGGCGAGGCCGCGGCGAAGATGATCGAGAAAGGCAATCGCGTGTCTGACCCAAGCCGCCGAATGCAGGTATTTGAGAAACGTATGACTGTCAACGGCATGCCCGCCCGCTATCGCCTGCTCGTGGACTCACACGACGGGAACCGGATCATCACCTTCTTCCCCGTCGGAAAGAGCTACGTCCCGTGATCGTGGAATTTGCCGTTCGACCGGGTCAGGGCGAGTCCAGTGGGTTCGATCTCGGGGACATGGTCTGGGTCGGCGAGCTGGGGGAAGCGCGGTCGGCGGGGCAGTCGCCCGATCAAGGGATGATGATCTACGCCTCGGTGACCCAACTCCTGGACTGCCTGCACGACTTGCTGCGAGGCCGAACAAGGAGTGCCTTGTTCACGGGCGTGGACTCCTCGTTCCGGCTGACATTCGCCAGGAGCAAGAAGGGCATCCGCACCACCGGCCCGTCCGGTCCCGTCTCGATCCTCGCACCCGACGAATTCGCGGGGACCGTTCTTGCAGCGGCGGAGGAACTGGCACGCACGCATCTCGGCTCCCTGCCCTCCGACGGCGTGGCAGACGACTATCGGGCCGCCCTTGAGGGCTTCAGGATCCTGGTGGCGCCATAGAGTCGCCCCGAACAGATCAAGCAATTCCTCAGAGAGGCTTATAAGCGTGGATGAACGTAACGACGTCCGGCTACACGTGGCGTCGGTCGAGAGCGCTTCCGCGACAGAAGCCGTCTGCGCGGTCAGGAACATCGGCGGGGAGGCGAGCGTAGGCATGATCTTTCGATCAAGCGTTTCCCCCGCCATCGAGATTCGCATCACCGAGATCCTTCGGTACGGACGATCCGTTCCCATCTTGGACCAGGCCTATACGGCAAGGGTGACCTTCATCGGGCCTGGGGCCGCCGGAATCGAAGCTGGGGAAACCCTGGTCAGCGCCCGGGATTAGGAGACCCACCGCAACGCGGGGGCCGCGATGCGGTGGGCCGGGGGGTGGCGGGGTGAGAGGTAGGGGTGAGTACTCGGGAAGCGAAAGAACCTCGCCAGACCCCACCAGCCTCCCGTCGGGGGCGCTTCGCTCGGATGGGTGAATCGGGACAACTCGGCTGGCTTCCCCGGGGGTTGTCGGGCATATGCTCGGCGCGACAACTCCAGACATACGTCGGCCCCCGACGGGACTCGCAATCCCGGCGGGGGCCTGGCCAAGCAGGAAGAGAACAGCTTCCCGATGGATACCCAGAAGCCTAACCCCGTCGTGCTCGCCTCCGGGCGCAATCGCGGCGATGCCCCCCGATCAGGTGTCATCCACGTCAACGTCCGGCACACCCGCCGCTTCACCGTGGTCGGCAACCACCTCGCGCAGCACGCGGAGATGTCCCTCGTAGCGATCGGTCTGGCGCTCCACATCCAGTCCCTGCCCGCCGGCTCACGCATCGGCATCAAGGACCTCGCCGGCCGCTTCCCCGAGAGCGAGCACCGGATCGCCCGTGCGCTGCGCGAGCTGGAGGCTTACGGATACCTGGAGCGGACCCGCGTGCGGCTGCCCGGCGGGCAGGTGATCACCCGGACCGTGTCCTACAACCGCCCCGGGTGCGTGGACAGCGACCCGCACCCCGGCCCGGACCCGCATCCCGGCCCGGCGCCCGCCGCCCAGGCCCCGCCCGCGACCACCCCGGCCGCCGCCGCGCCGGAGGCCCGCGCCCCTCAGCCGCCCGCCACCCCGCGCGCTCCCGGCGGGTCCCTCCCCCGGCCCCTGAACCCCGACAACCCCTGGCGGCACGAGGCGGCCGTCACCGTCCTGACGGACCTGCGCCGCCTCGACTCCCGTCTCCTGCTCGGCCGGCAGGACATCGAGCGCCTCGCCCCCGCCGTCGAGGCCTGGCTGGAGCGCTGCGCCCGCCCCGGCAGCATCACCGCCGCCCTCACGGCCAACCTGCCGCCGCAGCCCCGCAATCCGGCCGGACTGGTGGCGTACCGGCTCACCGCCCAGCTGCCGCCGGCCCTGGCAGACGTACCCCGCCCGGCCGCCCACGTACCGCCGGACCCCTTCCAGACCTGCGAGGACGAGACCTGCGGCCTCGCCTTCCGGTCCCGGGAGCCGGGCCTGTGCGGGGAGTGCCGGGCGGAGGCGGGCGGAGGCGGGCGCCGCATGAGGACCGTGACGCGCCCCGCATAGGCACCGGGGCATAGCCACCGGGGTAGGCGCCGCATACGCACCCGGCCGGGACGTCCCCGCACAGCAGCCGGCAACGCCCCGCGGATACGACGAAGGGCCCTTCCCCCACCGCCGGAGCGGTGGGGGAAGGGCCCCTCTGTCAAACGTGGTGCCCGCTCGCGCGAGCTACCAGGTCAGAGCACGAATTACTTCGTGATCTTGGTGACCTGGCCGGCGCCCACCGTACGACCACCCTCACGGATGGCGAACTTCAGGCCCTCTTCCATCGCGACCGGCTGGATGAGGGAGACCGTCATGTCGGTGTTGTCACCGGGCATGACCATCTCGGTGCCCTCAGGCAGGGTCACAACGCCCGTCACGTCCGTGGTACGGAAGTAGAACTGCGGGCGGTAGTTGTTGAAGAACGGGGTGTGACGGCCACCCTCGTCCTTCGACAGGATGTACGCGGCGGCCTCGAACTCGGTGTGCGGCGTGACCGAACCGGGCTTGATGATGACCTGACCGCGCTCGACGTCCTCGCGCTTGATGCCACGGAGGAGCAGACCGACGTTCTCACCGGCCTGGCCCTCGTCGAGGAGCTTGCGGAACATCTCGATACCGGTGACCGTGGTGGTGGTCTTCTCTTCCTTGATACCGATGATGTCGACGGTCTCGTTGACCTTCAGGACACCACGCTCGATACGGCCGGTGACGACCGTACCGCGACCGGTGATCGTGAAGACGTCCTCGACCGGCATCAGGAAGGGCTTGTCGGTGTCGCGCGGCGGGGTCGGGATCGACTCGTCCACGGCCTTCATGAGGCCGAGGAGCTTCTCGCCCCACTCCTTGTCGCCCTCGAGCGCCTTGAGCGCGGAGACCTGGACGACCGGCAGGTCGTCGCCCGGGAAGTCGTACTCGGAGAGCAGCTCACGGACCTCGAGCTCGACGAGCTCCAGGATCTCCTCGTCGTCCACCATGTCGGCCTTGTTCAGGGCGACGACGATGTAGGGGACGCCGACCTGGCGGGCCAGGAGCACGTGCTCCTTGGTCTGCGGCATCGGGCCGTCGGTGGCGGCGACCACGAGGATGGCACCGTCCATCTGCGCGGCACCGGTGATCATGTTCTTGATGTAGTCCGCGTGACCCGGGCAGTCGACGTGGGCGTAGTGACGCGCCTCGGTCTGGTACTCGACGTGCGCGATGGAGATGGTGATACCGCGCTGGCGCTCCTCAGGAGCCTTGTCGATCTGGTCGAAGGCCGAGGCCTCGTTCAGGTCCGGGTACGCGTCGTGCAGCACCTTGGTAATGGCGGCCGTGAGGGTCGTCTTACCGTGGTCAATGTGACCGATGGTGCCGATGTTGACGTGCGGCTTAGTCCGCTCGAACTTCGCCTTCGCCACGGGGGTCCTCCTGGAGAGTGGTTCTGGTACGCCTGACAGATCGGCGCCAGGTGATCTTTGCTGGGATGCCAGTCCCTCCGGGCAACAAGAGCGGATGCTCCTGTTGCCCCAGAGGTACCGGTGACAAGCCTAAAGCGTGAGCTCCGAAGAGTTACTCGCCCTTGGCCTTCGCGATGATCTCCTCAGCGACGTTCCGGGGAACCTCGGCGTAGGAGTCGAACTGCATCGAGTAGCTGGCGCGACCCGAGGTCTTGCTGCGGAGGTCTCCGACGTAGCCGAACATCTCCGAAAGCGGCACGAGGCCCTTCACGATGCGAGCACCGTGACGCTCGTCCATGGCCTGGATCTGGCCACGACGAGAGTTGATGTCGCCGATGACCTCACCCATGTAGTCCTCGGGCGTGGTGACCTCAACGGCCATCATCGGCTCAAGGAGCACGGGAGAAGCCTTGCGCGCGGCCTCCTTGAAGGCCTGCGAACCGGCGATCTTGAACGCGAGTTCGGAGGAGTCGACCTCGTGGTAACCACCGTCGAGAAGAATGACGCGGACGCCAGTCATCTCGTAGCCGGCGAGGATGCCGAACTTCATGGCTTCCTGGGCACCGGCGTCCACCGACGGGATGTACTCACGCGGGATGCGTCCACCGGTGACCTTGTTGACGAACTCGTAAGCCGCCTCGCCGCCCTCGATGGGCTCGATCGCGATCTGCACCTTGGCGAACTGACCGGTACCACCGGTCTGCTTCTTGTGGGTGTAGTCGTGACGCTCGACGGACTTGCGGATCGTCTCGCGGTAGGCCACCTGCGGCTTGCCGACGTTCGCCTCGACCTTGAACTCGCGACGCATGCGGTCGACGAGGATGTCGAGGTGAAGCTCGCCCATACCACCGATGATGGTCTGGCCGGTCTCCTCGTCCGAGTGAACCTGGAAGGAGGGGTCCTCCTCCGCGAGACGCTGGATGGCAACACCCAGCTTCTCCTGGTCACCCTTGGACTTGGGCTCGATGGCGACCTGGATGACCGGGGCCGGGAAGTCCATGGACTCCAGGATGACCGGGGCCTTCTCGTCGCACAGCGTCTCACCGGTGGTGGTCTGCTTGAGGCCCATGACGGCGACGATGTCACCGGCGCCCACCGACTCGATCTCCTCACGCTTGTTCGCGTGCATGCGGTAGATCTTGCCGATGCGCTCCTTCTTGCCCTTGACGGAGTTCAGCACCGCGGTGCCGGCCTCCAGGCGACCGGAGTAGATCCGGACGAAGGTGAGCTTGCCGAGGTGCGGGTCGCTCGCGATCTTGAACGCGAGGGCCGACAGCGGCTCGGAGTCGGCCGGCTTGCGCTTGACGACGACCTCCGCGTCCTTGACGTCGTGGCCTTCGATGGCCTCGACGTCCAGGGGGGAGGGAAGGTAGCGCACGACGGCGTCGAGCAGGGGCTGGACGCCCTTGTTCTTGAACGCGGTGCCGCAGAACACGGGGGTGACGGTGGTGTCGCCGCCCTTGCCGGACGCGATGGTGATACGACGGACGGCGGCGTAGAGCTGCTCCTCGGTGGGCTCGGTGCCCTCCAGGAACAGTTCCATCATCTGCTCGTCGTTCTCGGCGACCGTCTCGACCAGCTTGGCGCGCCATTCCTCGGCGGCCTCGGTGTGCGAGGCGGGGATGTCGACGACGTCGTACATCTCGCCCTTGGAGGCCTCGGCGGACCACACAAGAGCCTTCATGCGGACCAGGTCGACGACGCCCTGGAAGTCCATCTCGGAGCCGATGGGCAGCTGCATGACGATCGGGGTCGCGCCGAGGCGGTCCACGATCATGTCCACGCAGCGGTGGAACTCGGCGCCGGTACGGTCCAGCTTGTTGACGAAGCAGATGCGCGGCACGCCGTAACGGTCGGCCTGACGCCAGACCGTCTCGGACTGCGGCTCCACACCGGCGACACCGTCGAAGACGGTGACGGCACCGTCGAGGACGCGGAGCGAACGCTCGACCTCTACGGTGAAGTCGACGTGACCCGGGGTGTCGATGATGTTGATGGTGTGGTCGACCTCGTCAAGAGGCCAGTGGCAGGTCGTCGCGGCAGACGTGATGGTGATACCACGCTCCTGCTCCTGCTCCATCCAGTCCATCGTGGCAGCGCCGTCGTGGACCTCACCGATCTTGTACGACACACCGGTGTAGAACAGGATGCGCTCGGTGGTGGTCGTCTTGCCCGCGTCGATGTGGGCCATGATCCCGATGTTGCGGACCTTGGCCAGGTCAAGCGAAGTGGTAGCCATAAGGCTTCGGTCTTCTCTCGGTCTCGATGTGGGGTGGGACTACCAGCGGTAGTGCGCGAAGGCCTTGTTGGACTCGGCCATCTTGTGCGTGTCCTCGCGCTTCTTGACGGCAGCGCCAAGACCGTTGGAGGCGTCGAGCAGCTCGTTCATGAGGCGCTCGGTCATGGTCTTCTCGCGGCGGGCGCGGGAGTAACCCACGAGCCAGCGCAGCGCGAGGGTCGACTGGCGACCCGGCTTGACCTCGACCGGAACCTGGTAGGTCGCGCCACCGACACGGCGGGACTTGACCTCGAGGGACGGCTTGACGTTCTCCAGCGCGCGCTTCAGCGTGATGACCGGGTCGTTGCCGGTCTTCTCGCGGAGGCCTTCCATGGCGCCGTAAACGATGCGCTCGGCGGTGGAGCGCTTGCCGTTCAGGAGGATCTTGTTGATGAGCGAGGTCACCAGAGGAGATGCGTAGACCGGGTCGATGATGACCGGGCGCTTCGGGGCGGGGCCCTTACGAGGCATTCTTACTTCTCCTTCTTGGCGCCGTAGCGGCTGCGGGCCTGCTTGCGGTTCTTGACAGCCTGGGTGTCAAGCGCACCGCGGATGATCTTGTAACGAACACCCGGCAGGTCCTTCACACGGCCACCACGCACGAGCACGATCGAGTGCTCCTGCAGGTTGTGTCCCTCACCCGGAATGTAAGCGGTGACCTCGATGCCGGAGGTCAGACGCACACGCGCGACCTTACGGAGCGCCGAGTTCGGCTTCTTCGGGGTGGTCGTGAACACACGCGTGCAGACGCCGCGACGCTGGGGCGAAGCCTCGAGCGCGGGGGTCTTTGTCTTCTCGACCTTGTCCTGCCGGCCCTTACGGACCAGCTGCTGGATCGTAGGCACTACTTCTCCGGTTTCTGTGTGCCGTGTAGTGAAGCTAACCTGGAACGTTGCCGACCCACGCGGTCGGGTGTGTCGGATCCGGTGGAGCTCCGCGCAAACGAAGAACACGTGGATCGCGGTGGCTGATCGGCTCTTATGCGGTTGATGGACACGCACGGGAGCCCAGGCACACCCCAGGCACAAGGTCTGAGCGTACCCATCCCATCCACTCCGGTCAAAACAAAGGCCCGGCGGCCCCGGCCGGGCCACCCTCCCCACAGACCCGCAGGCCAGACGCGGCAACGGATCCGGGCCCCCACCGCCCTCCCCCACCGGCTCGGACGTGCGGAACCCGCACGCGTGTGGTACGTGACCGCGCGCTCCCCGCACCGCCCTAGACTGACGAGCCGGACAAACCGCCACCCGGCGAAGTCGATCAGCAGGGAGCAGCGCATTGGGAACCGTGGCCTCGGAGCCCACCACGCAGGAGGCTCCCGCCCGGCGGCGGCCCACGGCCACCCGGCGCCGCCTCGGCCGCCTCCGCGGCCCGCTGCTCGCCTTCCTCCTCACCTCCGGCGCGTTCTGCGCGGCCTGGGTGGCCCGCGGCAGCTTCCCCTTCGGGAACACCGGCCGCGCCCTCAACGACCAGGCCAACCAGTACGTGCCCTTCCACCGCGCGCTGTGGGACCTGGTGCACGGGCAGGCCGCGGGCGACCTGCTGTTCAGCTGGCGCGGCGGCTTCGGCCAGCAGTTCCTGTCCGACTACTACACCTACCTCGGCAACCCGTTCTCCTGGCTCGCCGTCCTCGTACCCCGGGCCCACGTCGACCTCGCCGTCTTCGCGGTCACGCCGCTGACCATGGGCGCCGCGGCCGCCGTGATGACGGTGTACCTCGGCAAGCTGCACCCCGGCCCCTGGTGGCAGCGCGGGGTGCTGGGGGCGACGTACGGGCTGTGCGGATGGGCGCTGAGCGACGCCTCGTACATCCCGATGTGGCTGTGGGGGCTGGTCGCGCTGCCGCTGCTCGGCATCGCCGTCGAGTGGTGCCTGGAACAGCGGCGCTGGCCCGGCGTCGCGCTGTTCGTCGCGCTCGCCTGGTTCGGGAACTTCTACACCGCGATGATGGCCACGATGGCCGCCTGCGTGCTCCTGGCCGTCCGGCTGGCCACCCGCGAGATGTCGGGCCCCGAGCGGCTGCGCGCCGTGTGGCGGGCCGGCACGGCCACCGTGACCGGCATCCTCCTCACCCTGCCCCTGCTGCTGCCGTCCTTCCTGTCCAGCGGCTCCGCGCAGCCCACCCGGGCCGGCTCCTTCGAACCGGTCCGGATCGAGATCCTGCTGTCCGGGATGCTCCCCGCCACGCACCTGTGGGGCGGCCGGCCGCGGCTGTACGTGGCCTCGCTGGGGCTGATCCTGGCGGGCGCGTTCCTGTTCAACACCGCGATCGCGGTGAGGACCCGCCTGGTGTGGGCCGCGGCGACGCTGCTGGTCCTCGCCTCGTTCCAGTTCCCGCCGACCCAGTACGTGTGGCACGGCCTGGCCGTCCCCAACGGCAACCCGTACCGCGAGGCCTTCGTTTTCAGCGGCATGGTGGTGATCGCCGCCTGGCTGTCGCTCGCCCACCGCCCGCGCCCGCTGCACCTCGCGCTGTCGGCCGCCCTGCTGGTGCTGGCCACCTTCGTGCTCCGCCACACCGACGACTTCGGCGGCTGGACGTGGCCGGCCGTGCTCGGTGGCGGGGGCCTGTCACTGCTCGCGCTGGTCCTGCTCTCCCTCGGCCGCGGGCGCCGCTTCCTCGTCCCGGTCGCGGCCGTCCTGATGGTCGGCGTCGTCTTCGCGGAATCCACCGCCGCCGCGCTCAACGCGGACACCCGGCGGGCCCGCGAACGCTGGGCGGCCCCGGCCCCCACCTCGAACGAGTCGATCAGCCGCCACTTCGACGCCGTCCGGGGCGTCGACGGCTGGCCCGCGTACCGGACCGACTCGGGCGCGCCGCAGACCTCGTACAACGACGCCCTGGCCCTGCGTGCGGAGGGTCCGCAGTACTACAGCAGCTACCTCCCCGAGGTCACGTACCAGGCGCTGGAGCCCCTCGGATACGGCTTCAAGAACGACGGCCGGACCTTCTTCGGCGCCGACAACCCGGTCCTCGACGCGATCTTCTCGATCGGGGCGCGGGTGCGGCCGGGCGCCGCGGAGAACAGCTGGACCGCCTCGACGTTCCCGGCCCCGCCCCTGGTGACGGTCCGCAGCGGCCCCTACGCCTCCCCCAACCCGGCCGACAGCGTCTGGGCCCGCCAGGAGAACGTCCTGGGCGCCACCGTCTACCAGGTCCCGCAGGTCACCCGGGGCGGCACCGCCACCGCCCAGACGTACGCGGCCCAGTGCACGCCCGGCTCCGAGGCGTACTGGTACTCCCCCGAGCTCTACGGCACCCTCTCCCGGGGCACGCTCTCCCGCCCCCTCCAGGACCGCATGAGCGGGGTCGTGCCGATCGGCACGGTCCCCGCCTCCGGGCGGCTCGACGTCTCCGTGGCCACCCGCACCGCGAACGCCACGGCCGGCTCCCACCCCATCGGCTGCCTGGACCGGGCCGGGCTCGACGCGGCGGTACGCCACCTCACCACCACCGGCGCCACGAAGGTCACCGCGGACGGGCACACCATCGAAGCCACCCTCCCGACGGGCGCCACCGGCACCGCCGTCTTCGCGATGACGGCCGTCCCCGGCTGGCAGTGCTCCGCCCCCACCACCGCCTTCCACGGCCTGGTCGCCCTCTCCGTGCCCGCCGGCGCCACCAAGGTCTCCTGCACCTTCACCCCGCGCGGCCTCACCCCGGGCCTCGCCGCCGCCACCCTCGCCCTCCTGGCCCTGATCTCGGTCACGGTCGCCTCCCGCCGCCGCGCCTGAGGGCCGCCCCCGGGGGCCGGAGACCCCGTGCCCGAGGGGCCGGAGACCCCGCGCCCCCGGCGCCCGGCCCTCCGGCCCGTCCCCCCGGACACGAAGAAGCCCCCCGCCGCTCCTCTCGGAGCGGCGGGGGGCTTCTTCATACGAGCTGTCAGCCGTTGTACGGGCCGTAGTCGTAGTCCTCCAGCGGGACGGCCTGGCCGGAGCCGGTGCCGAAGGGCGAGTAGTCGATGTCGTCGTAGCCGACGGCCGAGTACATCGCGGCCTTGGCCTCCTCGGTCGGCTCGACCCGGATGTTGCGGTAGCGGGACAGACCCGTACCGGCCGGGATGAGCTTACCGATGATGACGTTCTCCTTGAGGCCGATCAGGGAGTCGGACTTGGCGTTGATCGCCGCGTCCGTCAGGACCCTGGTCGTCTCCTGGAAGGACGCCGCCGACAGCCACGACTCGGTCGCGAGCGAGGCCTTGGTGATACCCATCAGCTGCGGACGGCCGGAGGCGGGGTGACCGCCCTCGGTGACCACACGACGGTTCTCGGTCTCGAACTTCGACCGCTCGACCAGCTCGCCCGGCAGGAGCTCCGCGTCGCCGGACTCGATGATCGTCACGCGGCGCAGCATCTGCCGGATGATGATCTCGATGTGCTTGTCGTGGATCGACACGCCCTGCGAGTTGTAGACCTTCTGGACTTCGCCGACCAGGTGGACCTGGACGGCACGCTGACCGAGGATGCGCAGCACGTCGTGCGGGTTGGTGGCACCCATGGTGAGCTTCTGGCCCACCTCGACGTGGTCACCCTCGTGCACGATGACCTTGGCGCGCTTGGAGATCGGGAAGGCCGTCTCCTCGCTGCCGTCGTCGGGCGTGATGACGATCTTCTTCGTCTTCTCGGTCTCCTCGATCCGCACGCGGCCGGCGGCCTCGGAGATCGGGGCGACACCCTTCGGGGTACGGGCCTCGAAGAGCTCGACGACACGCGGCAGACCCTGCGTGATGTCGTCACCGGCCACACCACCGGTGTGGAAGGTACGCATCGTCAGCTGGGTACCGGGCTCACCGATGGACTGGGCGGCGATGATGCCGACCGCCTCACCGATGTCGACCAGCTTGCCGGTGGCCAGCGAGCGGCCGTAGCAGAAGGCACAGGTGCCGACCGCGGACTCGCAGGTCAGGACGGAGCGGGTCTTGACCTCCTCGACGCCGTTCGCGATGAGGGCGTCGATGAGCACGTCACCGAGGTCCACGTTCGCCGGCGCGATGACCTTGCCGTCGATGACGACGTCCTCGGCCAGCATGCGGGCGTACACGGAGGTCTCGACGTCGTCGGCCTTGCGCAGAACGCCGGCCTCGTCCTTGACACCGATCTTGAGCTTGAGGCCGCGCTCGGTGCCGCAGTCCTCCTCGCGGATGATGACGTCCTGCGAGACGTCCACCAGACGACGGGTGAGGTAACCCGAGTCGGCGGTACGCAGGGCGGTGTCCGCCAGACCCTTACGGGCACCGTGCGTGGAGATGAAGTACTCCAGAACGGTGAGGCCCTCACGGAAGGACGCCTTGATCGGACGCGGGATGGTCTCGTTCTTCGCGTTCGACACCAGACCACGCATACCGGCGATCTGTCGCATCTGCATCATGTTTCCTCGGGCACCCGAGTCAACCATCATGAAGATGGGGTTCGTCTTGGGGAAGTTCGCGTTCATCGCCTCGGCAACCTCGTTGGTCGCCTTGGTCCAGATCGCGATGAGCTCCTGCGTGCGCTCGTCCTTGGTGATCAGACCGCGCTCGTACTGCTTCTGGACCTTCTCGTCCATCGCCTCGTAGCCCGCGACGATGGCCTTCTTGGCCTCGGGCACGACGACGTCGGAGATGGCCACGGTGACGCCCGAACGGGTCGCCCAGTGGAAACCGGCCGCCTTGAGGTTGTCGAGCGTCGCCGCCACGATCACCTTGGGGTAGCGCTCCGCCAGGTCGTTGACGATCTCGGAGAGCTGCTTCTTGCCCACCGAGTAGTCGACGAACGGGTAGTCCTCGGGCAGCAGCTCGTTGAAGAGCGCGCGGCCCAGGGTGGTCTTGAGACGGAAGCTGTCGCCCGGCTGGAACTCCTGCTCGCCCTCTTCGGCCACCGGCGCCACCCAGCCGCGCGGCGGGATGGTGCCCACCGGGAAGCGGATGTCGACCTGCGACTGCAGAGCGAGCTCACCGGCGTCGAACGCCATGATCGCCTCGGCCGTGGAGCCGAACGCGCGGCCCTCGCCCTTGGTGTCACGCAGCTCACCGTCGGTGGTCAGGAAGAACAGACCGAGGACCATGTCCTGGGTCGGCATCGTGACCGGACGGCCGTCGGCCGGCTTGAGGATGTTGTTCGAGGACAGCATCAGGATGCGGGCCTCGGCCTGCGCCTCCGCGGAGAGCGGCAGGTGCACGGCCATCTGGTCACCGTCGAAGTCCGCGTTGAACGCGGTGCAGACGAGCGGGTGGATCTGGATGGCCTTGCCTTCGACCAGCTGGGGCTCGAAGGCCTGGATGCCGAGACGGTGCAGCGTGGGCGCACGGTTCAGCAGCACCGGGTGCTCGGCGATGACCTCTTCGAGCACGTCGTAGACGACCGTGCGGCCGCGCTCGACCATGCGCTTCGCCGACTTGATGTTCTGCGCGTGGTTCAGGTCGACCAGGCGCTTCATCACGAACGGCTTGAAGAGCTCCAGCGCCATGGCCTTCGGCAGACCGCACTGGTGCAGCTTGAGCTGCGGACCGACGACGATCACGGAACGCGCGGAGTAGTCCACGCGCTTGCCGAGGAGGTTCTGACGGAAACGGCCCTGCTTGCCCTTGAGCATGTCGCTCAGGGACTTCAGCGGACGGTTGCCGGGGCCCGTGACCGGGCGACCACGACGGCCGTTGTCGAAGAGGGCGTCGACCGCCTCCTGGAGCATCCGCTTCTCGTTGTTCACGATGATCTCGGGGGCACCGAGGTCGAGCAGGCGCTTCAGACGGTTGTTGCGGTTGATCACGCGGCGGTACAGGTCGTTCAGGTCGGAGGTCGCGAAGCGGCCACCGTCCAGCTGCACCATCGGACGCAGGTCCGGCGGGATCACCGGCACGCAGTCCAGCACCATGCCCTTGGGGCTGTTGCTGGTCTGCAGGAACGCGGAGACGACCTTGAGGCGCTTGAGCGCACGGGTCTTCTTCTGGCCCTTGCCGGTACGGATGATCTCGCGGAGGCGCTCGGCCTCCTCCTCCAGGTCGAAGGACTCCAGGCGCTTCTGCAGCGCCGCGGCACCCATCGAACCGTCGAAGTAGGTACCGAAGCGGTCGCGCAGCTCGCGGTAGAGCAGCTCGTCGCCTTCGAGGTCCTGGACCTTGAGGTTCTTGAAGCGGGACCAGACCTCGTCCAGACGGTCGATCTCGCGCTGCGCACGGTCGCGCAGCTGCTTCATCTCGCGCTCGGCACCTTCGCGCACCTTGCGGCGCACGTCGGCCTTCGCGCCCTCGGCCTCGAGCTCGGCCAGGTCGGTCTCGAGCTTCTTGGCACGGCCTTCGAGGTCCGCGTCACGGCGGTTCTCGATCTGCTGGCGCTCGACGGAGACGTGGGCCTCCAGCGACGGGAGGTCGCGGGTGCGGCGCTCGTCGTCCACGAACGTGATCATGTACGCGGCGAAGTAGATGACCTTTTCGAGGTCCTTCGGCGCGAGGTCCAGCAGGTAGCCCAGGCGCGACGGGACGCCCTTGAAGTACCAGATGTGGGTGACGGGAGCGGCGAGCTCGATGTGGCCCATCCGCTCACGACGCACCTTGGCGCGCGTGACCTCGACGCCACAGCGCTCACAGATGATGCCCTTGAAGCGGACACGCTTGTACTTGCCGCAGTAGCACTCCCAGTCCCGGGTAGGACCGAAGATCTTCTCGCAGAAGAGTCCGTCCTTCTCGGGCTTGAGGGTGCGGTAGTTGATGGTCTCCGGCTTCTTGACCTCGCCGTGCGACCAGGTTCGGATGTCGTCCGCGGTGGCAAGGCCGATCCGCAGCTCGTCGAAGAAGTTGACGTCGAGCACTGTGCGTCAATCCCTCTTTCGGGGTCGAGTCTCAATCATGGTCTGAACGGTCCCGGGGATGACGGGGGGCTCTTGAGCGAGCCCCCCGTCAGGCCCGTCAGACCTCTTCGACGCTGCTCGGCTCACGCCGGGACAGGTCGATACCGAGCTCCTCCGCCGCGCGGAAGACGTCCTCGTCGGTGTCGCGCATCTCGATGGACATGCCGTCCGAGGACAGCACCTCCACGTTGAGGCAGAGCGACTGCATTTCCTTGATGAGCACCTTGAAGGACTCGGGAATGCCCGGCTCGGGGATGTTCTCGCCCTTGACGATGGCCTCGTAGACCTTCACGCGGCCGGTGACGTCGTCGGACTTGATGGTCAGCAGCTCCTGGAGGGCGTAAGCGGCGCCATAAGCCTCGAGCGCCCACACCTCCATCTCACCGAAGCGCTGGCCACCGAACTGCGCCTTACCACCCAGCGGCTGCTGCGTGATCATCGAGTACGGACCGGTCGACCGGGCGTGGAGCTTGTCGTCGACCAGGTGGTGCAGCTTGAGGATGTACATGTACCCGACCGAGATCGGGTCCGGGAACGGCTCACCGGAGCGGCCGTCGAACAGACGCGCCTTGCCGGACGGCAGGACCAGGCGGTCACCGTCGCGGTTCGGGATGGTGTGCTCGAACAGGCCGGCCAGCTCGTCCTCGCGGGCACCGTCGAACACCGGGGTGGCGACGTTGGTGCCGGGCTCGACGCGGTCGGCGCCGATCGCCTTGAGGCGCTCGGCCCACTCCTCCGCGAGGCCGGAGACGTCCCAGCCGCGGCTGGCGAGCCAGCCGAGGTGGATCTCCAGGACCTGTCCCGGGTTCATTCGGGACGGGACACCCAGCGGGTTCAGGATGATGTCGACCGGCGTGCCGTCTTCGAGGAAGGGCATGTCCTCGATCGGGAGGATCTTGGAGATGACACCCTTGTTGCCGTGACGGCCGGCGAGCTTGTCACCGTCGGTGATCTTGCGCTTCTGGGCGACGTAGACGCGGACCAGCTGGTTCACGCCCGGGGGAAGCTCGTCGCCCTCCTCGCGGTCGAAGACGCGGACACCGATGACCTTGCCGATCTCACCGTGGGGGACCTTGAGCGAGGTGTCGCGCACCTCGCGGGCCTTCTCACCGAAGATCGCACGGAGCAGGCGCTCCTCCGGGGTCAGCTCGGTCTCACCCTTGGGCGTGACCTTGCCGACCAGGATGTCGCCGGCGACGACGTCCGCACCGATGCGGATGATGCCGCGCTCGTCGAGGTCGGCCAGGACCTCTTCGGAGACGTTCGGGATGTCCCGGGTGATCTCCTCGGGGCCCAGCTTGGTGTCACGGGCGTCGACCTCGTGCTCCTCGATGTGGATCGAGGAGAGGACGTCGTCCTGCACGAGGCGCTGCGACAGGATGATCGCGTCCTCGTAGTTGTGGCCTTCCCACGGCATGAACGCGACGAGCAGGTTCTTGCCGAGGGCCATTTCGCCCTCTTCGGTGGCCGGGCCGTCGGCGAGGACCTGGGCCTCGACGATCCGGTCGCCCTCGTTGACGATGACCTTCTGGTTGACCGAGGTGCCCTGGTTCGAGCGGGAGAACTTCGCGACGCGGTACGTGGTGTACGTGCCGTCGTCGTTGGCGACGGTGATGTAGTCGGCCGAGACCTCCTGGACGACACCGTCCTTCTCCGCCTTGATCGAGTCACCGGCGTCGACGGCGCAGCGGTACTCCATGCCGGTGCCGACGAGCGGCGCCTCCGCCTTGATGAGCGGAACGGCCTGGCGCATCATGTTCGCGCCCATGAGGGCGCGGTTGGCGTCGTCGTGCTCCAGGAAGGGGATCATCGCGGTAGCGACGGACACCATCTGGCGCGGGGAGACGTCCATGTAGTCGACGTCGTCGCCGGCGATGTAGTCGATCTCGCCGCCACGACGGCGGACCAGCACGCGGTTCTCGGTGAAGCGCATCTCGTCGTTCAGGCCGGCGTTGGCCTGGGCGATGACGAAGCGGTCTTCCTCGTCGGCGGTCAGGTAGTCGACCTCGTCGGTGACGACACCGTCGACGACCTTGCGGTACGGGGTCTCGACGAAACCGAACGCGTTGACGCGGCCGTAGGACGCGAGCGAGCCGATCAGACCGATGTTCGGGCCTTCGGGGGTCTCGATCGGGCACATGCGGCCGTAGTGCGACGGGTGGACGTCACGGACCTCGAAGCCGGCCCGCTCACGGGACAGACCACCGGGGCCCAGCGCCGACAGGCGGCGCTTGTGGGTCAGGCCCGACAGCGGGTTGTTCTGGTCCATGAACTGCGACAGCTGGCTGGTGCCGAAGAACTCCTTGATGGAGGCGACGACCGGCCGGATGTTGATCAGGGTCTGCGGCGTGATCGCCTCGACGTCCTGCGTGGTCATGCGCTCGCGCACGACGCGCTCCATACGAGCCAGACCCGTACGGACCTGGTTCTGGATGAGCTCGCCGACGTTGCGCAGACGACGGTTGCCGAAGTGGTCGATGTCGTCGGTCTCGACGACGATCGAACGGCCCGACTCACCGGTGGTCTCGGTCTCGCCCGCGTGGAGCTTCACGAGGTACTTGATCGTCGCGATGATGTCGTCGGTGGTGAGCACACCGGCGTCGAGCGGCTCGTCGGCGCCGAGCTTCTTGTTCACCTTGTAGCGGCCGACCTTCGCGAGGTCGTAGCGCTTGGGGTTGAAGTAGAGGTTCTCGAGCAGCGTCTGGGCGGCCTCGCGCGTCGGCGGTTCGCCCGGACGCAGCTTGCGGTAGATGTCGAGCAGCGCGTCGTCCTGGCCCTGGGTGTGGTCCTTCTCCAGGGTGGCGCGCATGGACTCGTACTCGCCGAACTCTTCGAGGATCTGCTCGGTGGTCCAGCCGAGAGCCTTGAGGAGGACGGTGACGGACTGCTTGCGCTTGCGGTCGATGCGGACACCGACCATGTCGCGCTTGTCGACCTCCATCTCCAGCCAGGCACCCCGGGACGGGATGATCTTGGCGGAGAAGATGTCCTTGTCGGACGTCTTGTCGATGGAGGAGTCGAAGTAGACACCGGGGGAACGGACGAGCTGCGACACGACGACACGCTCGGTGCCGTTGATGACGAAGGTGCCCTTGTTGGTCATGAGCGGGAAGTCGCCCATGAAGACCGTCTGAGACTTGATCTCTCCGGTCTCGTTGTTCGTGAACTCGGCGGTAACGAAGAGCGGCGCCGCGTACGTGAAGTCGCGCTCCTTGCACTCGTCGACCGAGTTCTTCGCCGGCTCGAAACGGTGGTCGCGGAAAGTCAGCGACATCGACCCGGAGAAGTCCTCGATCGGCGAGATCTCCTCGAAGATCTCTTCAAGACCGGACTTGGTGGGGACGTCCTGTCCACTCTCAAGAGCCGACTCGACGCGAGCCTTCCAGGCGGCGTTACCGAGCAGCCAGTCAAAGCTCTCGGTCTGCAGCGCCAGGAGGTTCGGAACCTCGAGGGGCTCCTTGATCTTTGCAAAGGAGATGCGCAGCGGGGCGGTGCTGGCACCGTTGTTCGTATTGGTCGAGGCGTTGCGCGAGGCGGCCAAGAGGGGGTCCTTCCGAGGGCTCGGACTCACTACGCGCGTACCGGTCCCAGCCGACACAGAAGACAGACGCTTTCAATCTGGTCCAAAAGACCAGGTCAGGGCGGATCAGTCAGGTGTGCTCGAGCGTGGGCATGCCCCTGGCGACGGGCAGGGGGCAGCTAACAGGCAGCGCAAAGGGTCAGTGTAGCCACTTGGCTCACTGATGTCCAGACCAGGTTTCCGGAAACCGGCAACAGGCCTTCCCCACTCGATCCACCAACACCGTGTTCGTCGAACACCGCGTCCTACTCTGCCGCGCTCTGACACAGAGCGCGTATCAGTACTGCCCTCTTCGTAGTCGATCCATGCCTCGGATCGCCGATCCGTACCCTCGGGTCCCGGAGCGGTGCGGGCAGGTCTCCCACGACCGGTCTGAGAATTGCGCGCCGCCGCCCGTTCGTCAAGGCCCCCTGCTCCGAGCGGATCACCGGCGGACCGGCCCCGAGACAACGAAGATCACCCTACTCCCCAACGAGAGCAGGGCAAATCAGGCACTCCGGGTACGCCAAAGGGCGACCACCCTTACGGGTGACCGCCCTTTGAAGAGGCCTCAGAGGGCCTCAGAGGTGTTACTTGACCTCGACGCCGGCACCGGCGGCCTTGAGGGCCTCGGCGGCCTTGTCAGCGGCCTCCTTGTTGACCTTCTCGAGGACCGGCTTCGGGGTGCCGTCCACGAGGTCCTTGGCCTCCTTGAGACCCAGGGAGGTCAGCTCGCGCACGACCTTGATGACCTGGATCTTCTTGTCGCCGGCACCGGTGAGGATGACGTCGAACTCGTCCTTCTCCTCCTCGGCCTCGACAACGGCGCCCGGGCCGGCCGGACCGGCAACGGCGACGGCCGCGGCGGCGGTGACGTCGAACTTCTCCTCGAAGGCCTTCACGAACTCGGAGAGCTCGATGAGGGTCATCTCCTCGAACTGGGCGAGGAGGTCGTCCTGAGAGAGCTTCGCCATGATGGGCGATCCTTCCACTAATTCGGCAGGTGCCGGATGTATATAGAGGCGGGCGTAACGGCCCGCTACGACCCACGCACTAGGCGGCGTGGATCAGTGCGCGAGCCGAATTACTCGGCACCGCCCTGCTCGGCGAGCTTGACGCGAAGCGCTTCCGCGGTGCGGACGAACTTCGACGGCAGCGCCTGGAAGAGCGAGGCAGCCTGGGACTGCTTGCCCTTGAACGCGCCGGCCAGCTTGCTGAGCAGAACCTCGCGGGACTCGAGGTCCGCAAGCTTCTTGATCTCATCAGCGGTGAGCGCCTTACCATCAAGGACACCCGCCTTGATGATGAGGTTCGGGTTGTCCTTGGCGAAGTCACGCAGGCTCTTCGCCGACTCCACCGGGTCACCGGTGATGAAGGCGACCGCGGTCGGACCAGCGAAGTGCTCGTCCAGCGCGGTGATCCCGGCCTGGTTGGCCGCAATCTTGGTCAGCGTGTTCTTCACCACGGCGTACTGGGCGTTCTCACCGAGAGAGCGACGCAGCGTCTTGAGCTGCGCGACGGTGAGACCCCGGTACTCGGTCAGCACGGCGGCGTTCGAGCTCTGGAACGCGTCCGTGAGCTCGGCTACCGCGGCAGCCTTGTTGGGCGTCGGCATAGTGCGTCGGCCTCCTTCCGGGTGATGAGGACCGCTCAGAAGGGGCTACATACAAAACGCCCCGGCGCAGGCGCCAGGGCGTAGCTCAACCGGATCGTGAAATCCGGGAACTTTCCTCAGTCACCTACGCGGGTCGTCCGCATCCAGCGGATCCTTCGGCCGCCGCACCCTTGCGGGCACGGCAACGACCAGCGGTCTTTGGCTTCTGGGGAACTGTACGTGAAGCACGCGACCCGAGGCAAATCGCCCTCGGGCCCGCCTCCCGGTCCCCGGGGCTCAGCCCTGGGCGCCGCCGTCCTTCATCATCTCGGCGAGGTCCACGACCTGGTCGGCCGGGGGCGCCACGATCTCGACGGGCTTGTTGTAGTCGGTGAACTTGATCGTGACGTCCATAGGCCCCTTGGCGGTCTGGCCCTGGGTGCGCACCTGCTTGGTGTGGTGGGTGCCGTCGATCCACATGTCCACCACGAGGCTCTGCACGCCCTGGGCCTCGAGCTGCTTGACGGACTTGTCCTGGCGCTCCTTGGCCTCGGGCGAGCCCGCGGCCGCCGCGGCCTTCATCTGGTCCAGGCTGACCGTTCCGGACAGGTGCGTGGTCTTCTGCCCGTCGATGGTCTCTTCGCCGACCATCTTGAGGTCCTTGGCGCCCTGGAGCTGGCCCGCCCGGTCGCCCGGGTTCTCGCCGCTCTGGCCGGCCTTGCCGAGGGCGTCCAGCTGGGCCGCCGCGTCCGGGTTCGCGCTCTTGAGGTCGAGCTTGAGGAACTTGCCCTCGCTGCCGATGTACATCACGCCGCCGATGAGGCGCAGGTCGACGGTCCCGCCCTCGGCCTCCGGGGAGGCCATCTTCATCGACATGCCCACTTCGGGCTTCATGCGCATGGCCACGTCACCCGAGACCGGCTGGCCGGCCACGCTGCCGGACATGGTGTAGCGCAACGAGGTGATCTCCTCGGAGCCCTTCCTCACCTGCTCCAGGTAGGCGGCCGGCTCCACCTGCACCGGCTTCTGCGCGCCGGGAGCACCGGACGCGCCGGCAGCGCTCTTCGAGGGAGCGGCGGCGCCGTCCTTCTTGCCGCCGTCGCAGGCGGTGGCCCCGCCGGCGAGCAGCACGGCCGCGGCCACGGCCACGACGGTCTTCTTGCGGTACGCGTTCACGCTCATGGAAATCCCCACCCCTGTCTCTGCTGATCAGCAGGCACATTACTGGTGGGTCATGACGACGGTCGAACGGGTATGCGCGAACGGGCCCCCCGCTCCCCGTGAGGGGAGCGAGGGGCCCGTTCAGCCACTCGGTGAGCCGTGACGCGCGTCAGGCTCGGCCCGGTCGGACTCAGACGGCGGCCGGGTCTTCCTCGACGAGGAGGTTCCGGGTGCGGTTGGAGTCCAGCTGGATGCCGGGGCCCATCGTAGTGCTGAGGGCGGCCTTCTTGACGTAGCGGCCCTTGGCGGCGGACGGCTTGAGACGAAGGATCTCGTCCAGCGCGGCGCCGTAGTTCTCGACCAGCTGCTCATCGGTGAAGGAGACCTTGCCGATGATGAAGTGCAGGTTCGAGTGCTTGTCGACGCGGAACTCGATCTTGCCACCCTTGATCTCGGTGACAGCCTTGGCGACGTCCATCGTGACGGTGCCGGTCTTCGGGTTCGGCATCAGGCCACGGGGACCGAGCACGCGGCCGAGGCGGCCGACCTTGCCCATGAGGTCCGGCGTGGCGACAACGGCGTCGAACTCGTTCAGGCGGTTGCCCTTGGCGATCTCGTTGATCAGCTCGTCGTCGCCGACGATGTCGGCGCCGGCGGCTTCCGCGGCCGCAGCACGGTCACCGGTCGCGAAGACCAGGACCCGGGCGGTCTTACCGGTGCCGTGCGGGAGGTTCACGGTGCCGCGGACCATCTGGTCGGCCTTGCGCGGGTCGACACCCAGGCGGAAGGCGACCTCGACGGTGGCGTCGAACTTGGTCGTGGAGGTCTCCTTGGCGAGACGGACGGCCTCGAGCGGGGCGTACAGCTTCTCCCGGTCGACCTTGGCGTCCGCAGCGCGGAGAGTCTTGCTGCGCTTCACTTCTGCTCCTGTGTTTCGGATTCAGGCATGGAGTCGTGGTGCGGGCCAGCGCTTGGCCCTACCACTGGTGGTGCTGGGGTGGCTGAATCAGCCTTCGACCGTGATGCCCATGGAACGGGCGGTGCCGGCGATGATCTTCTCGGCGGCGTCGAGGTCGTTGGCGTTCAGGTCGGGAAGCTTGATCGTGGCGATCTCGCGGACCTGGTCACGCGTGAGCTTCGCGACCTTGGTCTTGTGCGGCTCGCCCGAGCCCTTCTCGATGCCCGCGCTCTTCAGGATGAGGCGCGCGGCCGGCGGAGTCTTGGTGATGAAGGTGAAGGAGCGGTCCTCGTAGACCGTGATCTCCACCGGCACGACCATGCCACGCTGCGACTCGGTCGCGGCGTTGTAGGCCTTGCAGAACTCCATGATGTTGACGCCGTGCTGACCGAGCGCGGGGCCGACCGGCGGAGCCGGGTTGGCCGCACCGGCCTTGATCTGGAGCTTGATAAGCCCCGTGACCTTCTTCTTCTTGGGAGGCATTGCTCTCTCCGGGTCCTAGTGAGAGTTTTTCGCCGCCAATCCGGTCATCCGGATGGAGGCATACCGCACCACGATAACGGGTATCGGTGCGGGGCTGAAAACCGAGCAGGTCAGACCGCCCCTTACGGGACGTTCTGACCTGTTCGGAAGCGTGGATTCAGAAGATCAGTTCTTCTGGATCTGGTCGAAGCTCAGCTCGACCGGGGTCTCGCGACCGAAGATCTCGACGAGGCCCTTGACCTTCTTCGAGTCCGGGTTGATCTCGTTGATCGTCGCCTGGAGCGTCGCGAACGGGCCGTCGGTGACGGTGACCGAGTCGCCGACCTCGAAGTCGAGGACCTCGATCTGGCGCTTGACGGCGGGCGCGGGCAGGCCGGCCTCTTCCGCGGCGGCCTTGGCGGCCTTCTCCTGCGCCTCCGGGGCGAGCATCTTGACGATCTCGTCCAGGGTCAGCGGGTACGGGTCGTAGGCGTTGCCGACGAAGCCGGTGACGCCCGGGGTGTTGCGGACGACGCCCCAGGACTCGTTCGTCAGATCCATGCGGACGAGAACGTAACCGGGCAGCTTGTTCTGCCGGACGTTCTTGCGCTCGCCGTTCTTGATCTGGACGATCTCTTCCTCGGGCACCTCGGCCTGGTAGATGAACTCCTCGACGTTCAGCGAGACGGCGCGCTGCTCCAGGTTGGCCTTCACGCGCTTCTCGTAGCCCGCGTAGGTGTGGATCACGTACCACTCGCCGGGCAGCAGGCGGAGTTCGTTGCGCAGCGCCTCGATGGGGTCGACCGGCTCGGCGGGCTCTTCGGCCTCGGCCTCGGCGGCGTCCTCCACGGCGTCGGCGTCGGCGGCGTCATCAGCAGCGGACTCGTCGTCGGACCCGGCCTCGGCGGCGTCGGCGGCCGCAGCGTCATCGGCGTCGGCTTCGTCGGAGGCCTCGTCGGCGGAGACCTCGTCGTCGGACTCGACGTGCAGGGCGGATTCCTCGGCAGCGGCACCCGCTTCGGCGTCGGCGGCCTCGGCCTCATCGAGGTCCGCGTCCGCCGCCTCGACGATGTCGAGCTCGTCCTCGACGGACTCGACGGAGTCGTGGCTCGCGTTCAGGTTCGGGTCAGACACGGTGGCTGCTTCTTCCTGGATACAAAAGGTGGTCGAACATGCGAAAACGGGCGGCACCCATCAAGGCGCCGCCCTCCGCGGGGATCAGCCGAAGACGAACTTGATGGCTTCCTGGAACCCATAGTCAATCACGGTCACCAGACCGATCATGATGACGACGAAGACAATCACCACAGTGGTGTACGTCGTGAGCTGGTTGCGAGTCGGCCAGACGACCTTGCGGAGTTCCGCGACGATCTGGCGGTAGAAGAGCGCGAGCCGGCCCAGAGGACCCTTCTTGCCGCGCTTGCCGCCCTTGCGGGCCTTCTTCTCGCGGGTGTCGTCCTCGGCGTCAGGCATGTCGATGGAGCCCAGGGCGTCCGTCACGTCTCTCACCTGAATCCGGGTCGTGGCCGTAGCCGCGCCCGGTTGCGCCGCACGGCGTTGCATCGAAGTACGTACCTGCGCACACGTCCGAGAAGGAGTGTGGAGCAGGGCCGGAGGGACTCGAACCCCCAACCGCTGGTTTTGGAGACCAGTGCTCTACCAATTGAGCTACGACCCTTTGCGTTCCTCAACCTACCGCATCCGGGCGGGTGCACGGAGTGCTCACGCTCTGGGGCGGCTGGTGAGGACCAACGACAGGTGAGTGTACGTGGTCTGGGCCCTGACGTCGAACAGAAGCCGCCGGGGGCGATGCGGATCTTCTCCGTCCGGTAGCTGAAACGGTGTGCGGCGCCGGTTTGCCGTCTGGGACGATTGCCGCATGACCTCTGCAACGCCTTCCTCCGAGCGCCGGGTGTCCGCCCGTATCGGCGCAATCTCCGAGTCCGCCACCCTCGCCGTGGACGCCAAGGCCAAGGCCCTCAAGGCCGCCGGGCGCCCGGTGATCGGCTTCGGCGCGGGCGAGCCCGACTTCCCGACCCCGGACTACATCGTCGAGGCCGCGGTCGAGGCCTGCCGCAACCCGAAGTACCACCGCTACACGCCGGCCGGCGGCCTGCCCGAGCTCAAGACCGCGATCGCGGCCAAGACGCTCCGCGACTCCGGCTACGAGGTCGACGCGTCCGAGGTCCTGGTGACCAACGGCGGCAAGCAGGCCATCTACGAGGCGTTCGCCGCGATCCTCGACCCGGGCGACGAGGTCATCGTCCCGGCCCCGTACTGGACGACGTACCCCGAGTCGATCCGCCTCGCGGGCGGTGTCCCGGTGGAGGTCGTCGCCGACGAGACCACCGGTTACCGGGTCTCCGTCGAGCAGCTGGAAGCCGCGCGCACCGAGCGCACCAAGGTCGTCCTGTTCGTCTCCCCCTCGAACCCGACCGGCGCCGTGTACAGCGAGGACGACGCGCGCGCCATCGGCGAGTGGGCGGCCGAGCACGGCCTGTGGGTGCTGACCGACGAGATCTACGAGCACCTCGTCTACGGCGACGCGAAGTTCACCTCGCTCCCGGTGCTGGTCCCGGCCCTGCGCGACAAGTGCATCGTCGTGAACGGCGTCGCCAAGACGTACGCGATGACCGGCTGGCGCGTGGGCTGGGTCATCGCGCCGAAGGACGTCATCAAGGCCGCGACCAACCTGCAGTCGCACGCCACCTCCAACGTCTCCAACGTGGCGCAGGTCGCGGCGCTGGCCGCCGTCTCGGGCAACCTGGACGCGGTCGCGGAGATGCGGAAGGCGTTCGACCGCCGCCGCCAGACCATGGTCAAGATGCTGAACGAGATCGACGGCGTCTTCTGCCCGACCCCCGAGGGCGCGTTCTACGCGTACCCGTCGGTCAAGGAGCTCCTCGGCAAGGAGATCCGCGGCAAGCGCCCGCAGTCCTCGGTCGAGCTGGCGGCCCTGATCCTGGACGAGGCCGAGGTCGCGGTCGTCCCGGGCGAGGCCTTCGGCACCCCGGGTTACCTGCGCCTGTCCTACGCGCTGGGTGACGAGGACCTGGTGGAGGGCGTGTCCCGCATCCAGAACCTCCTGGCGGAGGCCAAGGCCTGAGCCTTTGGCGGTCCCCATGGACCCACCCCTGAGCGGCGCCTCCCACCCGGGAGGCGCCGCTCAGCTGTTTCCCGGCGCCCGGAGCCGTTCCCAGCCCCGCCGGCGCTCGAGGCACGGGACCGGGCGGAGCCCGGAAACCGGCCGCGCGCGCGTTCGAGCAAGCCCCCGATCAGGAAAACCCCCTCCCGCCGAGCGCAGCGGTACGGCAGGATCACCGGATGGAGCACGTACGCGATCTCACGCTTCTGCCGAAAGCCCACCTGCACCTGCACTTCACGGGTTCGATGCGGCCGACCACCCTGCTGGAGCTCGCCGACAAGTACGGCGTGCGCCTGCCCGACGCCCTGACCGCCGGCGCGCCGCCCAAGCTGCGGGCCACCGACGAGCGCGGCTGGTTCCGTTTCCAGCGGCTCTACGACGCCGCCCGCTCCTGCCTCCGCGAGCCCGACGACATCCGGCGCCTGGTCCGCGAGGCCGCCGAGGAGGACGTCCGGGACGGCGCGGGCTGGCTGGAGATCCAGGTGGACCCCACCTCCTACGCCCCCCTGCTGGGCGGCATGATCCCGGCCGTCGAGATCATCCTCGACGCGGTCGACGCCGCCTCCCGCGACACCGGCCTCGGGATGCGCGTCATCATCGCCGCCAACCGCATGAAACACCCCCTCGACGCCCGCACCCTGGCCCGTCTCGCCGTCCGCTACGCCGACCGCGGTGTCGTCGGGTTCGGGTTGTCCAACGACGAGCGCCGGGGCATGGCCCGCGACTTCGACCGGGCCTTCGCCATCGCCCGTGAGGGCGGCCTGCTCGCGGCCCCGCACGGCGGCGAGCTGACCGGCCCGTCCTCCGTGCGGGACTGTCTCGACGACCTGCACGCCGCGCGCGTCGGGCACGGCGTCCGGGCCGCCGAGGACCCCCGGCTGCTCAAGCGGCTCGCGGACCGGCAGGTCACCTGCGAGGTCTGCCCCGCCTCCAACGTGGCCCTCGGGGTGTACGAACGGCCCGAGGACGTGCCGCTGCGCACGCTCTTCGAGGCGGGGGTGCCGATGGCGCTGGGCGCGGACGACCCGCTGCTGTTCGGGTCCCGCCTGGCGGCCCAGTACGAGATCGCGCGCCGCCACCACGCCTTCACGGACGAGGAACTGGCGGAGCTGGCGCGGCAGTCGGTGCGCGGTTCCGCGGCGCCGAAGGAGGTGCAGGCCAAGTTGCTGGACGGGATCGACCACTGGCTCACCGGGTGAGCCGCAGGTCCCCTTCGTAGCAGTCGGCCCGCACCCGGACCCCGTCGGCGAAGCCGATCTCCAGGAGGGTGCGGCCGGTCTCGGGCGCGGCGTACTCGGCGACGGTGGCGACGGTCTCGCCGAGGTGGCGCAGGAAGGGGTGGTCGCCGAGGTCCTCACCGACCTCGATGCGGCCCCACTCGCCCATGTCGTACGGCTGGTGCGGGGTCTCGGACTCCACGATGAGGCACTGGTCGGAGCCGGTGGTGATGCGGGTGGACTCGCCCTCGCTGTCGAGGAGCCAGACGTCGAGCGGGGCCTCGGAGCGTTCGCCCTCGTAGACGTGCCAGGACGCGACGACCGCCTTGATCTCGCGGCCCACCAGCCGCGTGGGGTCCGTACCGGCCCCGTGCAGGGGACAACGCATGGCGGCCGGTACCCCTCAGATGCTGACGCCGACCGTCACCGGTTCGTTGACCAGGGTGACGCCGAAGGCCTCGTGGACGCCCGCGACGACCTCGCGGGCCAGGGCGAGGAGGTCCTCGGTGGTGGCCTCGCCCCGGTTGGTGAGGGCGAGGGTGTGCTTGGTGGAGATGCGCGCGGGGCCGGTGCCGTAGCCCTTGGTGAAGCCGGCCTTGTCGATCAGCCAGGCGGCGCTGGTCTTCGTACGGCCCTCGCCGGCGGGGTAGGCGGGCGGGCTGGTGTCGGCGCCGAGGCGGTCCTGGACGCGGGCGAGGAAGGCGGCGTAGGCCTCGTCGGTCAGGATCGGGTTGTGGAAGAAGGAGCCGGCGGACCAGGTGTCGTGGTCGGCGGGGTCGAGGACCATGCCCTTGCCGGCGCGCAGGCGCAGGACGGTCTCGCGGGCGACGGCGGCCGGGACCCGGTCGCCGGCCTCGACGCCGAGGGCGCGGGCGGTCTCGGGGTACTTGATGGGGGCGGAGAGCCCGCCGGCGTCTTCCAGGGCGAAGCGGACGCGCAGGACGACGTAGCGGTCGGGCTGGTCCTTGAAGGTGCTGTTGCGGTACCGGAAGTCACACTCGGCGGCGCTGAGGGTGACCGTTTCGCCGGTGGTGCGGTCGTACGCGACGACCTCCGTGATGGTGTCGCAGACCTCCTGGCCGTACGCCCCCACGTTCTGGATCGGCGTGGCGCCGGCGGAGCCGGGGATCCCGGCGAGGCACTCGATCCCGGCGAGGCCGGCGTCGACGGTGCGGGCGACCGCGTCGCTCCAGTTCTCTCCCGCGGCGAGCTCCAGCCGGGTGCCGTCGAGGTGGAAGCCGGTGGTGGCGATGCGCAGGGCGGTGCCGTCGAAGCCCTTGTCGCCGATGACGAGGTTGCTGCCGCCGCCGATGACGAGCAGCGGGGTGCCGGCGGCGTCCGCGGCGCGGACCGCGTCGACGACCTCGGCGTCGGTGGTCGCGGTGACCAGCCGGGCGGCGGGGCCGCCGAGCCGGAAGGTGGTCAGCGGGGCGAGGGGGGCGTCGTGGAGTTCCTGCACGGGGACAAGAGTACGGTCCGTGCCCCTCGCATCCTCGCGGGGCACGGACCGTGGCTCGGCGGTCGTTTCGGCTCAGCTCGCGGCAGGCACCTTCCGGCCCGCGATCCGGTCGGCCGGGACCACGGCGGACGGGGTCTTCGCCTTGCGCGGCAGCAGCATGGCCAGCGCGGCGGCGAGCGCCACGGCCCCGGCGCCTATCCACAGCGCCGGGACGGTGCCGTCGGTGAAGGCCTGCGGGGTCTCGTAACCGCCCTGCGCGGAGAACACGGAGGCCAGGACGGCGACCCCGAGGGCGCCGCCGACCTCGCGCAGGGCGTTGTTGGTGCCGGAGGCCTTGCCCTGGTCGGCGGGGGCGACGGTGGACATCAGCGCGTTGGAGGCGGGGGCGAAGTACAGCGCCATGCCGATGCCGCTGAGGACGAGGGCGGGCAACTGGGCCGCGTAGGAGACGTCCGCGCTCAGGATCACCGCGAACCAGGCGAGCCCGACGGCCTGGAAGGCGAGCCCGACGGTGACCACGGGCCGGCTGCCGATCCGGTCGGACAGGATCCCGGCGATCGGCGCGACGATCATCGGCATTCCGGTCCAAGGGAGCATGCGCAACCCCGCCTCGGTGGGCGAGTAGCCGGCGACGCCCTGGAGGAACTGGCTGAGCAGGAATATCGACCCGAACATGCCGAGGAACATCAGGAGGCCGGCGAGGTTGATCCCGAGGAAGCCGCGGTTGCGGAAGAGGCGCATCGGGAGCATGGCGTGCGGGTTGCCGGAGCCGTGCCGGATGAAGCCTCCGACGAGCGCCGCGCCGACGATCAGGCCGGTCAGCACGGGAGCGCTGGTCCAGCCCTCGGCGTTGGCGTTGACCAGGGCGTAGACGATCCCGAAGAGGCCACCGCTGATGAGGAGGGTGCCGGGGACGTCGAGCCGGGCGCCGGGGGCGGTGGACTCGGCGAGGCGCAGGCGGGCGAGCGGGATCAGGGCCACGCCTATCGGGACGTTGATCCAGAAGATCCACTGCCAGGAGACGTGCTCGGTGAGGCTGCCGCCGATGAGGGGCCCGCTGGCGACGGCGAGGCCGGTGACGGCCCCGTAGATGCCGAGGGCCATGCCCCGGCGTGCGGCCGGGACCGCGGCGGTGAGCAGGGTGAGGGTGAGCGGCATCATGACGGCGGCGCCGACGCCCTGGACGGCGCGGGCGGCGATGAGCTGGTCGATGCCGGGCGAGAGGGCGGCCGCGGCGGAGGCGGCGGTGAACACCGAGAGCCCGCCGATGAAGAGCCGGCGGCGGCCGAAGCGGTCGCCGAGGGCGGAGCCGAACATGAGGAGGACGGCGAAGGTGAGCGTGTAGGCGTTCACCGTCCACTCCAGGTCTTCGAGCTTCCCGCCGAGGTCCGCGCGGATGGCGGGCAGGGCGGTGGTGACGACGAGGTTGTCGAGGGCGGCCATGAAGCTGGCGGCCCCGGTGAGGACGAGGGCCCAGACGGCGGAGCGGCCGAGCGCGGGTGGTGCCTGTTCGTTCATTTCTCCCCCTGATTAGTTATCACTGACTAAGTTCGCTGCCCAGCCGGATCCCCGGCCCGGCCGCTGCCCGACGCCTACGAGGTCCGGCCCTTGCCCGCGGGGTAGCACCCTTCCCAGACCCGGTGGCCGGGCGGGAAGCCGAGGGCGACGAGGGTGTTGATGAGCATCCCGTGCGCCATGAAGCCGGTGGTCTCGTCGACGTCGGCCCCGAGCGCGAGGTGGACGGTGTCCCACAGCTTCATCCAGCCGGCCCGCACCATCTCCCCGAACTCCGTCTCGCCGGCGGCCTCGGCGGCGGCGACGGTGAGGCTCGCCTGGAGCTGCATCTGCAGCTTGTCGGGGTGCTCGGCGATCAGCTTGAGGTAGGCGTCACCCATGGCGAGGTGCGCCTCCTCGCTGGTGCGGCCCTCGGCGGCCTCTTCGAAGACGAGCCGGATGTCTTCGGTGCAGCGGGCGACGGCGGCGACGAAGATGGCCTGCTTGTTCGGGAAGAGCCGGAACAGGTACGGCTGCGAGACGCCGACGCGCTTGGCGATCGTCTCGGTGGACGTCCCGTAGTAACCGCCGCGGGCGAACTCGTGCATCGCCGCGCGGATGACGCTCTCGCGCCGCTCTTCTGCGCTCATCCTTGCCATGCCGTTAAGTTAGTGCTCAATCACTAACTTGTCCAGGCCCACCCCGAGCGGGATTCGCCGCCCGAGCACCCCCGGCCGCGCAGCTGGGCGCAGCCGGCCTCTGCCCAGCCGGTGGGCGTGTTCGACGCCAGACGAGCTCAGCTGTGTAGCGAGTCGTTGGCGGCTTATGTCCGGCCCATGTCGGGCTGCGGACGCCGTGCCGGGGGGAGCGCGTAGCGATCTGTCGCGCGGGTGGGTGGTCCCCCTCGCTGCGCTCGGGGCTTCCTGGGGCTCCGCCCCAGGCCCCGCGCCTCAATCGCCGGCGGGGCTGAATTTGCCGACCGGCGTCGAGCGCTTGAAGGGGCTTCGCGTCGCTGAGACCGGGTCATCGGAACATGACCCCCCGGCCGTTTCCTTGGGGGCTTCCCGGCAGTCTTTGGCGTTTTGGGGCGGGACGGGCAGTCAAGGGTGGCCGCAGGCCATCGCGGAGCGACGCGAGCGCAGCGAGCGCCCTTGACGGACCGGACCGACACGAAAGGACAGTGGACTGACGGGACGCCCCCAACACCCCCTGATACCGCCCAAGGGGAGCTCCGCCACCGCAGCCCCCGCACCCCGCCACCCACACCCCGCAGGGAAAACGCCCCCTACCCCAGCTGGACCACCGCGCGGGACATCCCCAGGACCTTCTGGCCCGCGCTCATGGCCGTCAGGTCCACCCGGACCCGGTTGTCGTCCAGCTTGGCGGCGACCTTCGCGGTGACCTCGATCAGCGCGCCCCGCTCGTCGTTCGGGACGATGACCGGCTTCGTGAACCGCACCCCGTACTCGACGACCGCACCCGGGTCGCCCACCCAGTCGGTCACCACCCGGATCGCCTCGGCCATGGTGAACATGCCGTGCGCGATCACGTCCGGCAGCCCGACCTCCTTGGCGAACTTCTCGTTCCAGTGGATCGGGTTGAAGTCCCCCGAAGCACCGGCGTACTGCACGAGCGTGGCGCGCGTCACGGGGAAGGCCGCCGCGGGCAGCTCGGTGCCGACCTCGACATCGGCGTACTGGATCTGCGCGGTCATCTCAGGCCTCCTCAGGGGCGCGGGACACGAGCTTGGTCCACGCCGTCACCACGTGCTCGCCGGATTCGTCGTGCACTTCACCACGGATGTCGATGATGTCGTTGCCCGCCATCGACTTCACGGCCTCGATCGTGGACGTCACCGACAGCCGGTCACCCGCCCGCACCGGCCGCACGTACACGAACTTCTGGTCGCCGTGAACGACGCGGCTGTAGTCCAGGCCGAGCTGCGGATCCTCGACCACCTGGCCCGCGGCCTTGAACGTGATGGCGAACACAAAAGTCGGCGGCGCGATCACATCCGGGTGACCGAACGCCTTGGCGGCCTCGGGATCGAGGTACACCGGATTTTCGTCACCGAGCGCAACCGCGAATTCGCGGATCTTCTCCCGGCCGACCTCGTACGGATCGGTGGGCGGGTAGCTCCGCCCCACGAAGGTCTGGTCGAGGGCCATGGCTCACTACCTCCAGTTGAGGGACACGATCGTCAGTCATCAAGTACCGGGCCCCGGGAATCGGGCACCGAGCATCGGGGCGCGGGCCGCGGGCCGGAAACGACACGAGGCCGCCCCCAATGAATGGGGACGACCTCATGACGGTGCCTGTGTTCGAGACTCGCTAAGGCTTAGCGGGTCTCGCGGTGCGCGGTGTGCGAGTTGCAGCGCGGGCAGTGCTTCTTCATCTCAAGACGGTCCGGGTTGTTACGCCGGTTCTTCTTGGTGATGTAGTTCCGCTCCTTGCACTCCACGCAGGCCAGCGTGATCTTCGGGCGGACGTCGGTGGCAGCCACGTGAGTGCTCCTTGACGGACAATTGGGACGGATGAACGCATACAAGAGTAGCCGACCGGGAGACCGACCCCGCAATCGGCTACTGTGTGTAGCGGCGACCGGACTTGAACCGGTGACACAGCGATTATGAGCCGCTTGCTCTACCGACTGAGCTACGCCGCTTTGATGTGATCGACTCCCCACCGAGGGTGGGGAACCTCTCTCACCAGAGCCCCAATGCGGAATCGAACCGCAGACCTTCTCCTTACCATGGAGACGCTCTACCGACTGAGCTATTGGGGCGAGCGATGAAGACATTACACGGTTGCCCGCCGATCGCCCAAATCCTTTGGGGCGCCCGGGCTCCGGGCCGCTCCGCCCGCGATTCCCGGCCGGCGCACGAGCCACGTCCGACCCGTTTTCCCCACCGATTCGCGGAGTTTGTGGCGGACGTCACGCACCCGCACGAGCCGACCGGGCCGCGGACCCGTGCCCACGCCGCCGCCCCGCACCACAACGCCCCGCCACACCCCCACCCCCCAACGCGCCGCGCCACTCCGCGCCACCACACCGGTACGACTATTTCCCTCCTCCACAAACCGGACACCCCCGCGCCCTAGGCTCTGAACACGCTGCGTGATCTTGGGTCGCAGGCCACCGGCCACCGGCCCTGGCCCAGGAACCGCCCGAGCCACCGCAGGAGCGCGATGTCCGACAGCCAGCCGCAGCAGCCCTCCCCTCCCCCGCGCGGCGGCCGGGGTGACGGCGGCGGGTACGGCCCCCCGGCGGCCGGCCCCGCCGGGGGGCCGGCCGCCGGGGGCGCCGAAGCCACCACGCTGCTCCTGGCCGGGGCACGCCTCACCGACGGCCGCACCGTCGACGTCCGGCTCGGCGGCGGCCGCATCCAGGAGGTGGCTACCGCCGGCGCCCTCCCCTCCCGCGCCCCGGCCTCCCGCGCCCTGACCCCCCGCGCCCCGGCCCCCCGCGTCGACCTCACCGGCTACCTCCTGCTCCCCGCCCCCGCCGAACCGCACGCCCACGGGGACACCGCCCTGACCGCCGACGGCGAGGGCCCCGTCTCGTACGGCACCGACGAGGTCCAGCGCCGGGCCACCGAGTCCGCCCTGCTCCAGCTGGGCCACGGCGCCACCGCCGTGCGGTCCCACGTACGGATCGGCGACGCCCACGGACTCGCCCCCATGGAGGCCGTGCTGCAGGCCCGGCGCTCCCTGCGCGGCCTCGCCGACCTGACGACGGTCGCCGTCCCGAGGCTGCTCACCGGGATCGCCGGGGCGGACGGGCGGGCCATGCTGCGCGACGCCGTCAAGATGGGCGCCTCGGTGATCGGCGGCTGCCCGGACCTGGACCCCGACCCGGCCGGCTACCTCGAAGCCGTCCTCGAACTGGCCGACGAGCAGGGCTGCCCCGTCGACCTGCACACGGACGGTGACGACCCCGCCCGCCTCACCCGGCTCGCGACGATGGCCCGCGGCCTGCGTCCCGGTGTGACCATCGGCCCCTGCGGCGGCATGTCGCGGCTCCCGCTCGACGTGGCGGGCCGGGCCGCCGACGAGCTGGCCACGGCCGGAGTCAGGGTGACCTGCCTCCCGCAGGGCGACTGCGCCGCCCTGGAGCGCCGGGGCCTGCGCACCGCGCCCGTACGCCTCCTGCGCTCCGCCGGGGTCAGGGTCGCGGCGGGCAGCGGAGCACTGCGGGACGCGGGCAACCCCGTGGGACGCGGCGACCCGCTCGAAGCCGCGTACCTGCTGGCCTCCCAGGGCGGTCTGCGTCCGGCGGAGGCGTACGAGTCGGTCAGCGCCGCCGCCCGGGACGCGATGGGCCTTCCGGAAGTCCGGGTGGAATCCGGTTTCCCGGCGGAGCTGCTCGCCGTACGCGGTGACCGCATCGCGGGGGTGCTGTCCCTGGCGTACAGCCGGATCGTGATCCACCGCGGCCGGGTGGTAGCCCGTACGAGTGCCGTACGGGAGTACTGCGACTCGGCGGTCGCGGTGGCCCTGGACCTGCCCCGGCAGGGGCGTACGGAGCCGGGCCCCTGACCCGTACCGAACCGGCACCGGCCGTTCGCCGCCCGTTCGCGGGCGGGCGGGCCCGGCTCGTCGTACGGTCGGGGCATGCGCATCGTCATCGCAGGTGGACACGGTCAGATCGCGCTGCGGCTGGAGCGGCTGCTCTCCGCGCGCGGGTACGAGGTCGCGGGCATCATCCGCGACCCGGAGCAGGGCGACGACCTGCGGGAGGCGGGCGCCGAACCGGTGCTGTGCGATCTGGAGTCGGCCACGGTGGAGCACGTGGCGGGGATCCTCCAGGGCGCCGACGCGGCGGTGTTCGCCGCCGGCGCCGGGCCGGGCAGCGGCATCGAACGCAAGGACACGGTGGACCGTGCGGCCGCGGTGCTGTTCGCGGACGCGGCCGAACGCGCGCGCGTACGCCGCTTCCTGATGGTCTCCTCGATGGGCGCGGACGCCCGTCACGAGGGCGAGGAGGTGTTCGACTACTACCTCCGCGCCAAGGGGGAGGCCGACGACCACCTCCGTACGCGCCTGGGCCTGGAGTGGACGGTGCTGCGCCCCGGTGCGCTGACCGACGACGACGGTACGGGGCTGGTGCGCCTGGAGGCGCACACGGGGCCCGGGGCGATCCCGCGTGACGATGTGGCGGCGGTGCTGGCGGAGCTGGTGGAGACCCCGGCGACGGCCGGCCTGACGCTGGAGGTCGTCTCGGGATCCACCCCGGTCGCGGTGGCCGTCAAGGACGTGGCGGGCAACTGACCGTACCCGCCCGCCCGGGCCCGCACGCGCCGGGACCGCATGCCCCGGACCTGGACGCCCCGGGCCCGCACGCGCCGGGACCGCACGCCCCGGGCCGGAATCCGCCCCCGGCCGCCGTCAGAACTCCGCCGTCACCTCGTCGTCGGAGCGGCCGACGGAGTCCTGTTCGTACTGCCGCTCGTACGCCTGGCGGATCCGCTCGATGCGCACGCTGCGGTCGTCGGCCTCCCGCTCCGGGTAGAGCAGCACCACCTCGTACGACGTCTCGTGGACGATCGTCCCGTCCTTGCCGCGCCACTGGCCGTGTGCGTCCTGGACGGTGAGCCCCTCGGGGAAGGCGGGGGTCACCTCGCGGTCGATGAAGTGGTTGAACTCCGCCTCGGTGACCGGGCTCTGACCGCCGGGCCGCGCGGTGCCGAAGTAGAGCCGGGTCTCCTGGTAGGAGTGCCCGACATGGGGGTGCAGGGCCGCCCCGAGCAGGGCCGGGAGCCCCGCGCCCAGCAGGGCGATGAGGACTCCGCCGCCGACCTTGCCACGTGTATTCGATGTCCAGTTCACGCCCCGTGAACGACGGGACGCGTTGATCGTTGCGCCCGGGGCGCCCGATAGGGTCACTGCGGTTCGGCTGCAGGGGGCGGTCGCGTGGGGTACCGGGGTGGGCATGGGCGACGGCGAGTGGCGCGTGGGCGAGGCGCAGGGCGGCCGGCTCGCCGCCCGGTGGTGGAAGTGGGCCCTCTCGGCGCCGCAGGACCAGAGCCCGGTCGCCGATACGACGGGGCGCAACGCCGGGTGGCGCCAGCCCGACGACCTCTGGTTCCTCGCGGGCACGTACGGCGGCCGGGTGGTGCGGCGGTGCAGCGTCCCGGCGGCCCGTCCGCTGTTCTTCCCGGTGCTGAACACCCAGCGCAGGGCGGTGCCGTTCGTGACCAAGCCGTGGGCGCTCTCCGTGGCGCGCGCGTCGGCGGCGCTGAACAGCACTCCGCTGACGGTGCGCGAGTACAGCTCCAGGACCTTCCACGCGGGGGGCACTCCGCGGGTGGCCTGGGGGCTGTGGTGCGGCCTCACCCCGCTGCCGCCGGGCCAGTTCGTGCTGGAGATCGACGCTGCCACGACGAACGGCTTCCGCGTCGACACGACGTACCACCTGACGGTGACGCAGCCGGGGAAGTAGCCGCCGTCGGCCGCTCGGCGGGGCGCTTGCACCGCGCCGCTCCTCGCTCGCGGACATGCGAAGAGACCCCCGCCCCCTACGTTTCCGTAGAAGGCGAGGGTCTCACTCGCGTGGCGGCGCCAGGGTTCGAACCTGGGTAGGCTGAGCCGGCAGATTTACAGTCTGCTCCCTTTGGCCACTCGGGCACACCGCCATGGGATGTTGCCGTTTTTCCGCCTTGCGGCGGCGCTCCGTGGCAACGACGTAAACAATACCCGATGCCCGGGGGTGCTTCGCCACCGGATTGATCAGCACCGCACGGGGGCGCGGTGGCTAGGCTTTGCGGAGCGGTCCGGGGATGTCCGGCCGCGGCCCCACGGGGCACAGCCAGCCGATTTCAAGGAGCCACAGCACATGGCCGACTCCAGTTTCGACATCGTCTCGAAGGTCGAGCGGCAGGAGGTCGACAACGCCCTCAACCAGGCCGCCAAGGAGCTTTCGCAGCGCTACGACTTCAAGGGCACGGGCGCCTCGATCGCCTGGTCCGGCGAGAAGATCCTCATGGAGGCGAACTCCGAGGAGCGCGTGAAGGCCATCCTCGACGTCTTCGAGACCAAGCTGGTCAAGCGTGGAATCTCGCTCAAGGCGCTGGACGCCGGCGAGCCGCAGCTGTCCGGCAAGGAGTACAAGATCTTCGCGACGATCGAGGAGGGCATCTCCCAGGAGAACGCCAAGAAGGTCGCGAAGATCATCCGGGACGAGGGGCCCAAGGGCGTCAAGGCGCAGGTCCAGGGCGAGGAACTGCGCGTCAGCTCCAAGAGCCGCGACGACCTCCAGACCGTCCAGGCGCTCCTCAAGGGCAAGGACCTGGACTTCGCGATCCAGTTCGTGAACTACCGCTGATCCGGGTCCGCGAGCCGCGCATGCGCTTCTAGCGAGCCGGCAGGGCACAACGGGGGCACACCGCCGAAGGCCGAGGACCGCCTCGACGGCTGCCCGCGTTGTGCCCTCGCCGTTTCTCCGCCCCGTTTCCCCGCGCGGTGTCCCCCGCACGGTGTCCCCCCGTACCCGGGGGCGGGGCTCTCGGGTGGGGTGCGCCGGGCGTGAGCGGCGCGTGCTCCGCCAGGGCTCCCGGTGGTCACTAGGCACCGGCTCGTGCGCCCGTCACGCTGAGTGCCATTCGTCACCGCGTGACAGGGGGACTCGCATGCCCGGGACCGGCACGTTCCGCGAAGACTTCGGGGCGTCCGTGGTCGTCGCGCTCGTCGCGCTGCCCCTCTGTGTGGGGGTGGCCGTCGCTTCCGGCGTGCCGGCCGAGCTGGGCATGGTCACCGGGGTCGTCGGCGGGCTGCTGACCGGCTGGTTCCGCGGGAGCTCGCTCCAGGTCAGCGGGCCGGCGGCGGGGCTGACCGTCCTCGTCTACGAGGCGGTGCAGGCGTACGGTCTGCCCGCGCTCGGGGCGCTGGTGGCTGCTGCCGGGGTGATGCAGCTGGGCATGGGGCTGCTGCGGTTCGGGCGGTGGTTCCGGGCGATCTCGGTCGCCGTGGTGCACGGGATGCTGGCCGGGATCGGCCTCGTGCTGATCGCCGGGCAGCTCTACGCCCTGGGCGGCGTACGGGCCCCGGCGAAGACCCTCGACAAGCTGGCGGGGACCGCCGCGTTGGGCTCGCAGGGCGACTGGGTGGCCGTGGCGCTCGGGGTCGGGACCATCGGCGTTCTCGTGGCGTGGCGCCGGCTGCCGGCCCGGCTGCGGCTCGTACCCGGGGCGCTGGTCGGGGTGGCCGCGGCCACCGCGACGGCCGCGCTGTTCGGGCTGCCGGTCGAACGGGTACGGGTGACGGGCGTACTGGACGCGGTGTCGCTGCCCCGCTGGGAAGACGCCGGGGCGCTGGCTTCCGTCGGGGCGTTCGGGACCGTGGTGGCGCTCGCGCTGATCGCCTCCGCGGAGACCCTGTTCAGTGCGGCGGCGGTGGACCGGATGCATGACGGGCCCCGCACCGACTACGACCGGGAACTGGTGGCCCAAGGCGTGGGCAACCTGACGTGTGGGCTGCTCGGGGCGCTGCCGATGACGGCCGTGATCGTACGCAGCGCCACCAACGTGGAGGCCGGGGCGCGGACCCGGGCGTCCAGGGTCCTGCACGGTGGCTGGCTCCTGCTGTTCTGCGTGGCCTTCCCCCGGGCGCTGGAGGCGGTACCGCTGGCCGCGCTCGCCGGGGTGCTGCTGCACGCGGGGTGGAAGCTGCTCCGGGTCAAGGTGCTCGCCGCCCTGTGGCGGACCCACCGGGGCGAGGCGGTGGTCCTGGTGGCGACGGCCGGCGCGATCGTGGCCACCAACCTCTTCGAGGGCGTGCTGGTCGGGCTGGGCCTGGCGGTGGCCAAGGCGGCGTGGGAGACCTCCCAGCTGCACATCGAGGAGGTCTGGGAGGCGGAAGGGGACGTGCTGTGCGTGCGGATGGTCGGGACCGCCAGCTTCCTGCGGCTGCCCAAGCTGCTGGACTCCCTGGACGGTCTGCCGCCGGGCCAGCCGGTGCGGCTCGACCGCAGTGGCCTGCGGCATCTGGACCACGCCTGTCTGACCGCCCTCGACGGATGGGAGAGGCAGCGCCCGCCGCTCCCGCCGCTCCCGCGGCCCCGGAACGTCAGCTAACGGCCGGACGCGGGGCGGTCACATACGGGAGCTCTCACTGGATCGCGATCGCGAACATCTGCGCGTGGGCTCTGTATTCAGGCGTCAAGGAGCGGGCCGCGGCAGCGGCAAGGGAGTGGGGACGGCGATCCATGCCGCGCGGGGGCGGGGCGGGCACACCGGTTGAGGGCCGATCAGGTCAGGGCGCGCCGGGGCGGAGGGCGCGGCCGGACGCGGCCTGCCGGGCGGCCGGCGCGGGACCGGGTACCGGTTTCCGGCAAGGCCGTTGAGGACCCTGCGTACGCCCGGGCGGAGTTGGGTCGTCGGTGTGGAAGTTGCTGCGGCAACTTCTGTGCTTCGTCCATGCATTCATCGTGCACCACCCCACTGACAAGCGCCCCGGCCTGTGGATAACCACGAGGCGAAGCCGCTACCGGGAGGCGAAGGGGGCGTCCGTCGGGACGATCTCGCGGCCCAGCGGGAGCAGGGAGAGCGGGACCATCTTGAAGTTGGCGATGCCGAACGGGATGCCGATGATCGTGACGCACAGGGCGAGGCCCGTGACGATGTGGCTGATGGCCAGCCACCAGCCGGCCAGGACGAGCCACAGCACGTTGCCGACGCATGAGGCGGCGCCGGCGTCGCGGCGCTCGACGGTGGTGTAGCCGAAGGGCCACAGGGCGTACAGCGCGATGCGGAAGGCGGCGATCCCGAAGGGAATGCCGATGATGGTGACGCAGAGGATCAGGCCCGCGAGGCAGTAGCCCAGGAACAGCCACACGCCGCTGAGTACGAGCCAAATGACGTTCAGAACGGTCTTCACTGGGTCCGGCCTGCCATCTGTTCGAGCCGGGCGATGCGCTCGGCCATCGGGGGGTGCGTGGAGAACATCTTGGACAGTCCCTGGCCGGGACGGAAGGGGTTGGCGATCATCATGTGGCTCGCCGTCTCCAGTCGGGGCTCGGGCGGCAGCGGAAGCTGCCTGGTGCCCGCGTCGAGCTTGCGCAGGGCGCTGGCCAGCGCCAACGGGTCTCCGGTCAGCTGGGCGCCGGAGGCGTCCGCCTCGTATTCGCGCGAGCGGCTGATCGCGAGCTGGATCACGGATGCGGCCAGCGGGCCCAGGATCATGACCAGCAGCATGCCGAGGATGCCGGGCCCCTCCTCGTCGTCGGAGCGCCCGACCGGGATCAGCCAGGCGAAGTTCACCAGGAACATGATCACGGAGGCGAGGGCCCCGGCGACCGAGGAGATGAGGATGTCCCGGTTGTAGACGTGGCTCAGCTCGTGGCCGATGACGCCGCGCAGCTCGCGCTCGTCGAGGATGCGCAGGATGCCCTCGGTGCAGCACACGGCGGCGTTGCGCGGGTTGCGGCCGGTGGCGAAGGCGTTGGGGGCTTCGGTGGGCGAGATGTAGAGCCGGGGCATCGGCTGGCGCGCGGAGGTGGAGAGCTCGCGCACCATGCGGTAGAGGGCGGGGGCCTCGAACTCGCTGACGGGACGGGCGCGCATCGCGCGTAGAGCCAGCTTGTCGCTGTTCCAGTACGCGTACGCGTTCGTCCCGAGCGCGATGAGGACGGCGACGATCAGGCCGGTCCGTCCGAAGAAGCTTCCGATGACGATGATGAGTGCCGACAGCCCGCCGAGGAGTACGGCGGTCTTCAGCCCGTTGTGCCGGCGGTGCACGGTACGCCCTCCAAATGGTGCGGCAGGGGGAACCCGTCCGGGATCTGTGGAACAAAGGGTCTTCCGGTCCAGTGGACCCTCCCTTCCTGGTCAACGCGAGGTGAACGCGCCAGGTTCCCGGGCCGCGCCCCGGCGGACCGCCCCGGCGGGCGGGCAGGCCGGGGCGGCATGCGGCGTTGCTCCGTACGGGTTGCCGCACGAGCGCGGGCCGCGCGGGATCACACGTGCGGCCCGCGCGGGCCACCACGAGGCGGGCCGGCGCGGGCCACTGCCGCACCGGGCGGGCGGGGCGACCGGCGGGATGGGCGGCCCCGGCTACTGCGGGAACAGACTGCCCGACGCGAAGCGCAGCACCAGCTGCGGCGCCCCCGAGAGGATCAGGGCGGTGACCCCGGTGAGCAGGATCGCGACGGTGACGGGCCAGGGCGCCGGGGCGGTGGTGCGCGCCTGGTCCGCGGCGGCGGGGCGGAAGAGCAGGGCCGTCCAGCGCAGGTAGTAGTACAGGGCGATGACCACATTGACGGCCATGACCACGGCCAGCCACCCCAGACCCGCGTCGATCGCGGCCCGGAAGACGGTGACCTTGGCGAACAGGCCGATGATGCCCGGCGGCAGGCCGGCCAGGCAGAGCAGGAAGAAGGCCAGCGTCAGGGCGGCGAGCGGGCGCTCGGCGTACAGCCCGCGGTAGTCGTCGATCCGGTGCAGCGGCTTCGTACGGGCCGCCAGCGCGGCCACGGCGAAGGCGCCGAGGTTCACGGCGCCGTACATGAGCGCGTAGGCGACGGTGGAGCCGATCTGGTCGCGCTCGGCGTACGCGGCGGCGGCGATCGGCACGAGCAGGTAGCCGGCCTGTCCGACCGAGGACCAGGCGAGCAGCCGTACGGCGCTGTTCGCGCGGTCGGCGGACTGGCGCAGGGCGGCGACGTTGCCGACGGTCATGGTGAGGGCGGCGAGGACGGCGAGCGCCGGGCCCCAGATGTCGGAGTACGCCGGGAAAGCGATCACGGTGACCAGGATCAGGCCGGTGAAGCCGACGGCCTTGCCGATGACCGAGAGGTAGCCGGCGATGGGCAGGGGCGCGCCGACGTAGGTGTCGGGGACCCAGAAGTGGAAGGGGACGGCGGCCGTTTTGAAGGCGAAGCCGACGAGGGTGAGGGCGACGCCCGCCATGGCGAGGGTGGTGAGCTGCGCGGGGACGTCTTCGAGGCGGTCGGCGACCTGGGTGAGGTGCAGGGAGCCGGTGACGGCGTAGACGAAGCTGACGCCGAGCAGCGACACGGCCGTGGCGGTGACGGAGGACAGGAAGAACTTGAGGGCGGCCTCGGAGGAGAGCCGGTCGCCGCGGCGCATGCCGACGAGGGCGAAGGCGGGCAGCGAGGCGACTTCGAGGGCGACGATGAGGGTGGCGAGGTCGCGGGCGGCGGGCAGCAGGGCCGCGCCGGCGGCGGAGGAGAGCAGCAGGAACCAGTATTCGCCCGCGGGCATGCGCATCTCGTCGACGGCGGTCAGCGACAGCAGGGCCGTGACGAGGGCGCCGGCCAGGACGAGGAACTGGATGACGAGCGTGAAGTGGTCGGCGGTGTAACTGCACGCGCCGACATCGCCGGCGAGGCAGAAGGTGGCGCGGTCGCCGGCGCGCAGCGGCAGCAGGGTGGCGGTCGCGGCGGCGAGTCCGGCGACGGAGAGCCAGCCGAGGAGCGGCTTGTGCCTCTGCGCTGTGAACAGGTCGGCGACGAGTACGACCAGGGCGACGGCGGCGGGGATCACGACGGGGGCGATCGCGAGCCAGTCGACGGACTGGACGAGGCTGGGCGCGGCCGGGCCGGGGGCCGTGGCGGCCGCGACGGACAGGACCGTCATGAGTTGCCTCCTGCGAGGAGCTTCTGGACGGCCGGGTCGGTGAGGCCGAGGAGGACGGCGGGCCACAGGCCGGCGAGGACGGTGAGGGCGACGAGCGGGGTCCAGGCGGCGAATTCGTAGTGCTGGACGTCGGCCAGGGAGAGCTCGGGGCCTTCCTTCGGGTCGCCCATGCACACCCGCCGTACGACGATCAGAAGGTATGCGGCGGTGAGCAGCGTGCCGAAGGCGCCGACGGCCATGTACGTCAGGAAGGCCGGACGGGACAGGCCCGCGGCCGGGTCGAACGCGCCGAACAAGGCCAGCATCTCGCCCCAGAAACCGGCCAGGCCGGGCAGGCCGAGGGAGGCGACGGCGGCGAAGGCGAGCAGCGCGCCGAGGCGGGGGGCGCGGCCGTACAGGGCGGCACCGGTGGCTCCGGCGAGGGTGTCGAGGTCGGCGGTGCCGTAGCGGTCCTTGAGCGCGCCGACCAGGAAGAAGAGCAGGCCGGTGATCAGGCCGTGGGCGATGTTGGCGAAGAGCGCGCCGTTGACGCCGGTGGGGGTCATGGACGCGATGCCGAGGAGCACGAAGCCCATGTGGCCGACGGAGGAGTACGCGATGAGGCGCTTGAGGTCGCCCTTGTTGCCCTTGCGGGTCAGCGCGAGGCAGGCGAGGGACCCGTAGACGATGCCGATGGCGGCGAACGCCCCGAGGTAGGGGGCGAAGGTGTGCATGCCGTCGGGGGTGACCGGGAGCAGGATGCGTACGAACCCGTACGTGCCCATCTTGAGCAGTACGCCCGCGAGGAGGACGGAGCCGACGGTGGGCGCTGCGGTGTGGGCGTCCGGCAGCCAGCTGTGCAGCGGCCACATCGGGGTCTTCACGGCGAGGCCGATGCCGATGGCGAGCACGGCCAGCAGCTGGGTGGTGTGGGTCAGTCCGCGGCCGTTGTCAGAGGCGAGTGCCACCATGTCGAACGTGCCGCTGTTCAGTCCGATCAGCAGCAGACCGAGCAGCATGACCACGGATCCGAGGAGGGTGTAGAGGATGAACTTCCAGGCGGCTGCCTGCCGCTGAGCACCGCCCCAGCGGGCGATGAGGAAGTACATGGGGATGAGGACCATCTCGAAGGCGAGGAAGAACAGCAGCAGGTCGAGGACGGCGAAGGTCGCGAGGGTGCCGGACTCCAGGACGAGGAGCAGTGCGACGAAGGCCTTCGGGGAAGGGCCGTCGGGGAGCTTGAAGTAGCTGTAGAGCGCGCACAGGAAGAACAGCAGCGCGGTCATCAGGAGGAGGGGGAGCGAGATGCCGTCGACGCCGAGGTGGATCCGGATGTTCAGCGCCTGGATCCAGCTGATGTCCGTCGTCGCCTGGAAGCGGGACGGGGTGTCGTGGTCGAAGCCCGCGGCGAGGGCGATCGCCGCGGCGAGGATCACGCCGGTGACGGTCACGCCGTGGCGCAGCACGGCCTGTTCGGGGCTCTTCCCCCTGAGCCCGGGCGGGGCGGGCAGCAGGGCCGCGACGGCGCCGAGGAGCGGTGCGGCCACGATGAACGCCAGAAGGAACTGCATCACGGACGGGCTGATATCAATCACGGCTGGCTCACGGCTCACGATCCGGCGTTGACGTTGGCGATGACGGCGGTGGCGATGGCCAGGACCACGGCGCCGGCGAGCAGGGCGCTCAGGTAGCTCTGCACGTTGCCGGTCTGGGCGCGGCGTACGAGGAGGCCGAGCAGCCGGGGGCCGGCGCCCGCGCCGGTGACGTACGTGTCCACCACCTCGCGGTCGAGGAAGCGGACCAGGCTCGCGGCGCCGCGGACGGGGCGCACGAAGAGCCGGGCGTAGACGGCGTCGAGGTGGAAGCCGTCGGCGGCGTGGCGGAACAGCGGGCCGAGGAGGGCCTTGCCGGGGTCGGGGGCGGGACCGGCGGGCACGGCCGGGTGGTCGTGGGTGACCTCGGCGACCTCGGGGGTCTCGGCGGCCGACTCCGCGGCGGTGGCGGCGGCGGGCACCGCGGTCGCATCGGAGGGGGCTCCGGCGGCGGCCTTGGCGGTGGCGCGCTGCCACAGGCCGTAGGTGAGCAGGGCTCCGATGAGTGCGGCGCCGGTGCCGAGGAGGGAGGTCGTCACGGTCGGGGTGAGCCGGCGGCCGTCGAACCAGTCGGCGATCGGTCCGGCGGCGAGGCCGAAGCCGATCGACGGGATCGCCAGCAGCCACAGCACGCCGGTCATGGCGAAGGGTTCCCTGCCGTGGTCGGGGGCGGCGGCGCCCCGGCCGCGGAAGGCCATCAGCCACAGGCGGGTGGCGTAGCCGGCGGTGAGCAGGGCGGTCAGCACACCGGCGACCAGGACGACCCAGCCGGCGGTACTGGGCGCGACGTCGGAGTGGCCGCCGGCGGCGTGTTCGGCGGCGACGAGGACGGCTTCCTTGGAGAAGAAGCCGGCGAAGGGCGGGATCGCGGCGAGCGCGAGGAGCGCGATCGTCATGGTCCAGAAGGCGTCGGGGATGCGCTTGGCCAGGCCGTCCATGCGGGACATGGCGGCCAGGGAGTTCGTCCCGGCGGCGTGGATGATGACGCCCGCGCCGAGGAAGAGGAGTGCCTTGAAGGCGCCGTGGGACAGGAGGTGGAAGATGGCGGCCCCGCGGTCGCCGACGGCCAGGGCCCCGATCATGTAGCCGAGCTGGCCGACGGTGGAGTAGGCCAGGACGCGTTTGATGTCGTCCTGCGCCAGGGCGGCGAGGCCCGAGCCGACCATCGTGACGGCCGCCATGACGGCCATGACCACCAGCGCGGCCCGGGAGGCCGCGAAGACGGGCAGGAGTCGGGCGATGAAGTAGACACCGGCGGCGACCATCGTCGCCGCGTGGATCAGGGCGGAGACCGGGGTGGGGCCCGCCATGGCGTCGGGGAGCCAGGTGTGCAGCGGGAACTGCGCGGACTTGCCGGCGACTCCGGCCAGCAGGAGCAGCGCGATCAGCGTCGGGTGGCTCAGGCCCCCGGAGGCGACGGCGCCCAGGATCTTGGTGATCCGGAAGGAGCCCGCGTCGGCGGCGAGGGCGAACAGGCCGATGAGGAAGGGCACGTCGCCGAGCTTGGTGACGAGGAAGGCCTTGAGGGAGGCGGAGCGGGCCGCCTCGGTCTCCCAGTAGTGGCCGACCAGGAAGTACGAGCAGATGCCCATGACCTCCCAGCCGACCAGCAGGACCATCAGGTCGCCGGAGTAGACGACGAGCAGCATGGCGGAGGTGAACAGGGAGACCAGAGCCGCGTACGACGGGTAGCGCGGGTCGTCGCGCAGGTAGGCCGTCGAGTAGATCTGCACGCAGGTGGCGACGACCCCGACGAGGACGGCGACCAGCACGGCGAAGCCGTCGAGGTAGAGGGAGAGGTCGATCGGCACGGAGCCGGTCGGGGTCAGTTCGGTGGCGGTGTCGATCGCCTTGCCGCCGCCCTGGCGGACGGCGACGAGCACGGCCAGTACGGCGGTGCCCAGCGTCGGCAGCACGGCCAGCGGCCGGACGAACCCGGGGGCACGGCGGCCCGAGAGGAGTCCGGCGACTGCGCTCAGGAAGGGGAGGAGGGGGACGAGGACCGCGAGGGTCGTGGTGCTCACGCGGTGACCTCGCTCTGCTGGTTCGCGGCGGTGGAGGAGTCGGGGGCGGCCGGGGGCTCGTGGCCTTCGGCGGTGTCGCGCAGCCGGTCGATGTCCGAGGTGCCCCGGTTGCGGTACACCATCAGCACGATCGCGAGACCGATGCCGATCTCGGCGGCGGCGATGGCGATGGTGAACAGGGTGAGGGCCTGGCCGGCGTGGAGGGTGTCGCGCATCCAGACGTCGAAGGCCACCAGGTTGAGGTTGACGGCGTTGAGCATCAGCTCGACGGACATCAGGACCAGGATGGCGTTGCGGCGGGCGAGCACTCCGTACAGGCCGGTGCAGAACAGCAGCGCCGCGAGCACGGCGGGGTAGGCGAGGTGCATCAGCGCGGCCCCTTGTCGGTGGGGCGGTGGGCCGCGGGGCGGGTGCCGGCGGCGCGGGGGGCGGCCGGCCCGGGGTCGCCCGGGCCGGAGTGGCCCGGGTCTGTCCTGCGGGAGAGCACGATGGCGCCGATCAGGGCGGCGAGGAGCAGGACGGACAGCGCCTCGAAGGGCAGCACCCAGTGCCGGAAGAGGATCTCTCCGGAGACCTTGGTGGAGCCCTGGACGGGGCCGTCGAGGTCGATCCAGGTGGTGCGGAAGGCGTCGACGACGACCCACACCAGCGCGGCGGCGGCGACCACGGCGACACCGACCGCGACCGGGCGGTTGCGGGAGTCGGAGTCCGGGGACGGGCCGATGGGGGCCTTGGTGAGCATCAGCCCGAAGAGCAGGAGGACGATCACGGAACCGAGGTAGATCAGTACCTGGACCCAGGCGATGAACTCGGCGGTCAGCAGCAGGTACTCGACGGCGATCCCGCCGAGCGCGACGACCAGCCACAGGGCGGCGTGCACGAGCTGCTTGGTCGTCACGGTGACGGCGGCCGCGCCGAGGGTGGCGAGGCCGACGAGGGCGAAGGCGATCTCGACACCGGTCGGGGACAGGAAACCCGGTCCCGTCGTCGCGGCCAGGGTGAGGACGGCGGGGCTGAGGACGGCGGGGCTCACGCGTCTGCCTCCGGCGTGCTGTCGGCGCCCGGTTCGGCAGCGGGCTCGGTGGTGGTCGGCTCGGCGGCAGCCGCGGCAGCAGCAGCGGCCGCGGCGGCAGCAGCTTCGGCCTTCTCCACCGCCTTGCGGGCGGCGGCGACTTCCTTCGGCTCCTCGGCGGCCGGGTCCAGGGCGGGCGGGGCCGGCACGGTCCACATCCATTCGCGCAGCTTGTCGCGCTCGTGGGTGAGTTCCAGGATGTCCGTCTCCGCGTACTCGAACTCCGGCGACCAGAACAGGGCGTCGAAGGGGCACACCTCGATGCAGATGCCGCAGTACATGCAGAGGGAGAAGTCGATGGCGAAACGGTCGAGGACGTTGCGGCTGCGCTCGCGGCCGCCGGGGGCGGCGGCCGGCACCGTCTCCTTGTGGGAGTCGATGTAGATGCACCAGTCGGGGCACTCACGTGCGCACAGCATGCAGACTGTGCAGTTCTCCTCGAACAGGCCGATGACCCCACGGCTGCGGGGCGGGAGCTCGGGCTGCACGTCGGGGTACTGGGCGGTGTGCGAGCGCTTCGTCATCGTGCGCAGGGTGACGGCCAGCCCCTTGGCGAGGCCGGAACCGGGGATGGGGGGCATTACTGGATCGCCACCTTCACGATGCCGGTGAGCGCGATCTGGGCGAGCGCGAGGGGGATGAGTACGGTCCAGGCGAGCTTCTGGAGCTGGTCCTCGCGCAGTCGCGGGTAGCTCACGCGGAGCCAGATCACCACGAAGGCGAGGACCGCGACCTTGAGGAGGGTCCAGACCCAACCGAGGCCGTCGGCGCCGAAGGGGCCGTGCCAGCCACCGAGGAACAGGACGGTGGTCAGGGCGCAGAGGACGACGATGCCGGCGTACTCGGCGAGCAGGAACAGCGCGAAGCGCAGGCCGGTGTACTCGGTGTACGCGCCGAAGATGATCTCGGAGTCGGCGACGGGCATGTCGAAGGGGGGCCGCTGGAGTTCGGCGAGGCCGGCGGTGAAGAAGACGACGGCGCCGACGATCTGCCAGGGCAGCCACCACCACTGGAACTCTTCGAGGATGCCGGGCAGGGACACGGTCCCGGCGGCCATGGCGACCGAGGCGGCCGCGAGCAGCATGGGCAGCTCGTACGCGAGGAGCTGGGCGGCGGTGCGCAGGCCGCCGAGCAGGGAGAACTTGTTGGCGGAGGCCCAGCCGGCCATCAGGCTGCCGAGTACGCCGACGCCCATGACCGCGAGCGCGAAGAAGAGCCCGGCGTCGATGACCTGGCCGACGGCGCCCTTGCCGGGGCCGAGGGGGATCACGATGAGGACGAGGAGGTACGGGAGCAGCGCGACGGCGGGGGCGAGCTGGAAGATCCGGCGGTCGGCGTTGGCCGGGACGACGTCTTCCTTCTGCGCGAACTTCACTCCGTCCGCGACGAGCTGTGCCCAGCCGTGGAAGCCGCCGGCGTACATGGGGCCGAGGCGGCCCTGCATGTGGGCCATGACCTTGTGCTCGGTCTGGCCGACGACGAGCGGGAGCACGAGGAAGACGGCGAAGACGAGGACCAGGCGCAGGGCGACGTCGAGTACGTCGTTCACGCGTCGCCTCCATCGTGGTGGTCGGGGGTGGTGCCGTCGGACGGGTCGTCCGCGGCGGGCTCGGGCGGAACGGGGTCGTCCGCGGCGGGCTCGGGCGGAACGGGGTCGCCTGCCGCGGGCTTCGGCGGGGCCGGGTCCTGTGCCGCGGGCTTCGGCGGGGCCGGGTCCTGTGCCGCGGGCTTCGGCGGGGCCGGGTCCTGTGCCGCGGGCTTCGGCGGGGCCGGGTCCTGTGCCGCGGGCTTCGGCGGGGCCGGGTCTTCGAAGGCGGGCTTCGGGTCGTGCCACGGAGCGTCTCGGCCGGCCGGCGGCTTCGCGGTGGGGGTCTCCGCCCCCGGCGCGGGCACCTGCCCGGCGGCAGGGCTGCCCTCGCCGGGCGGGGTCGCCTGGCTCGCCGAGCCCTGTGACACCGAACGCGTACGGCGGGCCGGGCGCGGGGCCGGGGCCTCGGCCGGAGCGCCCTCCACCGGGGTCGCCTGGCTCGCCGAGCCCTCCGACACCGAACGCGTACGGCGGGGTGCGCGGGGCGGCGCGGCGTCGGCGGGGGCGTCCGTGGACGCCGGGCCCGGACGGCGGGTCGGGGCGCCGGCGCGGGGGGTGCGGGCCGGCCGGGCAGGGGCCGGCGGGAGCTGGCCCTTGAGCGGGCCCCAGTCGTTCGGGTCGGGCACTCCCGGCGGCAGCATCTGCCGCCGCTTCGGCGCGTCCGGGTCGTGTGCCTCGCCCGGCTCCTTGGCACCCGGCCACGCCTTGGCCACGCGCGCCGCCAGGACGAAGTCCTTGCGCAGCGGGTGGCCCTCGAAGTTCTCGGGAAGCAGCAGCGGCACCAGGTGCGGGTGGTCGGTGAAGGTCACCCCGAACATCTCGAAGGTCTCCCGCTCGTGCCACTCCGCGCCCGCGTAGACCGCGACCGCCGACGGCAGCGACGGCGCCGCGTGCGGAACCGTCGTCCGCAGCAGGAGGCGACGTACCCGGTGGCCCTCCAGCGCGACGACGTGCGCGCAGATCCGCAAGCCCGTGCCCGGCTCGTCCACCGCGCTCAGCCAGTCGAAGTAGGTGCAGCCCAGCTTGTCGCGGGCGATCTCCAGCGCCGGGATCCAGGATCCGACGGGCACGTCGACCGTGAGGACGTCGTACGCGGACGAGCCGACGGCCTCGGCTCCGAAGACCGTCGGGGCGGCGTCGGGCAGGGTGTCGTAGAGGTTCACTTCCCCGCCCCCTCGGCGGCGGGCGGCGCGACCAGGCCGCTGGTGAGCTGGGCGACCGAGGAGCCGGCGGTGGCGTAGCGGTCGGCGAGCGACTCCCTGGCGATCTTCTCCTGGAGCTTGAGGATCCCCTGGAGCAGCGCCTCGGGACGCGGCGGGCAGCCGGGGACGTAGACGTCGACGGGGATGATCTGGTCGACGCCCTTCGTCACCGCGTACGAGTCCCAGTAGGGGCCCCCGCAGTTGGAGCAGGCACCGAAGGAGATGACGTACTTCGGCTCCGGCATCTGCTCGTAGAGCCGCTTGACGGCCGGGGCCATCTTGTCCGTGACGGTCCCGGAGACGATCATCAGGTCCGCCTGGCGCGGGCCGGGCGCGAACGGGATGACGCCGAGCCGGATGAAGTCGTGCCGGGCCATCGACGCGGCGATGAACTCGATCGCGCAGCAGGCCAGGCCGAAGTTGAAGACCCACAGGCTGTACCGGCGGCCCCAGTTGAGGACCACCTTCATGGGTTCGGGGGCCAGCCGGGAGAGCACGCCCAGCCTCTTCGGCTCCGGCAGGAGCTCCGGGACGGTCACGGCCGGGCCAACGGCCGGTGTGGGGGCGGGTGTCACGTCCATTCGAGGACGCCCTTCTTGTACGCGTAGAGCAGGCCGACGGCCAGGAAGCCCAGGAAGACGAACATCTCCACGAGCGTCGTGGCGCCGTAACCGGCGGCGGCGAAGACCGTCGCCCACGGGAAGAGGAAGATCGAGTCGACGGCGAAGATGACGTAGAGGAAGGCGTAGACGTAGTAGCGGACCTGGGTGTGCGCCCAGCCCTCGCCCACCGGGTCCACGCCGCATTCGTACGTCAGCAGCTTTTCGGGGGTGGGGACCACGGGCCGCAGCAGACGGCCGGCGCCGAAGGCCACGGCGACGAAGAGCACGCCGAGTACGGCGAGCAGGCCGACGACCGAATAGCTTCGGAAGTAGTCCGCCGCGAGCTCGTTTACGGTCGATACCGTTGGGTCGGGCACGTCCGTTCCTCGCTCCTCGGCCACTGTCGACGATCTGGATGATCTGGTACGCACGGGAGTCTAGAGCCTGGGCCACGGCGGGTGGGGTTATCCCCCGTTCACCGCGGGCGGGCCACCCCATGGCATCGGGAGTGCGCAGTTGGCAGGCTGTGGCGCATGGACGCCAGCAGCCGCACCCCAGATGACGACCGCCCTCCCCGAGTCCGGGGCCCCTTCGACGCCTCGACGTGGAGGGAGATCGCGTACCTGCTGATCAATCTGCCGGTGGCGTTGATCGGTTTTGTTTACACGGTTGTCATGGTTGCGGCGACGGGTGCGCTGTCCGTGACCGTGGTCGGACTGCCGTTGCTCGTGTGTGGTCTGTGGGGAGCACGGCAGCTCGGGAAGCCGGAGCGCGCGCGGGCGCGGACGCTGCTCGGGATACGGGTGGACGAGCCGACGCCGATACCGGGGCCGGGACGGTCCGGCGGGTTCTTCCCCTGGCTGTGGACGGGCATCAAGGATCCGGTGGCCTGGCGGACCGTGCTGTACGCGCTGGTCCGGCTGCCGTGGGGACTGCTGACTTTCAGTATCGCGCTGGTCGGGCTGTTCGTGCTGTGGCCGGTGCTGCCGTGGCTGGTGCGCGCCCTGGCCAATGCGGACCGGGCGATGGTACGGGGCCTGCTGTCGCCGTCCGACGGGCTGGAGCGGCGCATCGCGGAGCTGGAGTCCGGGCGGGGGGTGGTCGTGGACACGGCCGCCGCCGACCTGAGGCGGATCGAACGGGACCTGCACGACGGGGCGCAGGCGCGGCTGGTGGCGCTGGCCATGGGGCTGGGCCTGGCGAAGGAGAAGCTGCTGGAGGACCCGGACGCGGCGGCGGCCATGGTGGACGAGGCGCACGGGGAAGTGAAGATCGCCCTCCAGGAGCTGCGGGACCTCGCGCGCGGGATCCATCCGGCGGTGCTGACGGACCGGGGGCTGGACGCGGCGCTGTCGTCGGTGGCGTCGCGGTGTCTGGTGCCGGTGGACGTGGCGGTGGACCTGCCGGGGCGGCCGGCGGCGGCGATCGAGGGGATCGCGTACTTCGTGGTGTCGGAGCTGCTGCAGAACGTGAGCAAGCACGCGGGGGCCGGGGCGGCGAGCGTGGAGGTGTGGCGGGCCGACGGCCACCGCGGTGGGGGCCGGCTGCTGCTGAGGGTGTCGGACGACGGGCGGGGCG